>CAYRAX010000103.1:0-3533 GCA_964422285.1 uncultured Chthonomonas sp.
GTCCGGCAAGCAAGCCAGATTCCTGGATCGAAGCTATGAGTGCTCAAAAATGAGGATGCACGACAGCTTAGGTTTGTGGTAAGACAAAATCAAAGGATGCCTTTGCGGCCGCAACAAAAAAATATGTCTTTGGGTGATCGCAACGGGCTGATACATTCATGAAACGTCGAT
Source organism: uncultured Chthonomonas sp. (assembly GCA_964422285.1). GTDB lineage: Bacteria > Armatimonadota > Fimbriimonadia > Fimbriimonadales > Fimbriimonadaceae > UBA2391. Next base: position 172 of record CAYRAX010000103.1, read on the forward strand.
TACCACCCATTTTCTATAACGCAACGACCCTTTTTGGAATGACCTTCGCGACCGTGATGTTCGTGCTCGCGGTCATTCTCATCATCTTCGACATTTTCGGAGGATTTTCCAACTCATATAGCGGCCTGGTGACCTACATCGCGCTACCGGGTCTGATGTTCTTCGGGTTGTTCGTTGCCGCCATCGGCTTGATGCGCGCGCGAAAACGGGAAAAGCGCGGTGAATTGCCGGCCGATCTGCCAATCATCGACCTGAATCAACCTCGCCAGCGTTTCTTGGCCACATCGTTTGCTCTCGGCGGCTTGATCCTCACCGCACTTTCAGGGTTTGGAAGCTATAAGGGCTATGAGTACACCGAGTCCGTCCAGTTTTGCGGAACGACGTGCCACAACGTCATGGAGCCCGAATACACGGCCTATCAAGGATCGCCCCACGCGCGGGTGACTTGCGCGGGTTGCCACATTGGTGCGGGCGTCGATTGGTACGTAAAATCCAAGCTTTCTGGTTCGTACCAGGTCTACTCCACGATATTCAATAAGTACGAGCGGCCCATTAAGACGCCGATTGCGAACCTTCGACCGGCCAAAGAGACGTGCGAGCAATGCCACTGGCCAAAGCACTTTTTCACCCAAAAGGTTCGAACGCACGACTACTTCCTTTCGGATGAGGAAAACACCGAGCACACGACCAGCATGCTGGTGAAGATTGGCGGCGGCGAGGGTGCACAGGCCCAAGGCATCCACGCCCACATGTATCTCGACAGCACGGTGAGTTACTACGCAAGCGACCGTGAACGTCAAGTTATCCCGTACGTGGAGATGAAGGACAAGAATGGCAAGGTCACTGTTTTTCGAGATTCCACGGCAAAAGTCAATGAAGCTGACTTGAAGAAGGAGAATATGCGCGTGGTGGACTGCATCGACTGCCACAATCGCCCGACCCACATCTTCAGATCGGCGGCTCAAGCGGTGGATACCGCGCTCAGCGCGGGCACAATCGACAAGACGGTGCCAGAAATCAAGTCCAAGGCGGTCGAAGTTTTGGACGCCAAGTATGCGACCCGGCCCGAAGCGCTGAAGAAAATCAGCGACGACCTTCATGCCTATTACAAAGAGACTTATGCCTCCTTCATGGCCACCGGCGCGGCCAAGCTTGATTCCGCAATCGCCGCGATCCAAGCCATTTACAAGCAGAACTACTTCCCCGAGATGCGAACCGACTGGCGCTCGCACAACGACAACCTGGATCATATGCGGTTCAACGGTTGCTTCCGCTGCCACAACGACAAACTCAAGAGCGACACGGGCAAGGTGATCAGCAAAGACTGCCGAACGTGTCACACATTCGTTTCGCAGGGCAAGAAGGGCGAAGTCAAGACTGATTTTGGCGGCATGGACTTCCAGCATCCGGTCGACATCGGCGAGGAATGGAAGACCACGCCTTGCAAGGATTGCCACGGCGAACAAAAAGAAGAGCCAGCCGAAGAACCGAAAAAGTAATCCGGTGATTGCCAGTTGAGCTCGGACAGCAGCCTCTCACAACGTTTAGAGGCTGCTGTTTTTTCCGTCGCGTGCTATGGCGCGCTAAGCGGGTAGAACCCAGCTTATGATCGCATGGTTTGTGCAATTGGTGACCCTGAATCCGGGGCAAATCATCGAGCCTCTGGTGGCTAATGTCGGATCGAGCATGATCCGTAAGTTCGACGCCAAAGATTCAGAAGGCAATGGGCTCGATTGCATCAAGATCATCGAGATTGGACCCCATGACTATCTGGGCGTTTGCCACTCCGTATCTGGAGGGATTTTTCGCGCGCGTCTCGTGCGGTCCAGCAATCTGGTCGACTGGGCACGGGTTGTGACTTTGGACGATCACGCGCATCAACCAACGATCCAAAAGGTGGGTGCCAAATTCGTCCTTGCGTGGGAGAAAGATGGTCCGGCGGGAAACTGGATCAGGGTACGCGCTTACGATTCGCTCGCAAATTTGATCTCCGGCGTCTCAGCCGCGCAAGCGGAGCTGCCGCGAACTTTGTCGCCATCGGCCGAGGGAACACCAAGTTTCGACGGCATTACCTTGGGCAACTCTTGGGCGAATTCAACGATTGCGTTGCGCCACCACTACTACCGAAATTCTGACGTCGACCGCCAAGCGGCGGGCCGACTGACGGGCTTTTCAAACTGGACATCCTCGGCGGTTGCGGAAGGTACATCAACACTTGAAAAGATCTATCACGGCAACATGGGCGACCGCGATTCTCTCGATTTTCTGGGTCGCAAATTTGACCTGATGGAAGCGCAGATCACGAAAAATGACTGGGCTTCTTGGCGGATTTTGATGCGCCAGCGAGGCAAAGCCTACAAGCAGTTGCCGATCCAAACGCCGGGCGGTTCGACGTCGTTTGCGAACCCGACTTGGACCCTGTTGCACCTCCCCAATGGCCGATCCGGGTTGGTCGTGACGTTATTCATCCCGAGCGAGGGCGCGGCACCGGGCGAAGCGGGCGAACTAATCTACGCGACCGAAATGCCGGAGATCGACGCCAGCAAGCAGTAAGCGAGGCATTCGCCAGGTCGGCTTAGCTCGAAGCGTCTTCCCCTTCTGGTTTCCCTTCATCAGCAGGTTTCTCGGTGGCACCATCGCGAGCAGCTTGGATTTCCAGCGGATGCTTATGGTGCATATCTTCCATCGTCAGCAAGCCGATATTCCATGGCCTCGTCTGCGCGAAGTGGTTGGGGTTGAAGTACGTATTATAAAGGTGCCAGGTGAGGATCGCGATGAACGCGAGCACCGCCTCATAGGAGTGGGCGATGAACGCGATGGGGATGGCGATTGGCGGCAGCAAGTTCCCCAGCGTCACCGGGAACCACAAAATCAGGCCCGTGATCGCCATAAGCGGAATGCCCCAATATTCGGCGAAGTAGTCCAGCTTTTCGCGGAAATGGAACCGCCCATAAGCGGGAACCGTGCCCTGATTGCCGAGGTAGGACCGGGATTCAGCGACAAAATCGTCCAAATCCTGCTTGCCCGGAAGCATCGTCCACGCCGACAATTTGAACCCAGCTTGCTTCCATTTCCAGATGAGTTCGAACACGTGGAACAAGAACACTGTAATGAGCAGAACACCAGCCGCGCGGTGGATCACCCTACCGACTTCCAATCCGCCGATGCTCAAATAAATGCGGCGCAGTAGCTCGGTCTGCGGGTTACGGACCGGCATTCCCGTGATGATGAGCAGCGTGAAGCTAACCACGAGCAGCATGTGTTGAATGCGCAAACTGGGGTGGAATCGGTCATAAATTTCGCTGGCAGTGGCGGCCTTGCCTCGATTTTGCCATTTGAATATGAGCACCGATGCCAGCATC
>CAYRAX010000103.1:3543-9829 GCA_964422285.1 uncultured Chthonomonas sp.
CATCACACTCGCGCCAATCCAGGTGGAAATTGTGCCGCCGCGCCACCCGAACGTGGCCTGAGCGATGGCGACGACGATGCTGAGAAAGCCGAGCGACACAACGGTGCCGACCAAGCGACCCGAACGCGGTGGAGTCTTCGAAAATAGCGAACGCTTCAGATCCAACAAAACGCCCAGCATCAAAAACGTTGCCATTCCGCTCACAAGCACTTTGAAGAACAGCAGCACACCCGCCAAAATCGGCTCGCGGTGAATCGTTAGATTCATGTGGTTTGAACCCGAAACGGAGAAATTGGGACCAGCACCTTTGTGGCATTTGCCGCAGGTGTGGGCGATGTTGGTGGTGAACGTGTTCGATTTCGGATCGAGGTGCGAGCGAACTCCGTGGCTACCGTGACAGTCTACGCAAATCGCCGTCTCTTGGCTGCCGTATTTCAACAGAGCGCGTCCGTGAAAGCTCAGGTCATACGAGCTGACCGCTTCGACATTGGGTCCATAGCGGGCCATGCGATCTTTTTCTGAGTGGCATGAACTGCAAACATTTACTTTGTCGTCGCGCGTCCAAGTTGCGTATAGCTTCACCGAGTGCGGATCGCCCCCACCATGGCACGTGCGGCAAGTGGGGTGGTCGCCCGCGACCTTGTCAGGTCTCGCGTGCACGCTGGCAAAGTAGCCCTCGGATTCATCGGGATGACAATCGGCGCAGGCTGGCTTGTCCTTCAGCATTGCGGGCGTGTGGGGCGCTTCGGTAATGCTGGCATGGCAAGTCTTGCAACCAAGCGTTGCGTGCGGCGAATTCAAAAGGTGGCCTTGCTTGATCGGCGGCCCGGATTCGGCGTCGGCAGAGTGGCAACCCATGCACTCATCGATTTCGGCCTTCGTCGCCGCGTCGGGCGCCTGTTTCGCCACGTGCTCTTTGGGAGGGTCGGTAGAAGTGGACTGCGCTTTGGCAAATCCGATGAATAAGGGAATCGTCGCGGCCGCTAGAATCGCGGCTCTGTACAACACGCGTCCGAACGAAGTTCGCATTATCGTATTTTCGCCTCTAATATCATGCTACCAGGTTCAAGCTCAGGTTCGCGGGCACCTTCAGCAGACTCACTTGGATGCTGGTACCATTTGGTTGTGATCCGCTGCGAACGCCTGGGCAAAAGGTACGGTCGGCGATGGCTTTTTCGAAACGTTGACCTAGACCTTGCGCCTGGAGACGCGCTCGTTGTGCTCGGCGCAAATGGCAGTGGAAAGAGCACCCTATTAAAGGTCTTGGCGGGCGTCATCCCCGCAACAGAGGGCACTTGTGATCGCGGCGCCGACCGACGCGTAACGCTTGGCTATGCGGCTCTGGATCAGCCGGTTTACCCAGTCTTAACGGTCGCCGAGCATCTGGAGCTTGCTGCGCGACTTCGGGCCTGCGAGCCGAGAACCACGGAGCTGCTGGACGAAGTCGAGCTTGCTTATGCAGCTGATGTTGCGGGCCGTCATCTTTCCACTGGCATGCGCGCGCGGTTGAAATTTGCGTTGGCGGTGCAGGCCGAGCCTGCCGCGATTTTGCTGGATGAACCAGGTGCCGGACTCGACGAACGCGGTCGTGAACTGGTCGCGCGAATGATCGATCGCCGTCGGGCCAACACGGCATTTGTCATCGCCACGAATGATCCGCAGGAAAGGAGGTTTGCGACCCATGAACTCGCCCTGGATGCCTGAGATCGGCGCAGTGATTCGCAAAGAGCTGCTTTCGGAGATGCGAAACAAGAGCGCGAGTTACACCGCGTTCATGCTGAGCGGCGTTACGGTATTCACGCTAGCATTCGCGTTTTATGGTCGCGAGCTCACGTCTGAGGCGGCGGCCGGGATGCTTTGGGCTGCCCTGCTCTTCGCCGGAGTCGGGACACTCACGCGTGTTTTTGTCGCTGAAGAAGAACAGGGCACCGGCGATCTGCTGAGAATGTGGGCTCGGCCCCACGCGGTTTATTGGGGCAAATTCGCTTTTGCAACCTTGCAAATGGCAGCAACTGCCGGAGTGGTCGCGCTGCTATTTTTGGTCTTGACGGGGGTTGGAGTTGCCAACTATTCCCTACTCGCGGTGACCCTATTGGGCGGCTCGCTCGCGCTGGCGGGCATGGTCACTTTGGTTTCGGCGATGATCTCGCGCGGCAACAACCGGAGCACTCTAGCGGGCGTTGTCGCGATGCCACTTTTGGTGCCGCTGGTCGCGATGGGGGTTTCGGCGGTGCGATGCTCTTTGAGCGGGCAGGCGATCTCGGGCGGTTGGCTGAGTTGCGCGGGAGTCTGGGAGTATACTGCGGTAGTGCTAGCGATGTCACCATTCCAATTTGCCGCGATTTGGAGCGAACAGTGAGGTGGCTCGCGTTGGTCGCGATGGCGGTACTGACCGTTTTGGCGTTTCAGGTGCCGCCCGCCAAAAGCTTTCCTGAGCCAGAATTGGCTCGCATGATCTTTTTCCACTTGCCGTGCGCGTTCACGACGGTTGTTTTCGTCATCTTCGGGGCGATTTGCGCGATCAAATACATCGGCACGCGCGATTGGGTTTGGGAATTTCGAAGCCACGCTGCGACCGAAATCTCCCTTGGTGCGGCAGTAGCGACGATGGTGACCGGGATCCTGTTCTCGCGCGCTCAATGGGGCGCGTGGTGGCACTGGGACCCGCGCCAAACTTCATTTTTGATCGTCATTTTGCTGCTGGGCAGCTACTTCGCCGTGCGAATGGCGTTTGAGGACGAGGTCGCTCGGGCGCGCGCGGCTGCGGTTTATTCATCGCTGACCTTGTTGCCGGTGCTGTTTCTCATCTTTGTTTTTCCGCGCCTGCCGCAGGTGCTCAAAAATTCGTTGCACCCCAGCACGACCGTACAATCGGGCGGTTTTTCGGCGGACTACTGGTCGGTCGTTCTCGGCGTCTTTGTCGTACTTTTGGGAACGTGCATTTGGCTCTATAGGCTGCACGTTAAAGTTTCAACTCTCGAATATCGTTTGCGTGACCAACATGGAAACTTGGAAAATTCTGGCAACTCTACCACCGCTCATCGTGTGGATCGTTCTGTTCCTGTACGTGAATCGACTGGACAGTCGAGTTAAGGCTCTGGAATCCGAGTTGGGCAATAAAGCTTAAGGCCCCCAGGTGCGTTGCACCTGAAGGCCTTTCAACCGTTTCTATTTGCTGAAGTCAGTTCGTTTTGTTTTGGCTTTCGTACTTTGAAGGGCACTTGACCAGCATTTGATCCGCCAGAAAGACACCTTTGTCCTCTTTGCCGATCACGACGACTTGGGTCGCGGACTCAAGATTGGATTGTGGCGGGCCAACGTATTTGACCGCCATCGTTCCTGAGTCATCTTTCAAGTCGAATTTGACTTCGCCTGCTAGCGTGTTTTGTTGCAAAGTGTCCGGCACGATTTTGCCAACGACATGAACGCGCTGAGAATGTCCGACGGAGTCCTTGATCGTCACGTACGGCGAGGCATTGCTCACAAACACCGTGGCGAGGCCACCCGCAGCGACTACCGCCACTACGATTGAGACTATGATTCCAATTTTCATCGATTCATTCCTGTTCGTTTATACGTGCTTGCCGGTTACCAGTTTAATACAAACTAGCCAGGTAACGCGTCAGCCTTGATGTCTTCCAGGTTCGATTTGCCGTTCTTGTTGGAATCCAGGCCTTCGACCTTCGAAAGGATCGCGGGGGTCAATTTCTTGCTGTTGGCAGCCTTCATCGCAGCCTTGAGGTCCTTGCCGTAGGCGTTGAGTGCGCCGCCCTTGGGCTTAAGGTGACAAACGCCGCAATTGGCTTTGCCGAGGTTGGATGTTGGCTTGATGTTGTACTTCGCGTGAAATACCGCGTTGAAGGTAGCCATGGCCATTGCAGATGCAACAATGCCGATGCCGAAGCAAGTGTAGAGTAGTCTTTTCATTTATTTTTCTCCTAGCGTAACCGGTTCGCGTTCGGGCTCGGTTTCAAGTTCATTCGTGACGGGCGAATTGGTTGCCGAGTCCGGACGGCGTGTCCGGCGATAAAAAGCGGAAAGGAATCCTCCAAAGGTCATAACCCCAGTGCCAAGCCAAACTAGACTGGTCATCGGCTTGTGAAAGATCTCGACGGGATAGATGGGAACGGTGACCTGAATCTTCAGGCGCACGGACTTGTCGGCGGCGTTCATGCCCGCCATCGCCAGCTCCAGTTGGTCAGCAAGCTTCACGGGATGCTCGATCATCCCTTGCTCGCCGCCAAGTTCCATTTCGGGATTCAGGGTTTGGGTCTTGTCGCCTTGGGTCACCTTCACGAGCGCACCAAATCGAGTGCCCATTTGACCAGGTTCGCCCTTGCGAGTCATCTCCAGATACTTGATCGTGAAGTCGCCAAATGAAATCGATTCACCCTTCTTGACCGAGAACTCTTGCCCCGCACCCATCTGTGGCTGACCGAGCGAAACGTAGGTGTCCATCAAGAAGCCCCGCTCGATGTGCGGCCAAACCATGACGCTCTCTCGGCCGTCGGCCATTTGAACACGATAGAGGCCAGGATATGCGGTGAATAGCGGGCCACCCTTCTTGCCCGGGTCAAAAATCGCCAGCTTGAGTTTGTTGTTGCGATCGTGTTCGTTTAAGGTCATGCCCGCGTAGCGCACTTCGTAATTTAATAGACGTCCGGGGTGATCTTGCATAACCATCCCTTCGCCCTTGCGCTCAAATCCACGTGAAATTATCAGGCCGCTCATGAGGATCGCGAGCCCTAGGTGGGTGATGAACGGCGCAGTGCCTAGCTTGCTTCGCTTAAAGAGTCCCGCGACGCACCACAAATTGCCCACGAACGCGAACATGCAGATGCCGACCAGGATCATCAGCCAAGTCAGCCCCTTCACGGGGAATTTTCCGAGCAAGGTAACCGTCGGTTCCAGGTCGATTTGGTGCCCGAACGGCGTGACCACCGTGGCGAAAAGGATCAGGCCCGATAGGCCAACCGTGATACAGAAAATGGTGTAGATTCGCGAGATGAGGTCGCGCGCGCGCATTCCTCGCCAAGCCACGAATGGAGTCACCGCAAGGAGGATCATTGTCGGCACGAAGATCCACGAAAGAACTTGGTGGTAGACGCCTTCTTCGACGACGCGCGGCTTTTCTCCGCGGAGTGCTTGCATCAGCGGCACGCTCATGCCGATGGCCGTCGCGATGCCCATGACAAGTAGCAGCGTGATGCCCACCATGTAAAAGCCTTCGCGGCGCACGCCGGTCGACGCATCCGATGGCTTCGGCGCGTTTCGCGATTGCCAAGCCCGAACGCCCCAAAGACCCAAGAATCCGAGCGTCGAAACGCCCATGACGATGTTTAGGAGCTTCAGTGCTGAGCGATCCATCTCGGCAAAGCTGTGCACGCTGGCATCGCTCAGAAGACCGGATCGAGTGAGGAACGTGCCATACACAAAGATGAGAAATGGCAGCCCCGCCAGCATCAAATTGGTGATTTGCCACTTCTTTTTGGTGGCCTGCACGATGACGCCGTGCAGGAGCGCAGCAACAAAGCACCACGGCACAAAGCTGACGTTTTCGACCGGGTCCCACATCCAAAAGCCGCCCCAGCCGAGCGTTTCATAAGCCCAAAAGCCGCCCATGCAAAGCCCGACGCCAACCAGTGTGGTCGAAATAATCGCCCAAGGTCGAACGATAGGGATCCACTTCTCGTAGTCTCGCGTCGCGAGCGCGGCCACAGCGAGCGCAAACAGGCACGTGAGCGAGCCAAACCCCAAGAATATCGTTGGTGGGTGGATGATTACCCAGTAGTTTTGCAGGGATGGCGCGAGGCCCAGACCATCTTCTGGGACGAACGGCTTGCCGCCAACCATGTTCAAGTTGAACGGCGATTCGAAAGCCAGAATGCTGGCGATTCCACCCAAAAAGAAGCAAAAGACTATGCTGTACCAGCGGCGGTAGGCCTGCGTTTTTGCGACCGTAAGGAGGCCGAAAACTGCGGAGCATGTGCCCCAGAGCAGGAAACTTCCCTCCTGACCAGACCAGATACCGGCGATTCGGTAGCCGAGCGCGTTTGCTAGGTCCGAGTGGCCGTAGATGTACTCAAACTCGAATCGGTTGTTGGCAAACAGCACGCCTAACGCGACAAATGCGCCGATGAGCGCGACGCATCCAGACAAGAAGCCGAATTTTCCGATCCGTTCGCCCAGCTTCCATTTGACCGAAGCGAACCACGAGACCCCAGATAAAGCAAACAATCCAGCGGCCGCCAAAATCAAAAATCGGCCCACAACGCCTAGCGTCAGG
>CAYRAX010000104.1:0-9717 GCA_964422285.1 uncultured Chthonomonas sp.
TTGTGGACTGATAAAAACCTAAGAACAGATAAAACGCAAGCGCCACACAGATTCCTGCGATGAGCGAAACTTCGCTGCGGCGCGTATTTGCGCCGCTCTCACGGACTGCTACCAACCGGTCCAGCTCGGCATACGCAGCGTCCGAGTATTTCCACAGGCCCTCGTGAAAGTTGTGGGCTAGCTCGGTGACTTGTGCAGGCGATGCTACCACGGTAGCTCCGAACACGTTGGCCTTCAGGAACTTTTCGAACTCTTCCTTTGCTGAGAGTGACTTTTCGTGGGACGAGGATAGCGCCGACTTGACCTCAGCGTTGTACTCGGTCGCCGACTTGAAATTGTTTTGGAAGTTCCCAATGTGATCGTCGATACCAGTGTTCATGACGATCATTTCCTCGTGCTCGGCTGCGCTCAAACTCTTCAGCGCTGCTGCTTGCCATGCCTGATCGCGCACCATTCCAGTGTGCCATGCAGCGTTTGGCAACTGCACTAAAGCCGAATCCATGGTGTAGTAGGAATCAACATCGGGGTCGAGGACCAGCCCAGAAGTGGTGCCAATCTCACCCAAGAGCGATAGCATTTGGTCTTGGAGGTCGCGCGTTGCGGCCAATCGCTTGGCCCGATCGGTTTCTGAGAGCGCACTCTGCGCGGCTGACTTAACCTTTTCAAAGGCCTTAGTAACGTCGACTTTGCCCGACTCGGCTTGCACGACCTTTCCCAGCGCATCAACACCGGATTTGACGTTGGACGCCGCTTGGTCCACTCCGCTGCTCGACGTGATGGCTCCGCTTAGTTGAATTGAAGAAGCCAGAAGCTTGCTGGCGGGCTGTGCGATTCGAATACCGGTGCGCTCATTGCCCGCAAAATTGATCACGGTGGTCACTTCTTTCAAGAAGAAATAGCCGATCAACGCGATGGGAATGACGAATGTGGTCGCGATCAGTCCGAACTTAACCGGGTATTTGAGCCGCGACATCAACTTTGCCGAAGGTTTGACAACGTTTATCATGGTTTTTGCGCCTGTTGGCCTAGATTGTCGGTATTTGTATTGGGCATCTGGACTACTTTGTAAAAATTGCGCTTCATTTCGCATGGTGGTGCTAAACTGTGTATAGGCCCCATTTGGGTTAACATGTGGAGAACTAGATGAGCAAGATTGCGGATATTGAAGGCATCGGCCCCGCTTATGCGGAAAAGTTGAAGGCAGCAAACCTGGATACGGTTGAGGAATTACTGGAAGCTGGCGCTTCCAAAAAGGGTCGCGAGGACATTGCGGCAAAGTCGGGAATCTCGGAAAAGCTGATTCTGGAATGGGTGAACCGGGCAGACCTGGCTCGAATCAAGGGCGTAGGCTCGGAATATGCTGACCTGCTGGAAGCTTCTGGCGTGGATTCGGTACCCGAACTCGCTCAGCGAAACGCCGCCAATTTGACCGCCAAGATGGAAGAAGTCAACGCGGCCAAGTCCCTGGTGCGCAAGGTTCCCACCGAATCGCAAGTTGCGGATTGGGTCGAGCGAGCAAAGAACCTGCCCAAGGTGGTCACCCACTAATGGATGTCATTGGCATGCTGCGCGGAAAGGTGCCGGACGATGTTCTGGACAAAGCGCAAACCTACATGAACGAGAACAACGGCCAGTTGCCCGACTTTTTGAAGGAACACGTTGATAACGTTTTGGATAGCCTGCCTTTTGGGCTCGGCGCAAAGGTCTATGCCGCACTCGGTTTGACCGATCCGGACGAAGCCGTTGCCGCCGAAGTCGAAGCTGAACCCGCCGAGGAAACGCAGTAACAACGGTTGAGCGCGATCATTACGGACCTGCCTTTGGGATCATTTCCAACGGCAGGTTTTTTTTGCGTTTTGCTGATTCACATTTGCCCGCACAGTGTTTGGTGGGATTTTTTGGATCCTGGCCGAATCGGGGTGCAGTAAAGTCCCCCTCACGACGATGATGGGGATTTACGGGGAGATTTTCCGAAATGGAACGCGGACGCTTCGTCCGCATTCCGGTGCGAGGACACTTCGTCCTCGCAATGCAGTCTTTGAAATGTGCGGCCCCATATACAAGATTCGGCACTAGTCATTGCCATCGACCAAGGTCGATGACAATGGCACAGTACCGAGCATGTCCCGCTCGACGAAGTGAGTGGGGAGTTTCATTCGGCATCCATACAAGTTTGAAGCGAATTATGACGCGGAGTGCGCAGTAAAGTCCCACTCACGAAGATGAGGTGGATTTTGGCGGGAGACAATCCGAAAACAAACCAACCACGCGCCTACCCGTGAATTCAACGTCCGTTTTTCGGTAACTTGGGCGCAATGAATCTGCGCCAACTCGAACGAATTGCGACTGGACGCCGACAATAGACATGGAGTTGCTGGTTTATGCCGATTTATGACTATTTGGCCGAGGATGCACAGGGGCGCGTGCGTCAGGGTAGCGCGTTTGTACAAAGTTCCTCCGAGGTCACCGTGCAATTGACGAAAAAAGCGCTGCGGGTCATCCAGATTCAACCCCATAACCCCGAGCGGCCACTTGTCGCGCCACCAAAGCACGAAAAAGCGCCCGAATACAGCCCAGAGGAAGAGCGCCGCAGTTGGGTTGCTACCGACCTTTGGGGCCCCATGTTTGGCCGCGTGCCACTCGGGCAGCTCAGCTTCTTCTTCAGGCAAAGCTCATCGATGCTCGGCGCGGGCGTAAACCCCGTTCAAACCTACGAGACCTTAGCCTCGCAAACCAAAAACCCAAAGCTGCGCGAAATCACTAAGAACATCGCCGACCACGCGCTGGCAGGAAAGCCGATGAGTGGCAGCATGCAGCGGTATCCCGAAGTCTTTTCGCCGCTGATCATGAGCATGATTCGCGCAGGCGGGCACGGCGGATTTTTGGAGGCCGCACTCGACCAAATCGCCGACTATATCGACCGCGAAATCGAACTGCGAACGCTGTATCGGCGCGCGACTTTCTATCCCAAAGTCGTCATTTGCGCCGCGCTGCTGATCCTGACCGCCGCCAACCAGATCATCGCGTCGGTTGCGCCCCACTCAAACGTGCGCCTGAACCAACCGCTCGTTGGACCGTTTGGAATGGTCGTCTTCGTCACAATCGTCGCGCTATTTGTGTTCTTCCGCGTCGGTCTGCATAACCCGCGCATTCGCTACAATTTCGATCTTTTCGTGAGCCTCATCCCAGTTTTTGGGCGTACCATGCACGAGTTTTCGATGGCAAAATTTGGTCGTGCATTGGGTGCGCTGTATCGAGCTGGACTGCCGATTCATCAAGCGCTGACCCTAAGCGCCGATGCATGCGGCAACGAATATTTGCGCGCGAAAATCACGCGATCTCTATCCAGGATAGAGCAAGGCGAAGGTCTGGCGGCAACTCTTGCCAGCTCCAATGCGTTCAACCCTATTGTCATGAACATGATTAGCACCGGCGAGCAGACCGGCGATCTCGACTTGATGTTGAACAAACTCGCCGAATTTTATGAGCGCGAAGCTGCCACGCGGTCGATTCAGGTGGGCGTCGCGACCGGCGTTATTGCGTTGCTTGTCGTGGCGGTGTACGTCGCGTACGTCGTCATCACCAACCTGGCGGGTACCATCGGCGGCGGCTATCAGCAGGCCGTCAACGACGCAAACAGCTGGATTTTTGGTCTCGGTGTGCGGTCGTGAAACCTGCCCAGATTCTGTCTTCGAGGCTTAGCGCGCGAATGAGGTTGCATGCCGGGTCCGAATAACCAGCGAACCCATTACGACGTTCTCGGGCTGCGCAATAACGCGACCACCGAGGAGATTCGCGACGCCTATCGCTCGCTTGTGAAGAAGCTGCATCCCGATGTGTCCGATGATCCGCGCGCCTCGGATAAGTTCATCGAACTGCAAAACGCATACGAGATTTTGGGTGATCGGCACAAAAAAGCAGTGTACGATACTGAGCTACTGAACGCGGCGCTCGCCGCCAAGCGCGCTGCTCCCGCTCCAAGGCCGAAAAATCCACCCAAGCCCAAACCCAAGAGCCCCGAGATACCCGCCGACCACACCGCCGACATCCTGCGCATGGTCGGATTTTTGGGACAAGGGCGCATCGCTGAAGCCGAAAAACTGGCCAAACGCGTGAGCTCCGCCGCACCACGACACGCGGTGCCATATGCAGTGCTGGGCGACGCGGCCCGGTTGCGTGGCGAACTCGCGGATGCGGCAAAGCACTACGCGATGGCGGCGCAAATGGACCCACGAAACAGCACCTATCTGCGCAAACATGAAGAAGTCATGGCGGCAATAAGCCAGCTTGAATCGCGGCGCGTGAACTTCGAAAGCTCGCGACCGAACCGCGCGATGCCTGCCATGGTTGGGTTATTTGTGCTACTTTCCAGCGGGTTGTATGTACTTTTCAGCGGCGGCCAACCAATGATGCCCGCGGTCACGCCGATCAACACTTGGACCACTGGCCTCTTTGTCATGCTGATTTTGGTGGGCATCACATTTGGCGCGGTACTGGCTTTGAGCGGTGCGCTTACGCCATTTCGCGCAAGCCACAGCACGGCAACAATGACCTTTTCTCCGCCGGTGCTACTCGGCATCATCGCGGTCGTCAACTTTTGGTTTGCCGCATTTTTGTATGGCCTGATCGCGGCGATGCAGGATTCGTTCAATCGATCCACGAGCCGCGTCATCGCGATGTCGGCATTGATCACCGTGTTTTTCGCTCTGATCAGCGCGGTCACGCCATCAATAAACGGTTGGCAGGTGATCATTTGGGGCGGCAATTTGGTTTATGTTAGCGCGCTTTGCGGCTGGATGGTAACCGACGGATTGGCCACCGCCTGACCTGCGCATCTGGGTTCAATTGACCGCATAAAAGGTAAATTGATGGCTTGATGGCAAAGCGGTACTACATCACGACCCCGATTTATTACGTCAATGCCGTGCCGCATATCGGCACCGCGCTGACCACCATGGTTTGCGATATGGTGGCGCGGTATCAGCGCCTGCGGGGTATGGATGCGATCTTCTTGACCGGCACCGATGAGAACGGGCCGAAGGTGCTGGAGGCCGCCCAAAAATCGGGGCGCGAAACGATGGAATTTGTCACCGAAATCAGCGACAACTTCCGCAAAACATTCGCCGCGATGCACTTTGATTATTTCGACTTTATCCGCACGACTGAGCCACGGCACCACCGAGCGGTTTGCCATTTTTTCGAAATCTTGAAGCAGAAGGGGCACGTTTATGAGGGTGTTTACGAAGGTTGGTACGACGTCAGCAGCGAGACCTTTTATCGCGAAGCCGATCTCGTAGACGGAAAAAGCCCCGATGGAAATCCTGTGCAATGGGTTAGCGAGAAAAACTGGTTCTTCCGGTTGAGCGCGTTCGGCGACCCGCTACTCAAGCACATCGAGCAGAATCCCGAATTCCTCCTGCCCGAAAGCCGCCGCAACGAAGTCGTCAGCTTCATCAAACAGGGCCTGCGCGATATGGCGATCAGCCGCGCGAACAACGGCTGGGGCATTCCGGTCCCGGGTTCGCCGGAGCAGGTCTTTTACGTGTGGTTCGATGCTCTGATCAGCTACATCGCGGCAACCGGATGGCCCGATGGCGATTGGCAGAGCGCGTGGCCCGCCGACGTGCACTGGATGGCGAAGGAGATTTTCACGCGGTTCCACGCCACGCTTTGGCCCGCGATGCTCATGGGTGCCGATCTGCCGCTACCCAAGACCGTCATCGCGCACGGCTGGTTCGTCTTTGGCGATCAAAAGATGAGCAAATCGCTCGGTAACATCATCGCGCCGATGGAGCTTGCCGACGAAATGCAAGCCAAAACGGGCTGCACGCCAGAGATCGCGATCGACGTCGTGCGGTTTTCGCTTGCGCGGCTACTTCCCTACGATGGCGACACCAATTTCAATCGTGCTGAAGTCGACAAGCACTACAACGCTGACCTCGCCAACGACCTCGGCAATGCCCTCAACCGAACGCTCGCGATGGCGCACAAGTTCGTCGAAGGCAAGATCCCCGGCGCGCCAATTGAACCCGAAATGCAAGAAGCCATCCGCGCTTGCGTTTCCGGATTCGAAGATGCGATGCGCACCTTCCGCATTGATGGCGCGGTCGAGACGGTGTGGGTTCTCATTCGATTCCTGAACAAATACGTCGACCAGCGCGCGCCATGGAACCTCGCCAAAAACAACGATCCTGCGCTCTCGAGCGTCATTCGGTCCATGTTGATGGCTTTGCGGGCCGCCGAGGGCTTGATTCGGCCGGTCATGCCAGCAGCCGCCGACGCAATTTGCGCTCAATTAGGACTTCCCGCGACGACTTCATGGTCCGATATCGGATCGGATTCCAGCCTGCCCGCTGGTGAAAATTTGAATCAACCGGTGCCGATTTTCCCGCGCATCGACCCCAAGAAGAACATGCAAGAAACCAAAACCGAACCCGCACCAGCAAAAGAAAATAAAAAGAAGGCCTTCGAGCCGCCCGCTGAAATCACGATCGAGGATTTCATGAAAGTCGAGCTCAAAGTGGCGCGCATTTTGGAAGCTACGGCTGTCGAGGGCAGCGACAAGTTGGTGAATTTGCAGGTCGTCGTCGGCGACGAACAGCGGCAGATTCTGGCGGGAATCCGCAAGAGCTACCAACCCGCCGAGCTCGTTGGTCGCCAAGTCATTATCGTGGCGAATCTCAAGCCAGCCACCCTGATGGGGCACCTCAGCCAAGGCATGGTCCTGGCGGCTGATGGGCCGGATAAAGGCACGGCGATCTTGCTCACACCCGAGCAAGAGGCGCCCGAAGGCACTAGCGTTCACTAGGCGCGGCTACTGCTGCAGATTCACAAACCGCGCGTAGTTGGGTTGGAAACCTAGGATGACTTTGCCGGTCGGCCCGTTTCGGTGCTTGGCGATGATCACTTCGGCTTCCTCAACGCGATCGGGATCAAAAACGGCATCATCCGGTGCTTCTTTGGCCTTGTAATATTGGTCGCGGTAGATGAACATGACCAGGTCTGCTTCCGCTTCGATGGAGCCGGACTCGCGGATATCGCTCAGCATCGGCCGCTTGTCATCGCGCGCTTCGACTCCACGGTTCAGCTGGGAAAGTGCGATCACCGGCACGTCAATTTCCTTCGCAAGCGCCTTTAGTCCGCGCGCAATATCGCTGATTTCTTGCACCCGGTTTTCGGTTTTTCGGCTACCACGCATGAGCTGCAAATAGTCGATGACGACCATGGCGAGGCCGCCTTCTTGCTTGAGGCGCCGGCATTTGCCGCGAACTTCCATCGGCGAGACGTCGCTGGAGTCATCCACATAAATCGGCAGCGCATAAAGCGATTCGCACGCGTCGGCGAGCTTTTGGTAGGTCTCATCGGGCAAACGGTCGCCCTTCAAAACGCCCATGCCTACGCCGCTAATCATCGACAGCATGCGGCGAACCAGCTGCTGGCCGCTCATTTCCAACGAAAACACGGCGACATTGCCCACGTTTTGCCGAGCGACATTCAGCGCAAAATTCAGGAAGAGCGAGGTCTTTCCCATCGACGGGCGCGCGGCGATAATCGAAAAATCGCCACCGTAGAAACCACCGGTCATCTTGTCGAAATCATAAAATCGCGACGGCGTGCCCAAAATTGCCTGGCCGGTTTCGTAGAATTCGTCAATCTGAACGAAGAACTCTTTTGCCAGCGACCGGACTGGCGCGAATTCCTTCCCCAGTCGCTGGCGGCCCAGTTGGAAAATCATCGACTCCGCCTTGTCCACCTTCTCTGAGGCGTTCATGTCGGTGGTGTTCGCGATGTTCACGATGTCGTGGCCCGCATCAGCCAGCCGGCGAATGGTTGCTTTGTCGAGGACGATGGTCGCATAGTGCTCGGCGTTCGAGGCGCTGGGCACATGGTCCATCATCTGCACCAGGTATTCCATGCCGCCGACGTGCTGCAACTGACCGCGCTCGATCAATTCGTTTTTGACGGTAAGCAGGTCCACCGCGGTTGAGCTCAGCGCCAATTGCTTGATCGCCTTGAACACTTCGCGGTGAGCGGGAGAATAGAAGTCCTCCTCGTTGAGCATCATCAACACCGGCTCAAGCGCGCGCTCGGAGAGCATGACGCTGCCCAAAGCGCAAAGCTCAGCTTCTAAGCTGTGGGCGGGCACATGGCCGTGAACGTCGGTACTGTCGAGAATGGACATGGAGTGAAACCAGTATCCTCAATGACGGGCCAGCGGACCCGGACATTGCAGGTTATCCACACCAAATTCGACTTTTTGCGGCGAAACAGGGTTCAGGCCGCGATGTCGATGTCTCGGCGATTTTCTCGGCGCAAGATGGCCAGCATGCGGTGCAGAAGCGATCGACGCTTGGGTGGTTCTTGCATCAAAATGTCCACAATCGCCGGACACTGCAAAACCATGTCTTGGAGCGCCGAAGTCACCTGGATAGGGTCCGTGATGAATTCGCCGTGCCAGCCGCAGACGAAGCATTCTTCGTTGCGCCGCGCATTCAACGATCCGCAAAGCTGGCAGCACTTTAACCGGTGCACGGGCAACCGACGTTGCACTCGAATCATCGGGTCAGTAAAATGCGGATTCGTCATGGCTTTCTCCTCTAACCATCGGTATACCAGCCCCCTTTCACCAGACCCAGGACCATGATCGAGCGCTTCATCCCTGCGATTCAACTTCAGGTTCAATGCGGCCAGATTTCTTTCAGGTTCGAGGGCCAAGATGCGCTGTATCGGGACTTTGATGGTCGCCGGGTTGTTGCCGACTTTGAGGGCATCGGCAGCTTTTCGGCTAGTGGTAATGTGGACTGCTTTCTGGACGGCAATGTTCGCGGCGAATTGTCGGGCGAATTCAGTAATTGGCTACGCGTGGTCGCCCGCGAACCCGGTTCAACCTTGGTCGAAGTCCAAGCGCCAGCCTTTCCAGGGGTCGAATTGCAGCCCGTATTCGCTTATCGCATTGACGAACCTGGCCCAAGGCACCAAAATCGAAGCGCGATACGCCAACTGAGTTCAAAACTGCCGACTGGCGAGATGCACGAAGGGCCGGTGGCGAGCTTTTTGAATCGCCTCGAATTCGAGCTGGAGCTGCCAGGCCCGGTGGTCATCGCTCGACTCTACGACCGGTTTCATGGGCGCCAACGTTGCCGCGTGCTCGTGGATGGCATCGAGCAGGCCATTTGGTTCTCGCCATGGGAAGACCGTGAACTCCGGTGGGCAATCGACCATGTTGCGCTGCCGAATGTGGCTCCGGGACGCCATTCACTCGTGTTCGATCCATCGGCGGGATATCCACTATGGAGTCTCTCCGAACTGCTTGTCCTGGCTATGGTCACAAGACCCGAATGAGCCCTAAGCAGTAAACTGGCCCGGATAGCAATGACGGTCCGCGAAATCTTGCACGCCCATATACCGACGCTGAGCACAACCAGCACCGTGCGCGACGCCATCGACAAGATGGACGTGTACCAATTTCCGGCCCTCGTGATTGTTGATGACCAGCAGGCGCCGATTGCGGTGATCACGGAGGGCGACATTACGCGAGCTATTAGCGGCAACGATGGCCTAGCGAAGATCAACCAGCGACCCGCCACCAGCTACGCGACCATGAACCCCCAGACGGTCGGGCCGGATACTGAAATCAACGATGCCCTGCACCAGATGATCAGCTCGGGGCTGACGATCTTGCCGTGCCGTTGGCCCTTGCCGATGCGATGGTAGTCG
>CAYRAX010000105.1:0-9646 GCA_964422285.1 uncultured Chthonomonas sp.
TGCAATCTTTCAGAGCCTACAATTTCCAATGGCCTCACCCCGGTCCGCAAGCGGATCGACCCTCTCCAGCCGGGGCCCGGCGAGGGTAATCGCTACAATTTGGTCCCCTTCTCCAAGCTCCGGTTGGAGAAGGGGAAATCAGCAGTTTTTTCAACTTCAAAGCTACCCAACAATTGAATCCCATCTGCCCAAATTGCTTTGAAAACGCAACAGCGGCGAATTGGCACAGGACCGGACGAGTTGTCCATAATCTAACCTTGTATGGCAGATGCAGCGACAACCTGGGCAGAAGTGATGCCGGAAGTCAAGAACGCGGTGACTGGCGTCGGCATTTGGACGGCACTCAACCAAAGTAGGGGCGTCGCCTATGAGAATGGCCAGTTCGTGATTGGCGTGCCACACGAGGCGGGCGACCTAGGAGGTCACCTGCGCATGCAATCGACTCGGTCTTTGATCGAGCGATTCTTGGCCCAAAAGCTGAGCGAAACCGTCCAGCTTCGGGTGATCGAAGGCACTACCGAGGCCGATTGGGAGCTCGTTAGGCGTCGCGACGAAGAGGCCAGACGCCTGCAAGAAGCGGCACTGCAAAAGTCGCGAGCGGAGGTTCAAGCGCGCTCGACATGGGATTCCACCTACGAACATCTATCGCGCCTGAATGCTTCCATCCCCAACAAGTCGTTGCCACAAAACCGCGCAAAGTTTTTCACTCAGGCCATGGATTTGCTGATCGAGGCTTTGAAGGTGCACAGCGTTGACGACGACCTGAGCGAGCGCAATTTTGCCCGGTGCATCGAGCGCGTGGCGCAATATAGCGAAATGCCGAGCGTGATGGTTGCCTACGAAATCCAAAAGCGCCAGGGGCAATGACCGCCGAGGTCGTCGTTTTGGGTTCGGGCACCAGCAACGGTGTTCCCATCATCGGTTTTGATTACCCCGAAGCTTTTCTCGCCAACCCCAAGAACCACCGATTGCGCCCGAGCATCCTCATCAACGGTCCTCAGGGAAGCGTACTGGTGGATTGCACTCCCGACATGCGCACCCAGCTTCTACGCGAGAAAGTCAAGTCGCTGGATGCCGTGCTCATCACTCACGCACACGCCGATCACATTATGGGAATGGACGATTTGCGCGCTTTTTCGCTGCGATCGGGACGCAACATGCCCATTGTGGCTCTGCCGGACGCCCAGGAGACGATTCGGCGCGTGTTTCCCTATGCGTTCATGGAGTCAACTGCGGGTGTCGAGGTGCCACGATTCGAGCTGCTGGATGTTCCAGAAACTTGGTCTGTTGCTGGGCTAACGATGCAGCTCATGACGGTCATGCACGGGCCAATGCCGGTCATCGCGCTACGCATCAACAACTTCGCCTACGTGACCGATGTCAGCGAGATCCCCCCAGCCGCCTGGGAGCGCTTACAGGGCCTGGATACGCTGATCCTCGATGCGGTCCGCCGCAAGCCGCACCCCAACCACTTTCATTTGCAAAAAGCGATCGAGGTCGCGCAGCAGTTGAACCCGAAAGTGACCTATTTCACGCACCTCAGTCACGATTTTGATCACGACCTTGTCGAATCCACAGAATTACCAGGGAACATTCGCTTGGCCTATGACGGTCTAAGGATCATCGTGGAATAACCTGGGGAAAAGTCGGGCGGGACCCTCGTAAAAATCCTTGTTTTCCCTAGACTTTTTACGGTGATTGTTAAATCATCGTCACAAAACCATTTGCAAACGTGGGCATGTGATATACAATTCGTACTGAAGTATGGCGGTGACTGTGTTCACCTGGGGCGCGAGTTCTCGCGTCTCAGATTTATTTCGCCAAGGGGAAGGACTAAAGGGTAATTCGATTGTGGCCACGCAAGGCGGCGTGTGCGACCATCTTGTTAGCAATTGCCCATAGCGCCATCTCCTGGCGGTTTTTGAATCTTCCACCAAGCTTCGCAAAATGGCTTTGCCTTTGTGCATCGTCAACCAGTACGTTTATAGTGACTATCCTGCGAAAAACCCAGCCGCCATCGTTGAGTTTTTCTGGAAATCTCACTCGGGAAGCAAAGCAAACTCGGGGAGTATTTTGGGGATAGCGAGCCTCGCTTCAGAAATGGAGCGGGGCCTCTTTCTTTTTTGGATCCCCCTGTGTAGGCACAAAAAAAGGCGAGTGCCGTTAATAGCACCCGCCTTCACGAACTGCGCCTCAGTACAAGAACATCGGCTTATTCAGCATCGTTGTGACCTTTGGTCGATAGTTCTCGGCGTCATAAAGCTCGGCTACGTCCACCCGCTTGGTGCCGTCCAGAATCGACTTGATCGCGACTGTGGTGTATCGGCCGTTGTGTAGCGCGGTCATTCGGCCCGTTTCGCCCTTGAGCAAAAGGTCGACCGCCAGGTTCGCATAGCTGATCGCGACCATGCGGTCGAGCGCGTCGGGTTCGCCGCTGCGCATCAGGTAGGCGACTTGCTGATAGATGATGTTTTGGCCCGTGATCTGCTTGATTGCGTCGCCGGTGATCGCGCCGATACCACCAAGTTTTTTGTGTCCGTACGCGTCTTCCTGCCCCTTTTCAATGATTTCGCCGCCGATCATAACTGCGCCTTCCGAAATCGTCATGATGGCGTAGTGGCTGGGGTTATCGCGCTTATCCTTGAGCAACAAGTCCGCCAGGCGCTGAGGCTCAAACGGAACCTCGGAGATGATTGCCCGGTTGACGCCCGCCAAATAAGCCGCGATGAGCGATGTTTCGCCCGAGTTTCGACCAAAGAGCTCGACCACGCAAATGCGCTCATGCGAGCCCGCCGAAGTGCGCAGGTTTGTGATGAACTCAACGCTGCGGCTGACCGCGGTGGAAAAGCCGATGCAATAGTCGGTACCAAAAACGTCGTTGTCCATCGTTTTTGGAATCGCGACAACCGGAAAGCCTTCTTGATCCAGTCGGTGCGAATAACTCAGCGTGTCGTCGCCGCCGATGGTGATCAACGCGTCAAGTTGAATCGCGGCCAAAACCTTTTTGATGTGCGCCGTGTAATCGACTTTTGCCTTGGGGTCAACTGCGTCAAAATCGGGACCTTTCAAAAAGTCAGGAACGCGGTCCTTGGTGACCTTGGCCGGATTCGTGCGGGAAGTATGCAAAAAAGTACCGCCGTAGCGGTCGATGGTGCGAGTATTGATGATGTCGAGCGGTAAAGTCCATTCACCAATCGACTGCGGATCATCCGGATTGATGTTCATCAAGCCGCCCCAACCGCGGCGAATGCCCACCATTTCGTGGCCCTTTTCGCTAGCGTGGGCTACCGCCGCCTTAATGCATGCATTGAGTCCGGGAACATCGCCCCCGCCTGTCAAAATGCCAATTCTCATTGATTGCCTTTTCTCCTTGAGACCGACATCACGCCATTGTGGGCGGTTTCTGTTTTGGCGCACGGCGACGCTGCCCTGCTGAATACCTCTATTATTTCACCGCTGCACATCACTTTTCCGAGCCTAAGAGCCCGCCAACAAATTTGCCCGTGGGGTCGAATTGCTGTTTGGCTCGAATGAGCAGGTCTTGATGCGGCAGCGCGTCCAGCGATCGACCACACCGGTCAACCACGAAGTCGCCCAAAAATCGTTGCGGCTTAGCGGTGTGCCAAAGCGTGTGCGCTTCGTCGTCGTAAGCGATTGCCGATGATTTTGCGTTTTCAAAATCCTGTGACTGTACGCGCTGCACAAACTCGATGTTCGCGTCAAAATGACCGACGATATGTGCAGGTTTAATTGCATTTAGTGATACAATTCGCATGGTAAGCGAGCCCCAGATCGCGAACTCTCCAAGCGACCCAATCAGGAACTTGTGAACGTCGAATCCGGCTACGCTTTTCACAACCGAACTTCCCGATTTGCAGATCGAGCCATCGCCGATGACGAAGGTCGCGCCGATCACCCAATCGCGCCAGCTACCGTGTTGCGCCATCAAAACGTGCGGAAAGTTAAGGTTCAAAAACTCGTGCAATTGCGTGCACGGGCCGGCGTGCCACGAAGCAGCGGTCGACACAGGCAACGCGAGATCGTGCCCCGCGAGCTCGCCTTGCAAGTCCGCCAACGCCGTGCCCGCGCGAACCTTAACCACCATGTCTTCTTTGCGCAGTTCCTCGATACCAGAAATCTGAGATAGGTCGATTGCATTGGGTTGCCAAGGCAGCGTTTCGATGCGCTCCGCGGAACGCACAAATTCGGCGAGTTCGTCAAGCGATGTCGGCCTCATGTCGCCACCCCGCGCCACCTTTTCATGTGCTCGACGCATCCGCGCTGATCGGGCAGAACCTTGCAGGGGTTGCAGAGCTCGTGCGTGTTGAAAGTGGACTTGATCATCGCCTGCACGCGGAGGTCTTCTGCCGAAAATTGCATCTTGAGCAAGTCAATTTTCTCGATGCCGATGCCATGTTCGCCGGTGACGCTACCGCCAAGTTCGATGCAGCGCTGGATGATTTTTTCGCCTGCATGGACGACCGCGTCAACCTGCTTCGGGTCACGATCATCGAAATAGAAACACGGGTGCAAGTTGCCGTCGCCGGCATGAAAGAGGTTGGCCACCCCGACGCCTGCCTGCTCCGCGACTTCGTATACAAAATCAAGCATTTCGGGCAACTTGGAGCGCGGGATAACGCCATCGTGGGTAACGATTGTTGGGGCGAGGCGTCCCATCGCGCCGATGCCTTTTTTGCGCGCGGTCCAGAGCAATTTCCGCTCCGCTTCATCGCGCGCCACCTGCACATCGATGGCGTTGTGAGTGCCGCAAATCTCAATCACTCGCTGCATTTCCGCTTCAACCGGATCGGCTTCTCCATCGCATTCGACAAGCAAAAGCGCGGCCGAGCCTTCCGGATATTGCAGTCCAAAAGCCTCTTTCAACGCGCGCAGAATGTAGCGATCCATCATCTCGAGCGCGGCGGGCAAGAGGCCGCAGGCAATGATTTCACTGACCGAATTCGTCGCATCGCGCACCGTTGGAAACGCAGCAAGCGCGGTCTTCACGGCGGGCGGATTTGGCGTGAGCCTCACCCAAGCTTCCGTCACGATCCCCAGCAAACCCTCAGAGCCCACGATCAGTCCGATCCAGTCTGGGCCGTGGTCCGATGAGGAAAATTGCCGGATTTCACCTTGCGGGTCAACCAACGTCAGCGACAAGATGTGGGGGTAGGTCACGCCATATTTCAAGGTGTGGGGTCCGCCCGAGTTTTCGGCGATGTTTCCGCCAAGCGTGCTCACCGTTTGCGATGATGGGTCGGGCGCAAAGTGCAGGCCATGAGCCTTTACGGCTTCGGAAATTTTGATGTTGGCGATGCCAGCTTGAGCGTGAAGCCGCCGGGATTCAAGATCCACCGCCAGGATTGCCGTCATGCGCTTGAGAGAGATGACTACGCCGCCAAGCGCGGGCATTGCGCCTCCGCTGAGTCCGGTTCCCGCGCCCCGAGCGGTAAATGGAACCTGGTTCGCCACGCACCAACGCACGACTGCTTGCACTTCTTGGGTGGAGTCTGGCAAAACGACGACGGACGGACGCGATCGATCCACCGTGTATGCGTCGCAGTCATAAGCGCGCTCGGCCGCGTCGCCCATCAGTACTTGCTCGGGTCGAAGAATTTGCTTGAGTGGTTGAAATGAAGCCGTAGTTAGCATCGCCTCAATTCGACTTTTAGCGGTCCCGCGCCCAGAAGCGTGATCAAAAATCCGCTCGTCAAGCCAGCAACTTGAATGCATTCGAACTCCACGACCTGCCCGGGCCGGATATCAAACTCCATGGACTTTTTTTCGAGCGTGTTGTCCACCAGAATTTTTCGCTTGCCGGGCTTTGCTTCAAATTCCAGCGTCTGGCCGTAGTTAATGTGCCCCATCAGCTGCCCGTCCAGCTTGACGGCGATGTGACGAATTTTTGCGTCGCGTGGACTCTTCCGGTTCATCACGACTTTTCCCATGGGTTCGCTCATCGGTCTGCGTTGTGTCCTAAGTCAGCGTAGTGGATGATTTGCCAGGCCGCTTGGTGCACTTCGGCCCAAGAATCGCCAGCGTATTCCACTGTGTATCCGTCGAGCCGTTTGGTGCCGATCAGCTTCAGCGCGGCATCAGTTTCTTCGGTTCTATTGAATTCGATGCGAATCGTGGTCGGAACCTCCGGCAGCCAAGGATCAAGGCTGCTCGCCTTTTCCATTCCCGCGCGCGCGGCCTCCTCGATTATCGCTGCCGTCTCGTCCGGGTGTTTCAGCTGGCCCATGTAGCGTCCAAAGCCGTCTTTTACAATGGCAGTCGCAATTTCTGGCTGAATTTGTTGGGCCTCGGCGCACCCGGCGGTGTCGCTGCTGATCATCACAATCGGCACGTCGTAGCAGCCCGCCACCGCGGTGCTGAGTCCAATTTCACCAGCCGGTTTGTCGTTGATCCAAAGCCGGTGGACGTATCCCGTCAGGGTGTGCTCCATAATCGCCGACGGGGTGCCCGCCATTGCGTGATAGCCGACCAGCATCGCCGCCGTAAACGTTCGATCAATCCCTACCATCATCCCGCCGTGGCGCGCGCCATAGCCTGAAATCAGCTGCGTGCCGGGTTCTAACTTGTCAGCGAGCAGGTTCTTGCTGTTGCCGTGGCTGTCCTTGACGACAATTTCGGTCGCTCCTGCTGCCTTTGCGCCGCGAATCGCCGCGTTCACATCGTGAGTCATCATCTCGCGCGCGAACTGAAAGTCGTAGTGATCGGCGTTCGGTCGACCGCATTGCGACCATGAGACGAGGCCCGTAATGCCCTCAATATCTGCTGAAATGTAAACTTTCATGCAGAACCCAGGTTACCAGTTAGGGAACTAATGGTGAACCAATCCACGTCCTGTGTTCAGGTAGCATCCAAAGAAGAATGACGCAGAGTGGCCCGTTCATTCAATACGAGCGCGTGAGCGTTCAGTTCAACGAGTTCGTCACGGGCTTGCGTGATGTCACGCTGTCTTTTGATCGGTGCGAATTTGCATTTTTAGTTGGCCCGACCGGTGCCGGTAAGTCAACGCTACTCAAACTCCTTACCCGCGAAGTCATCGAGACGTCCGGCAAGGTCATTCTCGATGGTTGCAATTTGAGTAACTGCCGTCCGGGCGACATACCGCAATTGCGCCGCCGCATGGGGATCGTGCCGCAAGATTTTGCCCTGCTTCCCAACAAGCGCGTGTGGGAAAACGTGGGCTACGCCATGCGTGCAATCGGCAAGACCCGCCGTGAAGTTCGCCAGCGCATCCCGGATATTTTGGATATGGTGCACATGGGACACCGCGCCGATGCATTCCCCAGCGAGCTTTCCGGCGGCGAGCAGCAGCGTGTGGCGATCGCTCGGGCGCTGATCAACGACCCTCCATTGCTGGTGGCTGATGAGCCGACCGGCAACCTCGACCCCGAGCGCAGCATGGAGATCATGGAGCTGTTGCTTGAGCTAAATGCCCACGGCACCACGATCTTGGTCGCAACCCACGACATGCTCGCGCTGGAAAAAGTCAACAAGCGCGTGGTGCGGCTCTGCAATGGCGAGCTCGTGCCCGAAAAGGAGCCTGTGCATGTTTGATCGCATCGAGTTTTTGATCAGCGAAGCACTGGTCGCGCTGCGGCGCAATACCTGGATGACCTTCGCCGCCATCACCACCGCGACGACCGCGCTGTTCCTGCTTGGCGGCCTTACCTATGTCTTTCTCACGATCTCAAAATCCGCGAATGAATTGCAGCAACGCATCGAGATTCGCGTGTTCATGAAGGAAGGTTCAAGCAAGGATGCGATCGGCGAAGCGATCAAGAAGATAGGCCAGATTCACGCCGTAAAAGAAGCCACGCTGATCCCGCGCGAAACCGCATGGAAGGAATACAAAGCGAAATTTCCCGACATCGTGGAGGACCTGGAAAATCCGCTGCCAGACTCGATCCGTGTTCGCATCACTTCTGCAACCGAAGCGCCAGAAATTGCTCGCCGAATCCAAGCATTCCCCGCGGTTGAACCGGGCGGCGTGCGCTATATGGATGAAGCCCGGCAAGTGGTCAGCGATAGCCTTAAGACCCTGCGGTGGCTTGGCATTTCGCTGGGCGTTGTCATGCTCCTCACGGCGGGAATCCTCATCTACAACACCATACGCATGACCATTGTTGCGCGCCGCCGCGAAATTCGCATCATGCAGTTGGTTGGCGCGACAAAGCTGACGATTGCGACTCCGATGGTCATTGAAGGCGTCATCCAAGGCGCGTTGGGCGGGCTGGTCGCGGCTGGGCTGATTTGGGCTTGCCACACTGGATTTTGCCGCTTACTGGCCGACCTTGCGGTAACCGCAAAGCTCGACACGTTCCCCGTGACTCCATGGCTGGTTGCCCTCGCGGCGGCTGGTTCGACGTACGGATTCGTTTGCAGCATGCTGGCGATGCGCGACCCGCGAAAGGTGCGCGTTTGAAGTTTTCTGTACTTTGGTTTGCCGTCGCCCTTGTGGGGCTGATTGCTGCGCCGGTGATTGTCGAGGCGCAGTCGGCGAAGAAGCCCAAAAAGACCGCCAAGCAACTGAAATCATCGCTTTCTAACGTCAACCAAGCCAAAAGCGCCATCAAGCAAAAAATTCGGCAAAAGCAAGCCGCCGCGGGCGTGGTCATCACTTCCATCGTCCAGCTGGATAACAAGCTTGAAAAGCTGGAGCGGTCAATCGAGCTGACTACATCGAAGCTCCAAAACGGGCGCGAAGAACAGCACCGACTTGGCGACGAACTCAAAAAAGCCTTGACGCGCCTCGATGCAAAGCGTCAACAGGCTCGAACCCGGCTCAAACGAATGTACGTTCACGGCGAGGATTCGCCAGTTTTGGCGTTGCTGGCGGCGAAAGATTTGGGCGAATTGGCCGTGCGGCGCAGCGTCATGGAGCGCATTGCCGCCAAGGATCGCCAGCTTTTTGACGAGCTCAAAGCCCTATCCGATGAAGTCGAGATGCGCAAGAGCAAGCAGGACGCACTTGTCAAAGAGATTGCGGGCCTTGTCGCTCAGCAAAAGCAAGGAAATGCGGAGCTCAAGCAGCTGAGGTCGCAAAAAACAAAGGCATTGGACGATTTGCACGAGCAAGCGAACGTCTTGCGCGATCAATACGCTGAGCTCGACCGGGAAAGCGACCGCATCGCCGCCCAACTGCGGGCGCTAACCGCTAGCGGCGGCGGATACCACGGCACTTTCGGCGGACGGTTCGTCAAGCCAGCAAATGGCCCCATTACCAGCGGCTTTGGATACCGGTTCCACCCAATATTGAAGCGCAGCCGCTTGCACGCGGGCGTCGATATTGGCGCTGGATATGGCGCGACGATTAGAGCGGCCGCGAGCGGACTGGTGATTTACGCCGGCTATCGCGGCGGCTATGGCAACGCGGTGATCATCGACCATGGAAGCGGATTATCCACGCTTTACGGCCACTGCTCCCGGGTCTTTGTTTCGTCGGGTCAAACCGTGAAGCAAGGCCAGAGCATCGCGGCGGTGGGTTCTACGGGCCTTTCGACCGGCCCGCACCTTCACTTCGAGGTTCGCAAAAATGGCTCGCCGGTGAATCCAATGGGTCGCTTGTGAATTGAGTGCATTCACTTTTGTGGCCGGTGCGATTCAGTGACAAAAATTTGTTATTTGCCTTGCC
>CAYRAX010000106.1:0-9609 GCA_964422285.1 uncultured Chthonomonas sp.
AAAACGGGCTCAGCTTTTGGCTACAGCCCATCCTATGAGCCAGAAGTATACCAGACCAAGACCGACAAGAAAGAAGGTCGGCGCGACTCCGCCCATGCTTTGAACGATCTTTGCTGAAAGAACAAAAATGGGCAATTTGATGAAAAACGCGACGATGATCCATGTCGCGGCGGGCGGCGGTTTTCCGGTGCTGGTGACCTGCTGCCCCAGGAGGCCGATGATTAGCCAGAGCACGACAAGGCAAAAAGTAGTCGCAAACCAACCCAGCGCGAAGCCCACGAGGCCCAGTTGGTTTCCCACCACGTAGGAAATCAGGCACACGAACGCCGAGACGAGCAAGTAGGCCAACGGCGAAAGGAAAATCCTCTTAGCTGCTGGCACTGGAGTAGCTCCGCAATGCTCGACGCCAAAGCAAACGCGTTCCAATCAGCGCCGCGAGTGCCCAGCCCAAGCTCGCCATGACGAGCGAAAAATCGGTGCCCCGGACCAATTGCAACACGGGCACCGACGCCAAAAACGCGACCGGCAAGAATGAGAAGAAGATTCGCTTCACGATGCCGCTGTAGATGTCGATTGGATAGCGCGCCACGTTCATCGTGACCTCGCCGAGCACCCAAAGATTTTCGACGCGGACAAACCAAATGGCCATGGTCATGAAAAACAGGATGAGAGAATAGTACAGACAACAAGAAGCCATCATCGCGACTATGCAGGCGATGACCTGGTCTTGGTGGATCGTGCCCGCGCCGCGCACGATGCAGAGTACGAACAGAATCCAGCCCGCGATGACCGAACCGATTCGGTCGAAATTCACGCGGCGCAGGGATACCGCGAATTGCGTATCGACGGGTTTGGTTAGCACGAAATCAAGCGTTCCTTTGCGCACTTGCTCGGGGATTTCCAGCAGGCCAAACGAAAAGACTTCGACGCTGGAGGCGACGATGGTCGCGACCGCCAAAAGCAGCAGCGAATCCGTGCGATCCCAGCCCGCAACCGAGTTTGTGTTGCCATAGATAACAAGGACAACCATCAGCCCAAAGCCGATCCAAACCGCGTTTCCCATCAACTTTGCGATGAAATTGGCGCGAAATTCCAGCTCGCGTACAAACGAGCTGCGGAAGTAGTTCTTATAGACGTTCCAATATCGCGCCAAGGACCTGCAAGGCTACCCAAGTTGCGTTGTTCGCGCTCGGGTACATTAGCATAAGCCGTTGCCCGATCGTCTAATGGCAGGACGACTGACTCTGAATCAGTTAATCGTGGTTCGAGTCCACGTCGGGCAGCCAAGTACAAACTTACGCACAAATATCGTTGACCTTTGCCGGTTGGGCACGGTATGGTTGCATAGTGTTCTTCTCAGATTCTAGTGCGCCGATTGACGAATACTTGCGCGAAGTTCGTACACGCTTAACCGCTGTACTCCCGGCGGATTTGCTGGAAGTTGAACTCACACGCCTCGCCAATACGCTGCAAAGCATGGCTGCTCAGATCGCCAAGAGCGAGGACCTATCGAGGATGGAATCTGAAGCGAGGGCCGTGATGAAATTTGACGGCCAATGTCAATTACCGCGCATCATCCTTAAGCGATACAACCCCTTAATTGGCCCGATCAGAGTCCGCACGTGGATGGCAATCGGCTACCTGATGGGCGTGATTGGCTTCTGCCTGATGCCCGCGTGGTCCTATTATTTTCGGTCTTCAGCCTATCATTGGGCGAGCGCGGCGGTGGCGTTGATCGGTTTTGGCGCGGTCGGCTGGCTTGCTTTTAAGTTTCGGATTGTTGCTGGTCGTGCCCTTGCTTGGGCCGGTGCGGGCGTGTTCTTCTTGCTGGTTTTGTCGGCGCCATGGGTTTCGGCGTATGGCGAGTTTGGGAACGGAGTTCAGTTCCGATGGGTTTTTGCAGAACAAGACCTGGCCAACCGCCACGTGATCACGATGATCAAGTTGATCGACCGCCAAGTTGAAGTTCTGCGCCAAGGCAAGATGGAATTTGAAAAAGACGGTCCGCCAACGAATCAAGCCCCTTGGTACCTCGCTCCTGGCGAGTCTCCTGGTTCTCTTGAGCGATTTGGCTTCAACGCGGTCAGTTACGACGACAATAACAATCGACCCCGATGGGTTGCGCCAGCCTATTGGTTTACGTTCCGATACTTTGGCGTTCCTCGATTGGATCGCGACGTTGAATATTACGCATTTCCATCTTATTATCAAGCCAAGAAGCGCTGGAAGTCGGCGTCAGAGACCTTTGAGAATTCTTATAGCTTGCAGCGCGCGTCGCTCCAACAGGAACTCCTGATGACGCCGAGCGCGGCGAAACCTGATTTTGGGCGCATATTCCAGTCGATGCCCTACTTCGGCATCACGGCACTAGCCAGCGTAGTTCAGCTCGGGATTATCGCCTTGATGGCGCGGCTCATTGCGATCATGTACCGCCCCCAAGGCTCTCAAATTTGATCGAACTCTGGGTCAGGATTCCAAAAAGTCTAGGTCGGCGTGGAAAGATTCGCGCAGCAAGAACGTCGCTCCAACGCCCAACAGCGTGGCGCAGACCGCAAGGACCCATGCCGCGTTGACCATGCCCAGCGGACCTTTGAGCGCGGTGAATGCCATGGTCGTCGGCACCACCGAGCCGCGCACAGAATTCGGCACCGAAGTCGCGACCGTTGCGCGCAAGTTGGTCCCAAATTGCTCGGCGGCAGTCGTGACAAAAACGGCCCAATACCCCGCGCTGACGCCAAGCCCCAAACACACCGCATAAAACGTGCCGACCGAAGCACCATTGAGCGATAGATACACGGCGCTCATCACGAAGCACGCGATTATGTAGAGTCCTATTGCGCGCCGCCGGCTCTTCGCCAATTGGCTCATCAAACCGCTCGAGAGGTCGCCAATGCTGAGCCCGACGTAGCAATAGAGTACGGCGGTGCCGTTGGACGGAATCGGCGATATGTGCATGGTTTCGCCGAATTCCTTCGCAAGCGTGATGAAAATTCCAACGATGAACCAAATGGGAACGCCGCACGCGATGCAACAGAGAAATCGCCGCAAACGCTCCGGGTTATTGAACAGCATTTTGACGCTGCCGCGGTCTGCCGGTGCTTCCAAAGCGCGCTGGAACATGCCGGATTCGAATACTCCGATCCGCAGCAGCAACAGCGCAAGCCCCATTCCGCCGCCAATAAAGTATGCAGTTCGCCAAGGAACGTGTTGCGCAATCAAGGCCGCGGCAACCGCTCCCAAAACGCCGATGGACGCCACCAAGGTCGTGCTGTACCCGCGCTTTTCCTGCGAAATCGTCTCCGCCACGAGGGTGATTCCCGCGCCGAGTTCGCCAGCTAGCCCGATTCCCGCGATAAACCTCAGCGCGGCATACTGCTCGTAGCTCGCGACAAATCCGTTGGCGATGTTGGCCAGCGAATAGGTGATAATGGATCCAAAAAGGACCGCAATTCGACCTTTTTTGTCTCCCCAAATGCCCCACAAAAGTCCGCCAATGAGCATTCCGCCCATCTGAAAATTGAGCAGCGCAACACCGAGATCGGTCTGCTGCTGCTTCGAATATCCGAGATCGGCAAGGCTGGGCACCCGCACCACCGCGAAAAGCAGCAAATCAAATATATCGACAAAATAGCCGAGCGCGGCAACGATTACCGCCGCCGTAACCACTTTGTTCGCGGCCTGTTTGGTCATGCAAGTTGAGACGAGAAACTGGCCCCGAATTCGTCATCCTAAGCGTGGCGCGGTGGTTGAGCGGCGCGTTATTTCTTTAGCGCAGCTTCGATTTTTGACACAAATGTGCTTTCCATCGAAGGGCTAAAGCCGACGTTATCCCACGCAACGTTACCATTGCGGCCCACCAAAATGAACCGAGGAATGCCGGTCACGTTCCAAGATTGCGCAAGGCTCGCGGCATTCACGGCAAACTTATAGCTGTATTTGTGCTCTTTGGCGTAAGCGCTGGTAATTGTCTTGCTGTTTTCGTCGTCGGTGTTAAAGCCGATAACGACCAGGCCCTTGCCGGAATACTTCGCGTGCAATTTTTGCATCAAAGGCGACGCTTGCTTGCATGGTCCGCACCAAGACGCCCAAAAATCGATCAAAACCACCTTGCCTTTTAGCGATGCGTTCGAGATGGCGGCTCCATCTAGCCCGGTCAATTTGAACTTGGGCAGTGGCTTTCCGACGGTGGGGCCAGCGGCCAGCGAAAGGGCAACGCACGAAACGACGAGGGCGGTAGCGATGAATTTGCGCATGGGAACTTGAATCTCCAAAAGTGTATTCTGACCGAAACGGATACAAATACGTACGCCATGGAGACGCAAAAGATCGTTAGTCAGCCGACTTTTTCCAAGATTTCCTGGCGTCTCGCGATCGTGGTTGCGCTGGTTTGCTCGCTCCTTGTGCTTGGCTCACAAAGCACTTCGAACGACCTACACACAGACTCCGATACCCACGTGATGGTCACGAAAATTCGCGAGCGACACGATCCCGTCAGCTGGTTTTTTGGCGATTGGCCGCTGGAAAATCACTTCTATCGTCCGATTTCGGCGCTGTCATTTGAGCTCGATAATGCGCTATATGGCGATTCTGGTCGCGGCTTTTTTCGTACAAACGCGATTATCGCGGCGCTATCGGTTCTCGCGCTGGCGTGGCTCGTGTTCGAACTTGGCTTGGGTCCGATTTGCGTTGCGCTTGTGGCCGCGATCTGGTCGGCCTGGCTGACCGGATTTTCTCAACGGTTGCTATGGTCCAGCGAAGGGATGTTGCTGTTAGTCGGTGGCGCGTCAGCTTGGACGGCTTGGCTACGCACTCGCAGCTGGAAGATGTCGGTTGCTGGGTTCTTTGTCGGAGCATTTTTGGCTTCCGAATTGGTCGGCATTGAGTTCTTGCCCGGTCGAATCCTCGATTGGATTCCGGGCCGAACAGCTTCGCTATGCACACTTTTTCTGCTCACCGCACTCGCGTCGGGCGTCAGTTTC
Organism: uncultured Chthonomonas sp.; assembly: GCA_964422285.1. Classification (GTDB taxonomy): domain Bacteria; phylum Armatimonadota; class Fimbriimonadia; order Fimbriimonadales; family Fimbriimonadaceae; genus UBA2391. The sequence continues at coordinate 4,980 of CAYRAX010000106.1, forward strand.
AACCGCAAACCAACCTGGCTCAGTGGCATTGTCTCCTTCCTCGCGGGCGCACTTGCTCTGGGCTCGTATGAGCAGGCGATCGTTTGGTTTCTGGTTCTGCTAATTCTGATCTGGCGGCCCCGGACGGCTGGTTCCTTGTTGCTATCGGCAGGGTGCAGCGCAGCTTACGTGGCATCGCGAACACTGCTTTTGCCCAGCGGCCAATCGGCCTATCAAAAGCAACAATTCCTGAGCACTGGCTTCAGCTTCCGGCAATTCAGCGCATACTTTTTCCCACCGTATCGGGATTTCGCCGCGCTGCCAATCCGGCTCGAATCCGGCATTTATTGCCTGCTCGACGGCTTCTTTTGGGAATCAATGCTCAGCATAGCCGCGTTTGCCGGACTAATCGTTTGGGTCTGGCACTCACCCCGCCGCGGGTTGCTCGTTCGGCTTTGGCTCGCGTCATCGGTGGCGTTCCTACCCATGGCGTGGCTGAGCCAGTTCGAGCACTACCACATGCTACCGATGTCGCTAAGGGCCATCTTTGTCGCGGCCCTGGCGCTCGATGTGCTTTCACCCGGTTCGCTTACGGAGTCTCGCCCGCAAGGTCAAAGTTCTTGTTGAGAATTAGGTAGTCGTCGGTGCCTACAAGCTCGTTTCCGTCCAAATCCGCGCGCGCATCCCACCCGGTATCCGAAGGCGAAGTATCGAACGCTGCATTCAGGATGAGGTAGTCATCCGTGCCGATGTAGTTGCTGTTATCGCAATCACCGTTGAGCAACGTGACGTTTGCGTTGGTGGCATTGCCCGAAGTGGTAGTGACGTTTACTCCGGCGGTAAGCCACGTCGATGCCTTCGCCAGCACACGGTATGAGCCGCCCGTGGTTGGGCGAGGATCCAGAATTTCGTATTGTCCCGAGCCGCTGATTGGTGCCTTCACCGTCGTGACGACCGAATTGTTGGTCCGATCGATAATCGTAAACGTAGCAAATCGCGGTTTGCGCACCGCCGACGCTGGCAGGTCGCTCAGGATCAGCGTGCCGCTAATCTTTCGCGCGTTCTGGTCAGTAAAGAACGAAGCCGAGGCCTGAAGGTTACCGTAGTTGAACCCAAGCAACGAAGTATCCCAGGTGTAGTATTCGGCGTAAGTGTTGCCGGTTTCGTTTGTGTTCGTGAAGTCCTGGAAGATGTAATCCGGCCAGTTCGTGGCGATGAAGAAGACGTTCGAATCGTCGTACCACTGAAATTCGCTGGACGATGAGGGGTTCGAGCCCGGCCGTTGCGGCTCGCCTGGCGAAAGCATGTTGCTCAAAATCGGCTGGACGGAGAACGGAAGCTGCAGGGCCTGGAAAGTGTTGCCCGCGCCGACGGTACCGACCTCGACCAAAAACCCGCCGCCTGCATACGGTGCGGGCAACCCAAGACCAGTTGACGAAAGATTGGCTTCGGCGTAGACGTTTCCGGTGGCTTGGTTCGAAAAAGTGATAACGACGCTTCCCAAGACGCCCGAATAAGCTGGTCCATAGGTCGTGTTATCAAAATAGTCGACTGTCGAAATGCGCAGGTAGAGGCTGGAACTGCCGCTGTTCGGGACGGTTCCCGCCGGGTTAAAGTGCAGGGCAACCCGTATGAACTGCGCCACTTTGCCAGCCGTTGCTGGATTCACCGTCATGTCCTCAAGCCACATGTAGCGCTTGTAATCTTGCTTATCAAGCCGGTACGGGCCAAAGCTCGTGCCATAGGGATTGCCCGAAAAAGCGGCCAAAGTGGAGGGATTTGAGCTCATGCTGTCCCAAACCATCTGCCAACTGGGCGCATCTTTGGTCTCGTTTTTCAGCTGAATCCAGGGACCGATGTGGCCTTCGGCGTCTACCGCGGCGGCCGACGTCGCCCGCAAGGTCATGACCTTTTCGCTGCCCAGCGGCACGGGGTGACCGCTCGGAATCCTCGCGCCGAACTGCCCAAACGCACAAGTTGAACCCGCGGCAATCAATGCCGCACCCAAAATTCGAGAAAATATCCGCATGATGCTTTTTGTTTGACGGCCGGACCGCAAATTGAGTTCATTTGAACCGCGCTGGTTGCCGTGCGATGCCGTGACCATGCATAGCTTACACCGAATTTTGCCAATGTCAAGCTGTCATGCATACCGGAACAGTAAGGCTCTGGCGATCGAACGACCATAATTCGGATAGATATGTCTTCCCCCGGCCGCCTGCTCATCTCCTGCCCCGATCAGCCTGGAATTGTGGCAAAAATCGCCCAATTCCTATTCAATTCGGGCGCAAACATCACGCATAGCGACCAGCACTCGACCGATTTGCAGGGCGGTGCGTTCTTTATGCGGATCGAGTTCGTGCTCGACGATCTGCCTTCCCGACTCGATGAACTGGCGCATTCGTTCGATCAAATCGCGTCTCCGCTGGGCATCGAAAGCAAGTTTGTCGATGCCAACCGCCGCAAGCGGATGACCATTTTTGCCACCAAGGAAGACCATTGCTTGCTCGAATTGATCTGGCAGATCCAATCGGGCGACCTCCCGGTTGAGCTTGTCCAGGTGATCGCCAACCACGACACCCTCGGCATGACTTGCGAGTCCTACGGTGTGTCCTTCCGATGTATTCCAGTAACCGCCGAGACCAAAGCGGCCGCCGAATCCACTGCACAGAGCCTGGTCGCGGATTCAGATTTCCTCGTTTTGGCGCGGTACATGCAGGTGCTTTCCCCACAATTTTTGTCGAGCTGGCCGAACAAGGTGATCAATATTCACCACAGCTTTTTGCCCGCGTTTGCTGGCGCGAACCCTTACAAACAGGCGTTCGATCGCGGCGTGAAGCTTATCGGCGCGACCGCCCACTACGTGACCGAAGACCTGGACGAAGGGCCGATTATTACTCAAGATGTGGAGCCGGTGGACCACCGCCAATCGGTGCCTGAGTTACGTCGGATTGGGCGGCACATCGAGCGTACCGTGCTCGCGAAGTCGGTGAAATGGCACGTCGAAGACCGCATTATCGTTCACGGCAACCTCACGATTGTGTTTAGTTGACGCGGCGTTTGGTTTTGCGGCAAGGGTTCGGAAAGTCTCCCCCTAAATCCCCCTCATCTACGTGAGGTGGGCTTTTTCATTCGGGTGCCATTGTCATCGGCCATGGGCGATGGCGATGATCGAGGTCGAATATTCGAGCGCTCAGATCCGGAAAGTCTCCCCCTAAATCCCCCTCATCTTCGTGAGGGGGACTTACTCATTCGGGTGCCATTGTCATCGGCCATGGGCGATGGCGATGATCGAGGTCGAATATTCGAGCGCTCAGATCCGGAAAGTCTCCCCCTAAATCCCCCTCATCTTCGTGAGGGGGACTTACTCATTCGGGTGCCATTGTCATCGGCCTTGGGCGATGACAATGATTGAGGTCGAATTTCCGAGCACTCCGATCCGGAAAATCTCCATAAAGTCCCCCTCATATGCGTCCTGAGCGGGACATTTTTGCACCGCATATTCCGCGATCCAGCCCGACGTCCCCAAAACCTGTACAGCCCCGACTTCGACCGTTCGAAAAAGTACAACTATTGTCACGGCAACAATGACAATTCCGGCGTTGAACGGCAAACCTGGTATTTCCGCTGGCTGAAAACCTAATCCAGTCTGTTAGAATTTACGTTGGAGGACAGATTAATATGAAATGTTTGTATTGGGGTGCCTTTGGCGCCGCATTCAGTGTTGCAGGGGTGGCACACGCAAGCGATCCAGCATGCTGGCTTCGTACGATGGGCACAACCCAGGCTATTGCCGCCGGAGCATCCGATGTTGCCAAGCTCGATTCGGGCCGCACGAACTTCGATCCCGTCACAAAGGCCCCGACCAAGATCACCTATTCGAATTTCCGATCCGTTTCGAATACCGCTTCCGCAATCGTCAATTCGGGCGGATATTCGTCCTATGGCGATATGTGCCTTAAGTCGAGCATCGCGCTTTCGGGCGTCGCAGAGGGCGTACTGGGCACCGCTGGTAGCAGCTCTGACTTCGGTTTCAACACCGAATTCCAGGATCAAATCGAGTTTTGGAACCCCAGCGTGACCTATGGCCAAAACCTGAGCTGGCGAATCTGCATGCTGGTGGACTACAACGTCTCGGGCGTCGGAATCGGCTCATCGGCGACCGTGGGTTCGACCGTGAAGCTCGAGGGCTTTGCACCGCTCGTCAAGAGCTACAGCGCAGGCTCAGGCCAAGAAATCAGCTGCTTTGACGTGACGATCGCGAACGGCGATTCGCTTTATCTGAATGGCTCGCTCAATCAAGTCGCTGATGTCATCAACAAGCAAGGCACCAGCAACGCATCGATTTCCGGTTGTTCGTACATCTGGATCGAGTCGCTGGACAAGCTTGGCAAGTTCAAAGCGTGCAGCGGCTACGGCTATCAATCGGTTCCGGAGCCCGCATCGGTGGTTGCTCTGGCGATCGGCGGCGCGATGGCGCTCATTCGACGAAAACGAGCATAACCGCTTCCGACGCAACAGAAAAAGTCCATCGTGGAATCCACGATGGACTTTTTTTTGTTATGACGTCGATTGTCTGCTTAGGCTTCCCCGAGTCCGTGTCCAAAAATCGGCTCGAACGGGATAAGTCCAAGTCGCGTTGCCATTCGCA
>CAYRAX010000107.1:0-9559 GCA_964422285.1 uncultured Chthonomonas sp.
TTTCACGATGTTGGGCTGGCAGATTTTGATGGTTCGGTGCAAATCCGATCGCAATCCATCGACAAGGATACATCAGGAACGATCCTCGGCCGAGACGAACTCGACGTGGCGACTGAGGGCGAATCGATTCAGGTCAAACGGCTCGGCACTCTGATGCGCGAACTTGGCGTTGACAGAATTGATCTCCTCAAGATGGACATTGAAGGGGCCGAATTCGGCGTGATCGACGACTTGCTGGCAAGCGCAGTTCGACCCAAGCAATTGCTCGTCGAATTCCATCGATACTTCACCTCTGGAGCGCAAAAGGAGCGGCAGGCATTTGCAGCTCTGCGCAAGGCGGGGTACCAACTCTTTGATATTTCGCCGCGTGATATGGAATTCGGGTTCCTTTGGCCCGAGTAATTGTTGACGCTACTCGGCGGAAGTTACTTGACGAATCGCCCCATCGAATGCCACAATTTAGCAATCAGGCGAATCGAGTGCTAACCCACTCCGCCAACAACAATTTAGGAGCGAAATAGCAAAACATGGCAGAACTGCGACCACTAGGTGACAAGATCGTTGTGCAGCTTATCGAAGCTGACGAAAAGACCGCGGGAGGCATTTATCTCCCCGACAGCGCGAAAAAGAAGCCCACCGAAGGCAAGGTTATCGCGGTTGGCAACGGCCGAACCTTGGACACCGGCGACCGAAATCCGCTGAGCGTTAAGGTCGGCGACCGTGTGCTTTTCAGCAAGTACGGAGGCAACGAGGTCACGATCGAGGGACAAGACTATACGATTCTCGACGAAGACCAAATCTACGCAATCGTAGGCTAACGGCCACATCATCCCCCCAGGCGAATATTCGTCTCGGGGGATTTTTGTGTCTCAATTTTTGCGTCGCCGCGCTAATGCCGCTAGTCCGGCTGCGAGTGCCAATGCTATGCTCGGCTCGGGGACCGCGGTTGCCGCTGCGATGCCCGTCGGGTCGGCGGCTGTCCAACCGGTTTCCGCCGAGGCGAACGATAGAGCGCGCCAGTTGTTATCGCCAATGAGGTCTTCAGTCACTCCCGTTACCGCATCGGTCCAGGTCCCAGCCGAGTTTCCTGTTGAGCCAATCTTAAGTTGCCAAAAGCCCTTGGTGAGCCAACCTACCTTCCATCGATCGCCGCCCGGATCATTCGTTGTGGCATCATCCGGCGTGCTTCCCGCGTTCGTGAATCCATCTCCGGTGACTCCGGTTGCGTTCGCGTCGTAGCCCAAGCCATAGACTGGCAAGCCATGAAGGCCATTGGGGCCGCCATAGAGATACAGCCTAGGGTCGCTGAACACCGAGAAGGTGAGCAACGTTTCCGTGTTTTCGGTTCCTTCGAATCGAAAGCCCCACGCCAGAGAAGTTGCAGTTCCGCCGTCGTTCCATTGAATTACGAGCGCGGCGCGGTGCGATCCTTCGCCAGACCAAAGCTGGATATCATCGAAGCTGAAGCCTAGCGCACTCACTGACAGCAATGCGGCTGCCAAAGTCCATACATATTTCTTCATTTGTTCTCTCCCGGCGAGCGCTAATCGCCCGCCAAATCGAATAGTTCATCAGTGCTCAGGTCGCCGTCTTGGTCAATCTCGCCAAGCAAGGAAGCCGCAAAAGGCTCTGGCGTGAACGCACCGAATCTTGCAGTTCTGAGCACAGGCACTCGCAGGCTTACATGACCGTCCGCCCAAGCGATGACGCCCCGCCCACCAGCACGCGCATGAAAGGTCGGATAATTTTGCGAAGGCGAATCCAGATACGTGTTTCCTTCAATCTGGCGCGTACCCGTGTAGCTGATACGGGCACTGGTAGCAAATGCCACGGTCGCGGTCGGTGCGGCAATCATGCCCTGACCGACAGTGCCCGTCCCCAGATACCGATAGTTGTAGGCATAGCCGGTGAAGCCGGTTGCCCCGCGTAGACGATTTTTCCAAAGTGGATCGGCTTGCACGCCAGCGCCCTTTGTGAAGGGATACAGCAAGCCTTCTTCGGCAATTTGTACTCCCGAGCCATCAACCGAAGCCCACCAATAGGCGAATTTTGCACCCGAAATCCAGGTGCGCGGCGGCATGCAAATATCCTCGTAGCTATCGGAATATAAAAGCCAACCAACTGAAATTTGCCTTAAATTGGTCACCGAGTGGGTGCTCGCGGCAGCCGTTTTGGCGCGCGCAAAAGTGGGTAGAAGCACTCCCGCCAACACTGTGATGATCGCGATGCTCACCAATAGTTCTACGAGAGAAAATCCAAAATTTCGCCTGTCCATGTTTCACCTGCAACGGGTGAAGCTGCTCAGCGGAGCAAATGGAGGGCGAAATCAGATCGCCACCGGTGCTCGCGGTAGACAGCATCAAACGTTTTGAGCAAGGCGGGCATACGGGCTATTCACCGTTGCGGCACAGCGCCGGATTCTCACCGGACTTCCCCCGATATTTCATCCTCACCACGACAGCGAGGACCTCGCGTTTGAATCATGCTACCCAACGCGTCCAAGTTGATTGGGACACGCGTACCGTATAAATAACAGGTTTTTCTAAAATTGTTGCGAATCGCGTCACATTGTGATAACATATTTTCGCGGCCACGCAATTTTGCGGCTCGCAATATTTGTTTGAAAGAGAGTTCAATATGAATACGAAAACACTGGCCCTCATGGGTCTTCTCGTCACTGGTGCTATCGCTAATGCGGTCACATTCGACTTTACGGTTTCATTCAACAACGCTCTGAGCGTTGACGGATACGGCGATCCGCTGAACACAGTTGCCGTGTTCGACATGGACGACTACTTTGCCTACAGCAACTACAAAGTTGTTGGTATCGGCTGGGATGTCGACCTGTATGCTGACTCGCCAAGCTGGCTTTCCGAGTTGGTACTCGCTTCCGAGACTTCCGACCAAGCAGCTGGCGTTTGGCTGACTCCTGGTATCGGCGACGACTTCTCCGGCGCTGCAAGCTACAACTCAGGCGGCGTTATCGACCTCGTTCCTTACGCGCTTGACTTCAACCTCTTGGCCGACAACAAGCTCCGCCTCGAGTTGTTCGAAGGTTACGATGACTATCCCGATGATTGGGATGGCATCTGGACGACCGGTACGGTTACCTACCGAATGGAAGCCGTTCCCGAGCCCGCTTCGGTTATCGCCCTTGGCGCTGGCCTGGCACTCGTTGCTCGACGACGACGCTCCAAGTAACAAAAAACGAAAACGAAGTTTCCTTTGTTGGCTGTCAAACCACGGTTTGGCAGCCACGTTTTTTTGGGGCTAAGCCACCAAGCATCTTTGCTTGTTTGTTCACCGCGAAATTGCGGGTTCCGCTTGTTTTGGCTTTCTTTTTGAATTGGGGTCTGCTGAGTTCCCTCGGCGTCGAGTGCCTTGGGACGCAAATCTTAGTTTCGAAAGAGAGTTGGATCATGAAATCAAAGTTCTTTGTTCTCGCGGGCCTTACGCTGGCCGCTTCATTCGCTTCCGCCGTCATCATCGACGTGCCCATCACGTTCAATAACGCTGATAGCGTTGACATGTACGGTGATGCCGACAATTTGTGGGCCATGTTCGACATGGACGACATTTACAGCTACAGCAACTACAACGTCATCGGCATCAGCTGGGATGTGGACCTGTATGCAGACTCGCCAAGCTGGCTTTCCGATATGTCGCTGGCAGTCGAAAATTCGACCCAAACCGCGGGCATCTTCCTCACGCCCGGAATCGGCGACGACTTCGGCGGCTCGGCAACCTATACGTCCGGCGGAATGATCGACCTGACCGCATATAACCTCGACTTCGCCCTGAATGCGGACAACAAGTTGCGCGTTGAACTGTTCGAAACTTATGACGACTGGACAAACGACTGGGACGGCGTTTGGGAATCAGGCAACGTCACTCTGCGCATGGAAGCAGTGCCAGAGCCCGCTTCGATGGTCGCTCTTGGTGCTGGCATCGCATTTGTCGCTAGCCGACGAAAGCGCAAATAACCCGCAGCTAGCAAAAACCTTCCCCCAAAAGTGGCTACTCTCCAAATTCGAGAGTGGCCACTTTTTCTGTGCGCGACAATTGCGGTGCGTTTGACGTAAAGTGTCGTAATGATTGGAAAACTTGCGCTTCTCGCCGTAGCCGCAGTGGTCGGCATCGCTTGTGCGACGACGACAAACACGCCCGAATTTGAGCCCGAAAAGCCCGCGCCAGCAGGCAGTTCCACGCTCGTTCTCGCGGGTGGGTGCTTCTGGTGCGTCGAAGCGATTTATGAGGAACTTCAGGGCGTCGTTTCGGTCGAGTCCGGTTACACGGGAGGCAAAACCGCAAATCCCACTTACGAGCAAGTTTGCTCAGGCTCGACGGGTCACGCCGAAGCAGTAAAAATTGTCTTTGATCCCAAAGTAATCGACCGCGCGGACCTGTTGCGCATCTTCTTTACAACCCACGACCCGACCGAACTTAATCGCCAAGGACCAGATACCGGCACCCAATATCGCTCAGCAATTTTCTATTCGAACGACGAGGAGAAGGCGCTGGCCAAAAAGGTGATCGCCGAAGTCGAAGCGGAAAAGCTGTATTCAAAGCCCATCGTGACCACGTTGGAACCGCTTGGCGCATACTACGCGGCCGAGAAATACCACCAGAACTACTTTTCGCGGTTCGAAAAGGCGTCCGACAATGAAAAAATGTCGATGAACGCGGGCTATTGCAGCGCCATCATTTCGCCAAAAGTCAGCAAGTTTCGACACAAATATGCGGACAAACTGAAGAAGAAAGGGTAGCCTTGCCTACCCTAGCATGCGGTATCTGCTCCAAAGTTCAGTCGCGATGGTGTGCGCGATCATTTGCATGCTTGTGGGTTATTTGGGCATGGAGCCACCCGGCCGCTACGCGATTTTTGGGGTCGCCGCCGCTCTCACTCTGCTCGCCGTCTATTGGGTGACGCTAGTCTCGAAAGAGGATCCTGGGCGCTGACAAAAAAGTTGGCCCAGTTATTTACTGGGCCAACTTTTCAAGTTCAAAAGAAAAGGTCACTTCGCAGCTTTCTTGTATTCTTCGAGCCGATCCGTCATTTCCTTCTTGGTCGCTTCGTCGATTTGCGAGCCGAGGGTAGCGATCATGCCGACCGCCTTTTCTTGAATCTCAAGCGCCTTCTTTGCATCGCCGCACTTGAAATGCGCATAAGCAAGGGTGTCGAGCGAGTAGCAGTGGAGCAATCCGTTGGACTTATTCAGTTCAACCGCGCGCTCGGCAAGGCTGCACGCCAGCTTGGGATCGCCATTCGGCACGCCCTGCTTTTCGTCCAGCATCATCCATGCAATTGAGTTGATCGAATTTCCGTCCTTCGCGTAAATTCCGTCGCAAATCTTCTTGGCATAGTCCAAGCCTTTGGCGCCGTCAACGTGCATCAGCGCTTGCCACTTGACCATCGCCAAGTTCTTTTCCATCTCGGGCTTTTTGGCGATAACGTTGTCAACGGCTTCGACCACTTTCGCATGATCGCCAGCTTCCATCGCCTCTTGAATGGGCTTGAACATCTCCTCCATGTCGCTCTCTGCGCTGGCGGCAGATGCGGCCTTTTTGGCGGCGGCGTCGATGTCATAGTTTCCAGCGACAACGTCGGCCAGCGGCGTTTCCATTTCCATTGGGTGGCCGATCCAAGCGACGCGCTGATCTTTGATGATGAACGCGGTGGGAATGCCTCGCGACTTGGAAGCCTTCATCCAGCTGTTGGACATGTAGTCGTCTGGGCCGTCAACGGCAACGTTGTAGGCCATCTTGTCGCCCATGCCCTTGACAAAATCGGTCACCGTTTTGAAGTAGGCAGTATCTTTGTTGTCCTTCTTCTCTTCCCAAACGCTGACGCCGTAAAAGTCGACTTTACCTTTGTATTTCGAGGCAAGTTCGGTAAGGTGTGGAATGCTCTTCTTGCATGGACCGCACCAAGTTGCCCAAAATTCGACAACGTAGGTCTTGCCTTTTTCGAATCCAGAAAGCTTCGAACCTTTGACAAATTTTGCGACTTTGAAATCGGGAGCCTTGTCGCCCACAGAAAGCGTGCCGTCGGCAAACGCCATTCCGATTGTGCTCATGGCAACTGCGGCAACAAGTGCACCGCGGATAATGGCAATTCTGTTCATAATCAATAACCTCGCTAGCATCTGCTGGTTGAGCAGAAACACACTATTAGTGACGGTTGGAATACCCCCGCCAAGTTCCCCCATTTTGCCAGATTTGGCACTCCAAAGTGGTATTTCCACCGAATCTACGCCCAGTTGACCGTAGAATAGGGTTGTATGGCGGACTTTTTTCGGCGACAAAAGCCAATCATCGCGTTCATTTTGGGCATTTGCGTGCTGGCGTTTGTTCGATCGCTGAATGACCTGCACGAAGGCGATGCCGTGCCGGATTTCACCATTTATTCGGTTGACGGAAAGCAGCATTCGCTGAGCGAATTGGTGCAGAAGCAGGATGTCTTTTTGTACTTCATCAAGCCAGATTGCCCGTTCAATAAGGACGCACTACCCTTTTTCAACGATATCGCGAAATCGTACGCGGGCAAGGGCAATTTCTGCGGTGTCATCGCCGCCGACCCTAGCACCTACGAAATTTGGAAAAACGCAAACCCAAACGAGATCCCCATGCTGTTGGACCCCAACCTGGAAGTCATTGGCAAGCTGCAAGCAACCCATTCTCCGTGGGTCGCGCGCGTGGACCAATCCAAGCACTTGAAAAAGGCTTGGAAGGGCTATTCCGCCGATACGTTGCTGGAAATCAATCAGGAAGTTGCGCGCTCAGCAGGCGTTGCGCCCGCAAAGCTCTCCATTCTCGGTGCGCCAGAACGCCTCACCCATGGTTGCCCGTTCAGGTAAACCTTTGCCTCAATGGGTCGCACGCTGAAATCCAAAGTGAGCGTTCGCAAGCTGCAACAGCAAGGCTTGGCGGGCAAAACCGAGCCGGGCCGAGAGCTTTGCTTTTTGCTCCAAGATTGGGAAGATGCATACAATGTTGGCGGCATGTATCGGGTCGCGGACGGTTGCGGCGCAACCGAGCTCGTGATGACCGGGCGAACACCCGCGCCACCGAACCCCATGATCGGCGTCACCAGCCTGGGCCAGCACCGCCGGATCCCACATCGCCACTTTAAGGCACACGACGAAGCGGCACAGGCCCTGGTCAGCGAAGGTTGGACACTCGTTGCCGTGGAGCTTGCCAGCGATGCGGTCGATTTTCAAGATTTTGATTATCCGCTTCGAACTTGCTTGGTTCTGGGAAACGAAGGGGCTGGCGTGTACTCATCGGTGATGAAGCACGTATCGCATTGCGTTTTTATCCCGATGCTTGGCAAGGGGCGGTCGCTAAACGTGCACGTCGCCGCCGCAATTGTGGGTTACCAAGCCGCCCTTCACCGCCGCTCTCGACCGCCAAGCGAGTAAATTTGTAACCATGAAATACCTAAAGCCCGTTTCGCCGAAAGACAGCGTCAACTTGGCCAAATTTGATTGCGATCACGACGCGGGCTTAAGCAAAGAGGATGCCCAGGCGCATCTGGCCAAACTCGGCGCGCGATTGGGCGAGTTGCAGGAGCTTCTGTCCGCCGCCGGTACCCACGCGCTACTCGTCGTTTTTCAGGGCCGCGATACTTCCGGCAAGGATGGCGCGATCAACCGTCTGCTGGAATTCACCAATGTCCAGAGCTGCCGGGTCAGCGCTTTCAAGGTCCCGACCGCGGAAGAGCTATCCCACGATTTTCTGTGGCGAGTGCACCACCAATGCCCGGGCAAAGGCTCGATCGGCATCTTCAATCGCTCGCACTACGAAGATGTGTTGGTTGTTCGCGTGCACGAGCTAGCCCCAAAGCCGGTGTGGCAAGCGCGCTATGACCAAATCAACGCCTTCGAAAACACCCTTGTAGCGGCCAATACGATCATCGTCAAATTTTGCTTGCAGATCACCAAAGATGAGCAGGAAACACGCTTACTCGACCGCGAGGCCGAGGTGGAAAAGGCTTGGAAGCTCTCGGTAGGCGACTGGAAGGAGCGCGAGTTTTGGGATGATTACACGCAAGCTTACGAGGACGCGCTGAGCAAGTGCTCCACCGACAGCGCACCATGGTACGTGGTGCCTGCGAACAAGAAGTGGTTTCGCGATGTCGCGATCGCCGAAACTATCGTCGAGACTCTTGAACCGTACGCCAAGGGCTGGATGGAAAAGCTCGCCAAAGTCGGTGAGGCGGCGAAAGCAGAGCTCGAAGAGTATCGGCGAACCAGTAAGAATGCCTAATTTCGCACCCAACTGTCACAGTTCGGTGCGAAATCGACGATAGTAGTCAACCTAGATTTTCCTTGGTTTTTTGAAAGGAGACCACGCAAATTATGAGTCGCAACCCTTGGTTGCGGCTCTTTTTCTTTTATGGTTTTTCGTTGCCGGATCGTCCCCGCATGTTCTTCATGGCTTCCATGTCCTTTTCCATCTTTTTCGATGCTGCGTCCACGATCTGGCGAAACTCGCCGGGCAATTCGTCATAGCGTAGTGCTTTTGCGTCCTTGGACATGCGGTTCTCGACGAGCTTGTCGCTCATGAAAACGTCGGTCGCTACATTGAATTTTAGGTTCAAAACGATACGTCGCCCCGACTTGAATCGGTCAATTTTCGGGATCGCAGGCATCTCGTCTTCCGCCATCTTGAGGAACGACTGAATCGCGGCGAGTTCATTTGCGCCGACGGCGCCGAGCATTTTGAACTGATCGTTTTTCGATTCGGATGACGACATGACCACCATCATTTCGTCCACGACGGTGCCGGAAATCCAGCCCTGCGGCGGCACTCCACTGGGCATAACCTCGGTAGGGTCGGTCTTGTAGTCGCGACCAACGCTGGGCACCCACATCGACATAAAGGTAAACATGGGATTCGCCTCTTCCAGCTTACGCTGCGTGTCGAAATCGGCCTGCGTCATCAAACGAACATCGGGACCAAATAGCAGCCGCCGAGTCGCCGCCATTTGCGCACTGACCAACGCGCCAAATGATATTCGCTGACCATTTTTCAATGCGTCGCGCTGGCTTTGGGAAAGCAATCCGTAGACTCGCAACACATTCCAATCGCCAATTTTCGTGGGCATCATGTCCATCAGGTTCGGCGCATAGAAGAAGATGTACGGGTTCACAATCGGCGTAGTGGATGGCGGTTCGTTTGCGGCCGCGTAATCGGCGGCATCATCCAAGCTCGGAATCTCTTTGTCTTTTGAGGCGGCAATCAGTTTCTTTAGCGCAAACCGGTCGACGCGCACTGCCCTCGCCGCGGCTGGATCTTTCGGGAAAACTACAAACCATGAATCCGTTTTTTCAATCCCGGTGTCTTCGTATTGAGCAAATCGGTCATACACTCCGCCGGTTTTGGTTTCCACCCTGCCCGAGTCCATGTAGATCGTGCTGGAGTTCGAAGTGTCGTCCGACAGGCTTGCAATTAGCTGAAGCTGGTGGGTTTTGGCGAACGCAAAAAGCTCGTCGCTCGCGGTAAAGCTGAGTGGATCGTAGTTGACCGGGTCGGCAAACTTTTTCGAAAAGTCCTC
>CAYRAX010000108.1:0-6006 GCA_964422285.1 uncultured Chthonomonas sp.
ACCCCGGTCCGCAAGCGGACCGACCCTCTCCAGCTGGGGCCCGGAGAGGGTGGTCCCTATTCGGGCCCGCGGTAGTTGCAATGCGTATTATTCGCCTCAGCCGCAAAATCGCCTTGCGAATTTGGCACGCATGTTGTACAGTATCTAAACGCGGTTTGAACCCGTATCAGTCGAGCCCTTGGGCTCCACAACTTGTTTTGGAGGAAGGCCCTGACGCGGGGCCAGCAAATCGATGGTTACAGTTAGCAAAAAATCCCTCACCGCAGCACTGGCGCTCACCCTGGTAGGTGGTTGCACCCCGTTGCTTCTCAAAGTACTGCCGCAGAGCCAAAAGGCCAGCCAGTGCGTGAACGAGCTCGTCACCAAAACCGACTATTCTCACAACGCCACGTACAAAAAGTACTTCGATTTCTATTCGAAGGGAATCGACCGCGGAATCAAGTCAGGCTCGATGAAGCCACCCATCCTCACCAAAAGCACCAATCCGGCCACACCGGCTGAGCAACAACTGCTTTTGCCAGCGATGGTTTGTTTCTCCGATGAAACCGGCCCCGAAGTTATGGCGGCGTTCATCAACGCAATGCAAAACGCAGCCCAAGGCGCATGGCCCGGCGGTGGCAACAACGGCAATAACCCTGATTACTTCATCACGTCTCGATGGTCTGGCACCGCGGGTACTCCCCGAAACCTGATGTGGAGCTTCATTCCGGATGGCGTGAACATTCCCGACGGAATTGGCGAGGGCGCTGCCAACAGCAACTTGTTTGCCCAAATGGATGCCAAATTCGCCGCGCAAGGCGGACGAGCAACTTGGATCGCCCGGTTCACCGCGTGCTTTGCTCGGTGGGAACAGTTAACTGGCCTGAGCTATACGCGAGTAACGTTTGGCGGCAACGATTGGGATGATGGCGCGGCGTTTGGAACGGCTGGCCTGGCTGGCGCTCGCGGCGATGTTCGAATCTGCGGCAAGACCATTGATGGCGTCAACGGAGTTCTCGCCTACAATTTCTTCCCTAGCGATGGAGACATGGTCATCGACACGGCTGATAACTGGGGTTCGAGCACAAACTTCAACCGCTTCTTGCGCGACGTGGTCATGCACGAACACGGCCATGGAACGGGCGTAATGCACGTTTGTTCGAACAACGCGGCGTTCTTGATGGAGCCGTTTGTGAATACAACCTTCGACGGTCCCCAACAAGACGACATCCGCGCCAATCAGCGCCATTATGGCGACGATTACGAGTCGAACGATACATCGGGCACCGCTTCAAGCCTCGGCGCCCTGACAGTTCCACAAAACGTGCAGTACGGTAGCACGCCCGCTGACGCAACCTATCCAACGATGCCGATACCGACCAATGCGTCGCAGATGTCGATTCGCGGAAACGGCGATTTTGACTATTACAGCTTCACAGTGCCGGCAGGAACAAAGGTCACGGCGACTGCCACTCCGGTGGGATCGAGCTATGATGACAACGCGCAGGCGGTAGATGGCTCGTGCCCAAGCGGCTCGACAACGAATGCGCTCGCTGCCGACCAACTCAGCATCGCTCTCTACGCGGCGAACGGCACGACCCAGCTGGCAACCGCGGATGCTCCTGCAGCCGGGTCCGCCGCAACAACGAACACCGACTACGCGGCCGCCGGAACGTACTTTGTCCGCGTGACTGAAGTTGGTAGTCCGTTGCAATCGCAATGCTATAAGCTGACCCTGCAGACCGCGGTTTCCAATCAGCCGCCGGTGCTGAACCCAATTGGGAACCAGTCTGGCAATGAGGGATCATTCTTGACGTTTACCGCGACCGCAAGTGATCCCGACGCTGGACAGCTGCTCCATTATTCGATTTCGGGAGGTCCGAGTGGATCGTTCATCAACACCAACACCGGAGCGTTCTCGTGGGGGATCACCGAAAGTGCTGCACCCGGAACGTACTCCGTCACGGTTACAGTCACCGACAACGGTAGCCCTGCTCTTTCGGATTCCGAAACGATTACATTGACTGCTAACGAGGTTAACGTCGCGCCAACCTTGAGCGGGGTTCCCGCAAACAACACCGTGGTGAACGATGGTCAAACTCTGTCATTCACTGCAGTCGGATCCGACACGGATATTCCGGCTCAAACGTTGACCTATTCGTTGCCGGTCGCTCCTTCTGGCGCGACGATCCACCCAACGACAGGCGTGTTCTCGTGGACCCCGACGCAAGCGCAATTCGAAGCGAACCATACGCTTTCGGTGCGTGTAACCGACGCGGCAGGCGCGAGCACGACCACGACGATCAACCTGATCACCCAAATCACAACAAAAACGGTCAAGTTTGACGTGACGCTCGACGCATGGCCAATGAGCAGAAACAGCGATCACACGCTCACTGCGTTTATCCGCAATGTGGGTAGCTCAACTGACTTGCAGTCGATTGGTGTTAGTGACCCTGAAGAAGATGGTTCCTTCACCGGAACGGTGAGTGGTCTCTACGCAGGCAACTACGACGTCGTGATTGACGGTTCGCAGTGGCTCTCCGATCTGCAATCGAACATCAACTTCCCGACATTCGGGACGGCAGTTGGTGGAACGTTTGCGCTTCTCAGCGGCGACCCTGTCGACGACGAAATCGTGCAGACAGACGACTATTTGGCGTTGTCGTTTGCGTTCGATACCACGCCGTCCGACGGAGCTTGGAACAAGGACGTCGACTTTAACGGTGACGAGATTATCAACACCGACGACTACTTGATTCTTTCCGGCAACTTCGACCTGACCGGCGACCTTTAATCGTAGGCTACCAACAAGGCCGCTTCCTATTCATACAGGAAGCGGCCTTCTTTTTGTTGCTTTTTGGCCTCATAATTGCGCATCGCGTTTCTCCATCGGTGCCAATTTGCGCATCGATAGACCTTCTTGCCAACCCGCCCTTTGTGGATCGGACGTCCATAGTCTTTCACCCAAACCTTCCGCAAAAGCTCGCGCGAATCCAGATCGAGTCGCTTGCCGATCAGCCGTCGATAAACGCCATACCAAAACACGTTTCTGCGGATCGTCTGCGATGGATACATCATCAGTACTTGGCGTTTCAATTGCGCGTGCTCTAGCGACAACTGGAACTCGTCTCCTGAGCCGCGCGCAAAAATGTTCAAGTGCATAAGGCCGGAATAGTAAGCCCAGTACATCGGAAATTCGAACAATGAGTTTGGGCAGTTTTCGCGGCAAGCAAAGTGGGCCGAATCATGGTCTAAGTGGCCCTGCTCATACGCCATCGTCACCACGCGATCGGGGCGCGTTTCGTCAAAAAAGCCCTTCGTGACCTGAACCAGTTCGTCCAAATGATCGACGAAATCGCCATCCGGAAACGCCATGAACCGCATTTGCTCATCGCGCAAGCCAATAAGGTGGCCAACCGCTCGAGATTCGGCCTCCCTAACCGGCGTGCTGTGCAGCCAAAGCGCATCAACCGACGCGCCCGAGGCAATCAGCTCGCGCATCCAGCACACGATAGCGAGTTCATCGTCGGGATGGGCGAACACGAAGCTCCACCGAATTGAATTGGACTTGTCAAATACCTGCATGAATTCCGAGTTCGCGCCTTCTGCTATAACCTTACCATGGCCCCATCGCCGCGCATCCTCATCGTCAAACTCAGCGCGATTGGCGATTGCTTGCACGCAACTCCCGCGGCCGAGGCCATCCGGCGAGCTTTTCCCGGGGCACATATCGGCTGGCTGGTGCACTCCCATTGCGCGGCTGTCTTGGAAGGCAATCCCAACATCGACATCATTCACCGTTGGGATCGAAAAAATTTGTGGCAAAGCTGGGGCGCGCTCAAACGCGAGTTGCGTGCCGTGCAATACGATTCCGCGCTGGACTTGCAGGGTCTGATGAAATCAGCGCTCGCCTGCATTGCCTCTGGCGCGAAGCGAATCGGCCCCGAAGAAGCGCGCGAATTGGCATGGCTCTTCTATCAAGTTCGTACGCCAGACCAACGCGGCAAGCCGATCCAGCAATGCTATTTAAACCGTGCGGCTTACGTTGGCGCCAATATCCACCCCGCGCCGCGCATGGTATTCCCATTTTCTGAGGACGATCTCGAGTTTGCGCGGCAGTTGATTCCAGCCGGTGACGGGCCTGTCGTCGCGCTGAATCCATCGGCTGGCAAGCCATTCAAGCAATGGCCACCCGAACGATTTGGGGCCGTCGCAAACGATTTGAGCAAGAGCAACACGCGACTCCTCATCACTGGCGCACCGGCGGATCAGCCATTGGCGGACGGCATTTTGGAGGCAACGCACGCCGGGGTAAACATCACCAACTTGGTGGGAAAAACGAACCTGAAGCAGCTCGGAGCGCTGTTGAGCCAATGCAATTTGTTTATTGGTGGCGATACCGGCCCCATGCACATCGCCCAGGCGGTCGGTTGCCGGGTGCTCGCGCTTTTCGGTCCTACCAATCCGGAAGTGCTCGGCCCCAAAGACCCGCGCGATCGAATTATCTATCGACAGCACGCCGACCGGGACCGGGCTATGGAGCAAATTCCCGTTGAAGATGTAATTTTTGCCGCGCGCGAACTCATCGGACTCGGTCATGGTAACGTATTGAACTAACGTGGGAAAAAAGAAGTCACCGGTCATCGCGAATTTCAACGCGTATTTGGAAGAGCGAAAGAAGACCGATCCAAAAAAACAATCCGAAGAAGCGTACGAATATGCTTTCTTTGCGTGGTTGCTCGCCGCCGGACCAGCCTTTTGGTACAGCATCTCGCGGTTTGATAGTTGGATGCTGGCTTTGGGTGTTAGCGCGGCAATCGGAGTCGTGGTCTCGGTGGTTTCAAGGATCTTCGTCAAAAATAAGTTTGCCCCGAAAAGCCCTGAAGATCATTGGCGGCAAAACGTCTATGCTGGGCTGCGCCGGTTTTTTGAGGTCGCCGACCACTCAAGTTTGCACCGCCACATCGACCCCGTTGCCCTGCAACTATTGGAAGCTGGTGCTTACTACTGGAACCAAATTCGCGTGAAGCTGAGTTCTCTGGTTTGGACTGGTCCGGAGGCACTTCCAACCTATTCCAATCTTAGAATCGAAGTGCTGAACGCGGCCGATCACGCGATGGACGAACTCGGTTACTTAGCGGCGAACTGTTTGGGTGATCCCCAAAAACGTCCGTCGGACGACATCAAGGCAATTTGGCAGGACTTGGTTGACCTGCGGCTCGACGGTGCTTTCGAACGCGCCACCGACATGTTCAACAATAGCGATTCCAAGTATTCACACCAAAGTCCGCACATCAACGCGATTTTTCATCCTGCCAAGGAGCTCGCAGAAAAATTGCGATCGCTTAATGACGAGGTGGATCGGCTTTCCACCGAAGCAGCCACCAATATGGGGCCGCTCGCTCGTTCGTCCATGGGTGGCGCGCGCATTGATGCGTTACTGCAAAATTTGAATTCACTGCGCGTGGCTTCGGACGAGCTTGACGCTTCAATCAAAACTCAGCAAATCGACCAGCGTTGAACCACCGGCTTGCGCGGGCGGCAACTCGTGCGTCACGCCGGTGAGCACCAGCCAAGTGCGGCAACCCGCTCGCTTTCCAGCTTCGATTTCGGTGTCCATGCGGTCGCCGACCACGACGACTTGACTCGGGTCGAAGCCGGATTCAGCAATCAAATGCTGGATCATTGCGGGCTCGGGCTTGCCGATTACGGTTGGCTCGCTGCCGGAGCAGGTGACCAGCGAAGCCACGATCGCCCCCGCACCCGGCACGATGCGCCCCTCGCCGAGCGGATAGGTCGCGTCGCGATTCGTCGCCACGAACGCCGAACCTTGCATTAGGCATTGCAGAGCTTCCGACATCCACTCGTACGTGTATCCGAGGCAAATGCCGACCAAAACCACGTCAGGATTGCCCGTCGCGCCGGGCCGAAAGTGCTCGCCATCAAAATTCCAAACCTGTACGCGGGAGTTTGTGAGTTCCTGCGCCAGCGTGGGTTGGCCGACTACAAACGCCGTCCGCCATC
>CAYRAX010000108.1:6016-9420 GCA_964422285.1 uncultured Chthonomonas sp.
CCACGAATTCAGCGGCGGCGGGAGCGGTGCCATAGCACTCGCCTTCTTCGGTGGCTACCCCGAGTTGGTTCAATTTGCTTGCGATGCCAGCACGCGTGATCGACGAATTGTTGGTGAGGAAGCGGATCGCGTGTCCCTGGGCGCGTAGCTTGGCGACAGTTTCCGCGGCACCGGGCAAAGCTTGATCGCCGCGATAAATGGTGCCATCAAGATCGAATATGTATAACTTTCGATCCATATTTTGCTACTTATCGCGCTCGATGACGAACCCGACCACGGCCTCGAGCAAGTCGCGATATTGGCTAGCCGGGAGGGTCAGCAGAGCCTCGCGCGCCTTTTCGCAGTGCTCCAGCGCAATCTTCTGAGCTTCGTCAAAGCAATTGCGGTGGTCCATCCAGCTACAAATCATCGCAATTTCATCGTCGCTGGGGTTTGCGCCGAAGCGATTCCGCACAAAATCGCCTTCCTCACCTTCTAGTCGGTCCCGCAACAGCGCAAGCGGCAGCGTCATGCAGCCCTCGCGAAAGTCGGTTGCCAGCGGCTTTCCGGTCTCTTCGGGGTTGCCGCGATAGTCCAGCAGGTCGTCGATAATTTGGAATGCCATGCCCAGGTGGTGGCCATAATTGCCAAGCTGCGTGGGGTCGCTACCCGACGCCATCGCGCCCACCTGGCAGCAGCACTCCACGAATGCCGCCGTTTTCATGCGCAACACCTTCAAATAGTCATCAATCGGCAGGTCGTAGTCGCTGCGGATCGCGACTTCCCATGCCTCGCCTTGAGCCATTTCCTCGACCGCCGCGCTCACCGTGCGAATGATTTTTAGGTCGCCATCGGCCGCCAAAATCGACATGGATTTGGCGAGCAGGACGTCTCCCGAAAGGATCGCGGCAGTGTTCCCAAAGACGGTTGCCGCGGTCGGTCGGCCACGCCGATTTGCGGCATGATCGATGACGTCATCGTGAATCAGGGTTGCCATGTGGATCATTTCGAGGCAAGACGCGAGCCGCAAAACCCGCCCTAGGTCGCCGGACCACCCGCTCGCCTTGGCGCACAAAATGACAAAAGCCGGCCGCAGCCGTTTTCCGCCCGCCTCGAACGTGTGCCGGTTGACTTGATCAACAAGCTGAATTTTCGATGCAATCAGCTGTTTGAGTTCGGCTTCGGCAAGCTTCACGTCGGCTTGAATCTTCTCGAGGGCATCCTGCCAGGCAATCGTCTTCATGATTTTTGTCCTACGTGCACGCAGATCGTGCCCATAAATAAGTCGTGGTAACGCACTTGGTCGAACCGCGCGCGCTGCATGGATTCGGCCAGTTCTTGCCGTGAAAGAAAGGTTTCGGTGCTTTGTGGCAAATAGGTATAGGCTTTTTTGTGGCCGAGCATCGCCCCGCAAATCGGCAACAATCGCAACGAAACAAAGCGGGCAAACGGCCGAACGAAATCGCTTTCGGGAACCGCCATATCGACCGAAACGAAGCGGCCGCCAGGCTTGAGCACCCGGCAAATTTCTCGGTGCGCGGCGTCGATGTCGGGTACATTGCGAATTCCCCAACCGACAGTTACGGCGTCAAATTGTCCAGATTGGAAGGGAAGTGCGCAACCATCTCCCAAAACCAACGAGGCTTCGGTCTTTGCACCCGCTCGCTCGAGCATGGGAGCGCAGAAATCAACGCCCGTGACGCGGCCAGTTGAACCTACCGCGCGGCGCAACGGCGGCAAAAAATCGCCCGTGCCGCAGCACATATCGAGAACTGATTCGCCACCACGCAAGCCCAATTGGGCCACTGCAAACGCGCGCCAGCGGTGGTGAAGCCGCAAAGACATGAGAGAATTGGCGAAATCGTAACTCGGTGCAATCTCGGCAAACATGCTCTGAACCGCTTCGCGCTTGTCGTCACCCGATGTTCTCCAAGGGTCCGGATTCACCGTTTTCACCGCCATTCTGATGGGAATTTTACCCTACGTTAGGCTAAACATTTGTGAACTTTCAGAATTTTCTGAAAACTTATACCTGTAAGTTCACCGGAATTCTCACGCTTTATGAGGTTTGTCCTGAAATTGCCAACAATGACGGTTGTACATGAGGAAATGTCGTCGACAGCTAGGCTTTACGCTTGTAGAAATCATGATTGTGGTGCTCATCATGGGCATCCTGCTGGCTGTCGCGGCGCCAGCATGGCAGAAGAGCCGGGAACGCAGTCGGCGCGTAACCTGCCATCAAAATTTGCGAAAGATTGAGGATGCCAAGGCAAGCTGGGCGATGATCTACCGCAAGACTGATGGAGACCTGCCTGATGAGGCGGATCTCGCGCCCGAGTTTGTGAAGGGTGAAATCCCACCATGCCCCGGCGGTGGAACCTACGAAATCAACGCGGTGGGTTCAGCCGCAGAGTGCTCTGAGCATGGCCTAGCCCCCAATGGCGGCGAATAAGCGCTACTCGTTTCGAATTGCGGCGACCGGATCCTTTCTCGCTGCGCTCAGCGCGGGAATTAGCCCAAAAACGGCTCCCACTCCGATGCAAACACCAAAACACAGGGCGATGATCGCCGGCGTAATTTGCGGCTTTACCGGCGTGTAGCGGTAGAGGGCCACGCAAACCGCGTAGCTGACCGCCAATCCGACCAACCCACCAACCGCGCTGATGAGGATTGCCTCCGACAGAAACTGCTGAAAGACGTCTTTTTGCGTCGCTCCCGTGGTTTTACGAATTCCAATCTCCTTAATGCGCTCGTTAACCGACATGAGCATGACGGTCATAATGCCAACGCCACCCACCACCAAGGCGATGCTCGTCAGGCCCGTAACCAACCAAGTCAGGATGCTCATGAGCTTATAAACAAGGCCGAGAAGGTCCTCTTGAGTTAGCACCGAATACTGCTGATAGGCCATGTGTTGGCCGAGCCGCGCCTCGACATTCTTGACGAGTGATTTTGGCTCTGCATCAGGCATCGTTTGGATCATAATTCGATCCGTTTGCATGTCAGGCGTATGCGCTTTTACTGCGTGATAGGGGATATAGACAACATTTTGCAGGGCAAACATGCTGAAGAGGCTGCCCTCGGTTTTTGCATCCTTAGTGATGCCGATCACCCGATACTTGCGCTCATTGATGGTGACGTATTGTCCCAATGGATCAGCCTTGCCAAAGATTTGGTCGGCAGCGACCGACCCAAGCACCACCACGTCTTCGGTGGAAAGGGGATCCTGCCACACCACGCCAGACTTCATCTCTACGGGATGGATCGAAAACCAGTCGCTGGTCGCCGCGACGATCGTCGGATATGCCGATTTGCCTTTGTATTCGAGCCCACCACCAGCAAATGTGAGCGGCGCGGCGAGGCGAATACCCGGCAAATTTCTCAGGTCCTTCGCGTAATCTTCGCGCAAAAAGCTCTGTCCGCCG
>CAYRAX010000109.1:0-9338 GCA_964422285.1 uncultured Chthonomonas sp.
AGCTTTCCGCCAAAATTCTCTGCAAATCCGAGCACGGCAACCATGTCCAGAGTTTGGACCAACGCATCAATTCGGCCGAGGTGCTCGTTCAATGGTTCAAACGTGATTGCGATTTTCACGGCGGCTTCGCGGTCGTCGACGGCATAGCCGGTCAAATAAGCCTCGGGGAAAACCGCGACTTTAACGTTATCGGCGGCGAGTTCGGGCAGCCAATTGAGGGCGAATTCGGCGTTTGCACTGGGCTTGCCAAAGGCGACGTTGCTTTGAACGCTTGCGACTCGGATAATAGGCACGTTGTTCATTGTATACCGATCACTTCGCCCAAACGATGCTTCGCCAGGCGCACACCGGTAATTTTCGGCGAATTGACCGGCGTACACTAGGTCAGCGGTATAACGGAAGCAATGAGTAAGAATTCGCCCCAGGTTCGATATGGCGAAGTGGACCGGGAAACCACGGAGACCCGGGTTCACGTGGTGCTGGATCTCGATGGCGGGTCGAAGCGCGACATCTCCTCAGGAATCGGCTTTTTGGATCACATGCTCGAGTTGATGGCGTTCCACGGCCATTTCGACCTTGGCGTCCAGGCCGAAGGTGACCTAAAAGTCGACGACCACCACACGGTGGAGGATATTGGAATCGTAATGGGCAAGGCGATCCGCCAAGCGCTTTATGAAGGCGAGCCCATCGAACGCTACGGCAGCATGGCGATGGTCATGGACGAGGCGCTCGTGCTCGTCGCAATCGACATAAGCGGCCGCGCTCAGCTTTACTTTGATGTGCCGTTCGTCCAAACCAGCCTTGGCCAGCTTTCCACCGCAAACATTAAGGAGTTTTTCCGAGCGCTCAGCCAGCACGCCGGCATGACCGTCCACATTCGCAAACTGGCGGGCGAGAACGACCACCATGTGGCGGAGGCGATGTTCAAAGGATTCGGGCGGGCATTCCGGATGGCGGTTCGCCGCGCCGAGCCTGGCTTTGGGCTGAGCATCAAGGGTTTGATCGACTAGAATTTTCGGACTAATTGCAACGTATTTCAGCTTAATCCGTACCCCTTTGTTGAGGTCATAATTGGGATATGCCATCTCCTGAGCACATCGGCGTTTTTATACCGTTCGTAATCTTTTTGATTCCGATCATCGCCATCTTGACTAACCACCAGCGAAGGATGGCCGAAATTCTCCACCGGACGCAAAACCAACCGCAAGGCAATGTAGTCGGCGAAATTCAGGCGCTCCGATACGAATTGGCCCAAATGCGCGACCTGATGCATCAGCAAAGCCTGGCGATCGACGACTTGAAGCGCACCTTGCCAAGTTCGAATTTGCCTCCTCAGCAAGCTGACCAAAGTTTGAGTGGATAACGCGCGAAGAGTGCGGGTATAATCCCTCTTTGCGCCTGACTCGTCGGGCGCTAACGAAGTCTCCATGCCCAATTCCAGGGCGCGGAACGGCTCACGTTCACTTGCAAAGCCTGCTTAGCTGGGCGATGCTTAACAACGATCCGGAGAAAGCAAACTTTGGCAAGAAGTCTTAAAAAAGGTTATTTTGTTGACGACCACTTGATGAAAAAAGTCGCCGCGATGAACGATTCGGGCGACAAAAAGTTGATCAAGACTTGGTCCAGACGTTCCACTGTCACCCCCGACATGATCGGCCACACGATCGCCGTTCACGACGGTCGCAAGCACGTGCCCGTCTTTGTCACGGAAAACATGATCGGTCACAAATTGGGCGAATTTGCCCCGACGCGAACCTACAAAGGTCACGCGACAGGCATCCCAGATCGAGGAGTGAAGATTCGCTGATCGCTACGGCGCAGCATTGACGTTGGAACCCGCCCGCGCGGTATACTCACGAGCCTTGTGTCCGATTCGGACGGCGTGAGGGAGCCGCTCGACAAATTAAAAAGACGGGCCGCGCCGCGTGAATGATTCGCCGATACCACGACCGCAAAACGAAGAAAAATCATGGAAGTTAGAGCAGTATCAAAATTTATCAGGGTTCAGCCGCGAAAAGTCCGGCTGGTTGCCGCCGAAGTTAAAGGCCAACCAGCGGTCATGAGCGCGCACAAGCTGCGATTCCATCCGAGCAAGGGTGCATTCCTGTTGCGAAAGGTTCTGGTCAGCGCGATCGCCAATGCACAAGAGAACTACTCAATCGCTCCCGGAAATCTGCGAATCGCTCGCATCCTCGTGGACGAGGGCCCAACCTTGAAGCGGATCACGCAACGGGCACAGGGACGCGCAAACCGAATCAACAAGAAGCTTTCGCACATCACCGTGGTGGTGGAAGAGTACGAACCGCAGGGCGCGATCAAGCCGCACGGCACCAAAGCCAAGCCACGACCAAAATTCGATGCCCCCAAGAAGGCAAGCAAGAAGGTCGCTGAAACCAAGCCGGTAGAAGAAGAAGCTCCGGTCGAGGCCATCGAGGAAGCCACTCCGGTCGAAGCCGTTGAAGAGGCACCCGTTGCCGATCAGGCAACCGAGGAAGGTAAGGAGAACTAATGGGTCAGAAGATTCATCCAGTTGGATTTCGTATCGGCGTCATCCGGGGTTGGGATAGCCACTGGTATTACGACAAGAAGGGATACGCCATCGCGCTCGAGCAAGATCAGCGAATTCGCCGCCTGCTCCGCCGCCGACTTGGCACGGGCAATGTCAGCCGAGTTGAAATCGAGCGCGCCGCAAACCGAGTCAAAGTTAACATTTTCACGAGCCGACCCGGCGCGATTATCGGCCGCGGCGGAAAGGGTATCGACGAACTGAGCGATCAATTGAACCGCATGGTGCGACGCGACGACGCGACCGCCGTGGTTCAAGTCAACGTCTCTGAAGTTCGCCAACCCGAGCTTGATGCGCAGCTAGTCGCCGAAAACATCGCGATTCAGCTTGAAAAGCGTGTCAGCCACCGCCGAGCGATGCGCCAAGCCATGACCCGCGTGGTCCGCATGAACGGCCGAGGCATGAAAGTCATGGTCTCCGGACGTTTGAACGGTGCAGAAATCGCGCGAACTGAAATGGACAAAGTCGGTAAGGTGCCGCTGCACACGCTACGAGCTGATATCGACTACGGCGTAGCGACCGCCTACACCATCTATGGTTCGGTCGGCGTCAAAGTTTGGATTTATAAGGGCGAAGTTCTGCCGGATAAGCAACGCGCCGAAATGGCTCGCCGAGCTGAAGAAGCCGAAGTCGCCCAGGAAGAGCGACGACGCACCCGCGAGCGAACGCCGCGACCCGAGCCAGGACAAGTGGAAGCATTGGCAACCGCTGCTCCTGAAGTCGCTGAGGCCGCTCCCGTCGAACCAACCCCCGCAGAGGTAACCGAATAATGTTGATGCCGAAACGAACTAAATACCGCAAGATGCACCGCGGTCGAATGAACGGAATCGCGACTCGCGGAAATAACCTGGATTTTGGCGATTACGGCATCATGGCCACCGAATGCGGTTGGATCACCAGCCGGCAAATTGAGGCTGCTCGTATCGCGATGACCCGCCACATCAAGCGTGGTGGTCAAGTCTGGATTCGAATCTTCCCCGACAAGTCCTACACCAAGAAGCCACTCGAGCAACGAATGGGTAAAGGTAAGGCGCCGGTCGAGGGTTGGGTAGCCGTCATCAAGCCGGGCCGCCTCAGGTTCGAAATGGCTGGGCCCGCCGAAGATGTCGCCAAGGAAGCTATGCGACTGGCGATCATGAAGTTGCCAATTCGATGCAAATTTGTAACCAAGAAGGATTTTGTTCAAGGACCGCCGCTTGAGGCTGGCGCCGAACACCTTCAAGCAAAAGCGAAAAAGAAATATAGCCCCGAGGCGATCGCTAAGAAGAACACGACCTTTAAGGCCGCTGTTGAAAAGCCCGCTGAAGAGGCAGCCGCTCCGGCTGAGGAGACAACCGAATAATGAAAGACCTGAAGTGCTCAGAATTGCGTTCAAAGAGTGTTCCCGAACTTGAGGACATGCTTGCCAAGGAAAAGGCTGACCTGTACAAGGCTCGACGCGACTTGGTTTTGCGCCAAATGACCGATACCGCGAGCCTGAAGACTCGCCGACACAACATCGCGCGCATCAACACTGTGATTCGCGACAAGAAGCAAGGAAGTGACAAGTAATGGCAGCAGCGCGAAACGCACGAAAAGTCCGACAAGGATTGGTCATGAGCAACAAGATGCAAGACACGGTGGTCGTTAAGATCGAGCGCCGCGTCCAGCACCCGCTTTATGGCAAAACGGTTTTGAAATCTGAGCGATTTGCTGCTCACGTTGACGGAAAGGCCTTGAACAGCGAAAAGGTGGACGTCGGCGATACCGTGGAAATTATGGAAACCAGGCCGATTAGCAAAACCAAACGATGGCGCGTAACCCGCATCATCGAAAAGGTGAAGTAATCATCGGTCGGGCCGCGACAAGGAAAGTTTAGGAAGACATTTACAATGGTTCAGCAGTTTAGTAGATTGAAAGTTGCCGACAACTCCGGCGCACGCGAAATCATGTGTATCCGCGTGCTGAAGGGTTCGATGCCGCGCTATGGCGGCGTCGGCGACATCATTGTGGGTTCGGTGAAAGCCGCCACGCCAAACATGCCCATCAAAAAGGGCGACGTGGTGAAGGCCGTCATCGTGCGAACCAAAAAGGCGATTCGCCGCCCCGATGGCTCGACCCTGCGATTCGACGAGAACGCATGCGTCGTCATCAATCCGGCCAACATGGAGCCGCGCGGCACCCGCATCTTTGGACCGGTCGCCCGCGAACTGCGTGAAGCAAACTGCATGAAGATTGTCTCCCTCGCACCGGAGGTCCTGTAACATCATGGCAACTCGAGCTGAAATTAAACAAGAAAAAGCGCACATCAAACTAAGGGTGCGAACCGGCGACAAGGTCGTTATCATCGCTGGCAAAGACAAGGGCCAGAGCGGATTTGTCGCGGCCGTGTCGCCCAAAGAGCAAAAGGTCATCGTGCTGCAAGAAAATGCAGAAAACCCCGAGCAGCCAATCCCGCTAAACGCGGTGATCAAGCACCGAAAAGCCCGAACTCAAGCCGAGCGCAGTGCCCGAATCAAATTGCCCGCGCCGATTCACGTTTCCAACGTGATGGTCATCGACCCCGAGTCTGGCGATGCAACCCGTGTTGGACGCCGCAAAGAAGGCGACAAACTCGTGCGATATTCCAAGAAATCCGGCAAGACCTTTAAGGATCTGCCCAACATCGAAAAGAAGAAGGACTGACGAAAATAAATGGCCCGAAAGACCGCTGAAATCCAATCGACGGGATCCCTGCCCAAGCCGCGATTGAAGAAGATTTATAAAGAGACCATCGCTCCCAAGCTGATGGACCAATTCAAGTATTCGTCATCGATGCAGTTGCCGAAGTTGGACAAAATCGTCATCAACATGGCCGTTAAGCAGGGCGACGAAAAGGGCCTCGAGAATTGCGTTCGCGATATGCAAATCATCGCGGGCCAGAAGCCGGTCGTCACCAGCGCGCGAAAAGCTATCGCTAACTTTAAGCTGCGCGAGGGAATGAAGATCGGTTGCAAGGTCACCTTGCGCGGCGACCATGCACTCCACTGGTTCGATAAGCTCTGCACGGTGGTTCTTCCTCGTATTCGAGACTTCCAGGGCCTTTCGCCGACGAGCTTTGATGGTCGCGGCAACTACGCGCTCGGCCTGAAAGAGCAGCTCGTTTTCCCAGAGATTTCGTACGATACGTTCGACAAAATCCGGGGAATGGACATCATCATTTGCACCACCGCGCGCAATGATGAAGAAGCCCGCGAGCTCTTGAAAGCCATGGGATTGCCCCTCCGCGACAAGTAATTTTTCAGCAAGAAGCCTAATCAGAACAAACGAAACACCGCCAAGCGCCTGCGCTCGGCGGTGTGTCTTTTGGCCCACCCCCTTGCTATTTGGGTCCCATTGCGGTTAAGATGGTTCGATATCGCCTAACGCGAGGTGTTACCTATGAGATTCACCATTCATTGACCGCCGCCCCAGAGCTTTCGTAGCCTTGTCGCAGCGGCTTCCTTGCGCAATGTCGAGCAATTTCGCCCGGCAAACATTCAATGACGTTCGACCATCCGGTGCCATTATCTTGGTGCCCCAGTCGCTATTCTGCTAACCGCTGTGCGTGCGCTACTATGAATCAATCTATTTTAGAAAGCTTAGAACAAGAAAAGGCCAGTGAATCCAACTCGCCCGTCGGTGCGTTGATCGACCTCACCGCTGACTTTGATACGTCGATGTCGTTCGGTCATCGCCGCATGATCGTTTCCGCTCAAGACGTTACCGTGCTGGAAGAAGATGGCACGCTCGCATTCAAGATGGATGTAAGCGACATAAAAGGCGCACGCAACGAGCCATTGGTCGGTGGCGGACGACTTGAAATCACGTCGAAATCGGGCGAGATTATCCCCATTGTGAGCTACTCCAGCTCGCTGGCCGCGCAGTTTAGCGAGGCAGCGCGCGGAATCGAGCAGCTTGCCAAAGGCGAAGAGCTGAGCATCAACATCAAGCAGGAGCGGACGCGCTGCCCAAAGTGCTCACGGCTGCTTCCTGAACGTGATGGAGTCTGTCCGCACTGCGTTAATCGCGGAAAGACGCTCCTGAGAATCGCTCGCTACATGATCCCCTACAAGCGCCAGGCGATCTTGTTGGCCTTGCTTTCGTTCGGCACAACCCTGCTCAATTTGGTGCCGCCGTATCTGCAAGGGCGCATCATCAACGAAGTCCTTGACCCCAAGCGCAGCATAAGCATATTGTGGGCGATGATTGGCTGTTGGGTGATACAAGTGGCAGCAGCGAGCGGTATCAACTTGGTGCGCGACCGCTTGAACGCGTCGATCGCGGGCCGAGTCGCAGCCGACCTGCGGAGTTCGGTTTACCGCGCGGTCGAGTTCTTGCAGCTAACGTTCTTTGACAAAAAGCAAGTCGGCGCCATCGCGAGCCGCGTTACCAGCGACACCGACCGCGTCTGGGGCTTCTTGGTGGAAGGCGTGCCGTACTTCCTGCTGAACGGCCTCATGTTCGTGGGTGTGGTCAGCTTCCTTTTCTACACGAACGCATTCTTGGCGAGCATCGTCTTGATTCCGATCCCAATCGTCGTCGTCATCGGCGTCATGTTTTGGAAGCCGATGAGCCAGATGTTCCACAAGGTGGGGCAGAAATGGGCGCGTTTCCATACTCACCTGAATGAATCGCTGAGCGGGATTCGCGTCGTCAAGGCGTTCGCGAAAGAAGATGTCGAATACTCGAAGTTCCAAACGCGCAACCACGAGCTGCGCGATTCGGGCGTGCACGCCGACCAAACTTGGTTCACCGTTTTTGGCGCAATGATGTTCTTCAGTTCGCTGGGCACGGTGCTCTGCTGGGCGGTTGGTGGCTACTTGGTCGTGCAAGGCAAGTTGCGCCTCGGCGATTTCTGGATGATCAACGCCTACCTCGGCCTGGTTTATGGGCCGCTGCAGTGGTTCGCCGCCGTCAACAACTGGTTCAGCCGAGCCATGGCGGGCGCCGAGCGCATCTTTGAGGTCATCGACATGCAGCCCGAAAAATATGGCGACCATTCGGCAGCCAAACCCATCGAAGGCGAAGTCGTGTTCGATGGCGTACGGTTCGGCTATGACAAATCGAATCCAGTTCTTAAGGGCATTTCGTTCATCGCCAAGAAGGGTGAAATGATTGGCTTGGTCGGCAAATCAGGGGCAGGAAAGTCGACGACGATCAACCTAATTTGCCGGTTTTATGAACCCGATGCTGGCGTGATCAAAATCGACGGCGAGGACTACCGAAACTTGCCGCTGCAAAGTCTGCGCGAGCAAATCGGAATCGTGTTGCAAGAGCCGTTCTTGTTCAATGGCACCATCGCCGAGAACATCTCGTACGGCAAGCCGGGTTCGTCGATGGAGGAGATTATTGCCGCCGCAAGGGCCGCGAACGCACACAACTTTGTGCTTTCGAAGCCCGATGGCTACGACACGATGGTTGGCGAACGCGGCTCGAAGCTATCGGGTGGCGAGCGCCAGCGCGTTTCCATCGCGCGCGCGATTTTGCATGATCCCAAGATTCTCATCCTGGATGAGGCAACTTCGAGCGTGGACGTGGAAACCGAAAAGCAGGTTCAGGAGGCTATCCAGCACCTGGTCTCGGGCCGCACGACCTTCGCGATCGCCCACCGACTGAGCACTCTGCGAAATGCCGATCGCCTCATTGTTTTGGAGCGCGGCGAAATCGCTGAAATCGGAACCCACGAAGAGTTGATGGCCAAAAAAGGCGCATTTTACAAACTCGTGGAGACCCAAACCAAGGTGCAAGAAATCATTGGGTACGCATACACCGAGGGCGACGAGGTCGTTGAGGGCGAGGTCGATTGGCAGTAGGCGCCAAAAAGCGAACAGGAGGAATTTTGAGATGAGTGAGACGATTGAACTTGCAAATGCGAAGCTATTTCATGATCCCGAAGATCGGCTGCGCATGACCCACGGCGACCGATCATGGCCGACCGTGGTCCCACGCTGGGCCTCGCCGCTTAAGTATCCGGAGCGATATTTGGCGCTGTTGGATGCAAAGGGCCACGAGATTGTCACGATTGCCGATCCACAAAAGGACCTTGACGAGCCGAATCGATCAACGGTTTTGAAGGAGGTTCGGCGTCGATATCTTACGGCAACCGTGGAATCCGTGGTGACGGTCAAGGGCGAATGGGGGGCGACGTACTGGGTGGTCGAAACCGATCGCGGACGCCGCGAATTCGTCACGCAAAGCCTGCAGGAAAACGCTCAATGGCTCGGGCCCGCGCACATTTTGCTCACTGACGTGGACGGCAACCGCTTCGAACTCAAGAATATTGAGCAACTCGACGAACGCAGCCGGCGCCTCATCCACTCTATCTTGTAAGCGCGATGCCGATTTACGAATACGAACCGAAAGACGACCGAGAATGCCTGATTTGTGATGGCCGGATCGGCGTTTTGCAGTCGGTTGATGAGCCCGCCTTGCAATACTGCCCGACTTGCGGACTTGAAGTCATCCGAGTGATCGGGCAAGTTCAAATCAAGATCGACAAGAGCGCGAGCTTCGATCAAGCGGCAAAGCGCGGATTTACGACTTATCGAAAGGCCGAGTCCGGCACCTGGGAAAAAATCGCGGGCGAAGGGGCCGACCTACTCCAGCGGGATTCTGGCGAGTGAGCCGGCTACCCTCTCCAGGCCCCGGCTGGAGAGGGTAGGTCCGCTTGCGGACCGGGGTGAGGTCGTTGGGAAATGTCGTTACCGCGCGATGGCTATTCGCGCGCGAATATGCATTTTTTTTACGCATTTGTGGCGATTACGAGTTCGCA
>CAYRAX010000110.1:0-9287 GCA_964422285.1 uncultured Chthonomonas sp.
CCTGCTCCGCGCGCTCGATGATTCCCAGCACGTCGCCCATTCCCAGGATTCGCTGGGCCATTCGGTCGGGATAGAAAATGTCCAGCGCTTCGACTTGCTCACCGACGCCGATATATCGCACTGGCACGCCGGTCGCCGACCGAACGCTGAGCACCGCGCCGCCGCGAGTATCGCCATCAAGCTTTGTGAAAATTGCACCAGTCAGGTTCAAAGCGTCATGAAAATGCCCCGCCACCGTCACCGCTTCTTGGCCAGTAGTGGAGTCCAAAACAAGCATGGTTTCGCTTGGATTGACGGCTTTGTAAATCTGTCGGAGCTCGTCCATAAGCGCGTCATCCACCGTCAACCGGCCCGCCGTATCGACGATCAGCACATCCAGCAGCAAGTACTTTGCCCGCTCTAGCGCCTGGCGCGCGATTTCCACTGGCGAAGTGCCGTCCAGCTTGCTAAACACCGGCACGCCGACCTGTTCGCCCAAGACTTCAAGTTGGTGGACGGCCGCAGGACGCTGCGTATCGCAGGCCGCCATCATGGGCTTTTTGCCCAGCTTCTGCAAGTTCAAGGCGAGTTTGGCGGCGGTGGTCGTTTTTCCCGAGCCTTGCAATCCACAAAGCAGGATGACGGTGGGGGGCGCCGACGACCAATTGAATTTAGTTTCCTGTCCGCCAAGCAAATCCTGCAGTTCGTCGCGGACAATTTTGATGAGGGTTTGGTCCGCGTTTAGCTCGCCATAAAGCTCCTCGCCGATCGCTTTTTCCTTTACGCGGCTGATAAAGGACTTTGCGACCGTGAAATTGACGTCTGCTTCGAGCAGCGCGACGCGTACTTCACGCATCAGCTCGTTGACGTCATCTTCGCTCAGGCGTCCCTTGCGCCTAAATCCGATCATCAAGTTGCCAAGCCGGCGGGTGAGGGTGTCGAACATGAAGGATCATTGTACCGGCGCGGGGCTGCGGTGGTCCCGATTCGCATGACTTCGGGAACTCTTTTCGCGCGGCAAATGCTGATGTGATTGCTGGCGCTATTTCAAGAGTTAGTGCAAGCACTTAGGAGAAAAACATATGAAATTGACACTGAAATTGCTCGCGTTGAGCGCGATTGTTGCTACTGCCGCCATGATTGGCTGCGAGGGTGCGAAAGACGCTGCCAATGACGCCAAGGATGCCGCGGGAACCGCGGTTGAAACTGGCAAAGACGCGGCCGGCAAGGCCGTAGAAAAGGGTGCCGACGTCGCAAAAGGTGCGGTCGATACCGCCGCCAACGCAGCCGCAGAAGCTGGCAAGACTCTCAAGGAGAACATCGAGAACGCACTGAAGGGCGATCTTGCCGATGCAGCAAAGACGCTCAAGGTCGAGATGAACGGTAAGGAAATCGTCGTTTCGGGAACCGTGAAAGACGAGGCGATGAAGACCAAGGTCCAAGAAATTCTGGATAAGGTTCCGCCAGTGGCCGGCTTTACGGTCAAGCAAAACGTCACGGTCGGCGGCTAATTGGTCTCTTCGACGCAGCGATCACGCTGCGTCGAAAATGGTCCCCCTCACGAACAGAAAGTCCCCCTCACGAAGTTGAGGGGGATTTAGGGTGAGACTTTGCAGCAATGAGCGCGGTCAAGTCCCCCTCACGAAGATGAGGGGGATTCAGGGGGAGACTTTCCGCCCGGGAGCGCGGACACTTCGGATTAGCACATCAAAACTACGCTTTGACCATCAACACCAATCATTGCCATCGACCTGCGGCCGATGGCAATGGCACTCCGAATTTACTGACACACGACGCGGCACCGGTGAAGCGACCCGCACTTGCGGCATACTTTTAGGAAGTCCTATGTCTGCCGTTGATCAAAAAGTAATCCGCTTGGGCCACTCGCCCGATTCCGACGATGCCTTCATGTTTTGGGGTTTGGCGTGCGGCGCCGTGCGTTCCGAATACACGTTCGAGCACATCCTGCGCGATATCCAAACGCTCAACGAATGGGCTAGGGAAGGCAAACTTGAGTCCACGGCAATCAGCGTCCACGCTTTTGCCTACGTCGCCGATCAATACGCACTCTTGCGGCACGGCGGTAGTTTCGGCGATGAATATGGCCCGATGATCGTCAGCAAAGCCCAATTCGAAATCAAGGATCTTGCGGACAAGTTGATCGCGGTTCCGGGCGAATTGACGTCGGCGTTTTTGGAACTCAACCTATTTTTTGAAGACCAGATCGGCGCGGGTTTTAAGCCAAAGTACATCGTCGTGCCATTCGATGAGATTGTTGACGCGGTGAAAACGGGCAAAGCGGACGCGGGCCTCATCATCCACGAAAGCCAGCTTACTTACAGCCAAGAGGGCATGGTGCTGATCGCCGATTTCGGCAAGTGGTGGAAGGCCAAGACGGGTCTGCCGCTTCCGCTTGGCGTAAACGTGGTTCGAAAAGACCTCGGCCCAGAGGCTGTCAAGGAAGTCAGCCGATGCATGCGCGAGAGCATCGAAGCCAGCCTGAAAAACCGCCAAGCGGCATTGGAATACGCTCTGCAGTTCGCGCGCGGCATGGACACCAACACAAGCGATCGATTCGTGGGAATGTACGTAAACGAACGAACGCGCGACATGGGCGACGAGGGCGTGCGAGCGATTCGGCTGCTGCTTTCAGAGGGCGCGAGAATCGGGATGATCCCCGAAGTTAGTGTCGAAGTCGTGGACTAAGCCTCACGACATCGCGTGACGGTGACCCCGGCGCGGGCGGCAATGATCGGTGCCGGCGGCAGAAGTTTTTCGACTTGAACCGTGACCTTGCTCGCCGATGGGTATCTGTCGAAGAGTGCGTCCATGATGTCGCTGGCGACTCGCTCAATGGTTCGCCGTTTAGCGCGCCCAAAGACGCTTAGTGCGAGCTCGCTGGCCTCGCCATAGTCCACGGTTTCGGTGATCGAGTCGGCTTGCGACTCAAGGTCGGGAACTTCCAGCGAAAAATTGATGCTGTATCGGTGGCCAACAACCTGTTCTTCATCCGGCACACCGTGGTAGCCATAAGTTTCCAATCCTTGGACATAGACCGTCATTTCAGGCCAATTGTACTCGCCCAGGGGTTGAAACATCAGTGTTAAGAGTGCTACAATACATATGACAACTAGCCGAGCCTAAGGGCGGCAAAAGCCGCCTTTTTTTGTACCACCGTGGCGCAAATGGCGGGGCAGAGTTGCGAGGAGATTTAAGAAGAGAAGGCGCGTATGGACATTTTGCAACAGCTCAATCAAATCGCGCAGGAGCGAGATATTTCCGTAGAGGAATTGGTCAGCGAGCTCGAAGAAGCCCTCGCAATTTCCTACAAGAAGTATGTCGGCTCGACGGGCGAGGTCACCGTGCGTCTTGACCAAAAGAAGGGTTGGACCGCCATTTTACAAAAAGAAGTGGTTGGCGAAGTCCTTGAGCCCAGTTTTCAAATCAGCGTCACCGAGGCGAAAAAGAAGCGCCCAGACGTTGAGGTCGGCGATTTTGTCGACGTCGAAGTAGACCCAAACCGCTTTGGACGAATCGCAGCACAAACTGCCAAGCAAGTTTTGACCCAAAAGCTGCGCGAGGCCGAACACCGACGCATCCACGACGTTTTCAGCGCCAAGCTCCATGATGTCGTCACTGGGACGGTGGTCCGCCGCGAAGACCCCATCGTCTTTATTCAGGTGAACAAGGTCGAGGCCGAATTGCCGAAATGGGAGCAGGTGCCGACCGAGCCTTATCGCCCCAACGACCGACTCCGAGTGTTCGTTTTGCGAGTCGAAGATTCGCGGCGCGGGCTAAAAGTGATCGTCAGCCGGACCCACCCGAATCTATTGCGAAAGCTTTTTGAACTCGAGGTGCCCGAAATCCAAGACGGTATCGTCGTGATTAAGGGTGTCGCCCGCGAGCCTGGCCAAAGAAGCAAAGTTGCGGTGCATTCCGTGGACGAGCGCGTGGACGCGGTTGGTGCATGCGTAGGCCCGCGAGGCACGCGTGTTCAGGCAATTGTCGAGGAACTTTACGAAGAGAAAATCGACATCGTGCCGTTCTCCGAGGATCCCAAGACGTTCATCGTCAACGCTCTCAGCCCCGCCAAAGTGAACTCGATCAAGTTGGATGAGGAAACCAAGAGCGCGTTTTGCGTGGTGCCGGATACCCAGCTTTCGCTGGCGATCGGTAAAGGTGGCCAAAATGTTCGACTCGCGGCGCGGTTAACCGAATGGAAAATCGACATTCGCAGCGAAACGCAATCCACCACCGAACCACAAAATAAGCCAAAAGCCGTTCAAACAGGCGGGGAGCAATGATTGCCCCGCAAGCACTCACCCCAACGTACGTGCATTGTTTGTCGCCGAAAGGCTGACCAGAGCTTGCTACTCCGCATTCGGGCGGGTCAGGCGAGCCGCGACTCAAATTCACAGGCTGATGGCCGTTCAGCCTATGTCTGCCCGACCGAACCTTGCGTCGCTGGAGTTGGCGCAAAAGACCGCTTGATGCGTGCCTTCAAAACCAAGTTGAGCCCGCAACAAATTCAGCACGCCGAGGAAGTTTTACGATGTCAATTGAGGTGAAACCGAACATTATGCAGCAGGAAATTATCGCATTTGCAAAGGAGCTTGGCGTCACGCCAGGCCAAGTGGAGGGCGTGCTGCATGAACTCGGCATTGCCATTGAGTCGGGCAAGTTTGAAGTTGATGACGACATCTTGGGGCTCATTCGTGAAGAGCTCAAAGGTGCCAAGAATTCGAAGACGATCACGCTGACTTCTGGAGTCACGCCGCGCGATATCGCCTCAGCGCTCGGTGTGCCGCAGCCCGAAGTCCAAAAAACCTTGATGATGAAGCTCAAGGTGCCCGCGACGCTGACGACATCTTTGAAAGACGACGTCGCCGAGCAGCTCGTGGAGGCCCTGGGATACACGGTGAAATGGGCGAGCGCGGAGCCGAAACCGGTCGCCAAGCCGACCACGCCTTCCGCACCCACCGCTGGAGCAATCAAGCGGCCGCCCGTTGTCACGATTTTGGGACACGTTGACCACGGCAAAACGTCGCTACTGGACTACATTCGCAAGGCCAATGTTGCCTCCAAGGAGCACGGCGGCATCACACAGCACATTGGCGCTTATCAAGTTGAATTGCCCGAAGGCGTCATCACGTTCTTGGATACACCAGGCCACGCGGCCTTTACCGCGATGCGAGCCCGTGGTGCACAAGTTACCGACATCGCCATTTTGGTTGTCGCGGCGGACGACGGCATCATGCCACAGACGATTGAGGCGATCAACCACGTAAAATCGGCGGGCGTTCCGATGCTGGTCGCGTGCAACAAGATTGACCGACCAGAAGCAGCCCCAGATCGCGTCGTGCAACAGCTGACCGAGCACAACGTCATCGCAGAAAGCTATGGCGGCGACACAATCGTTTGCAATGTCTCGGCGATTACGGGCGAAGGCGTTCCGCATTTGCTCGAAATGGTCTTGCTGCAGGCCGACATCATGGAGCTGAAGGCAGATCCGAAGGGTCATTTGGAAGGCGTCGTGATTGAAGCGCGCGTGGACAAGGGCCGCGGCCCGGTCGCCACGATTTTGGTGAAAGAAGGAACGCTGAAGATCGGGGACGCGGTCGTCGTGGGCGAAACCTACGGAAAGATCAAGGCGATGACCGATTATCGCGGCGAACCCAGCAAGTCGGCTGGCCCATCGACTCCCATCGAGATTTTGGGCTTGAGCGAAGCGCCTATGGCGGGCGACAAAGTCGAGTGGGCCAAAGATGAGCGATCAGCTCGTGCGATTGCCGAAGAGCGACAGCAGGTTTCGCGAGCAAAATCGCTGAGCGGTCCCGTCAAGCGGCTTACTTTGCGCGACCTTAAGGCGCAGATCGACGGCGGCGGGCCGAAACAACTGAACTTGGTCGTTAAGGCAGACGTTCAAGGCTCGGTCG
This sequence comes from uncultured Chthonomonas sp., assembly GCA_964422285.1. GTDB lineage: Bacteria > Armatimonadota > Fimbriimonadia > Fimbriimonadales > Fimbriimonadaceae > UBA2391. Next base: position 5,916 of record CAYRAX010000110.1, read on the forward strand.
AAGCCGTCAAAGGCATGCTCGACAAAGTTGAGAACGAAGAGGTTGTCGTGAAGGTTATTCACGCGGCGGTCGGCACGGTTACCGAAAGCGATATTCTGCTCGCCAGTGCGGCGGACGCAATCGTCGTTGGATTTAACGTCAAGCCCGAAGGCGGCGCGAAGTCAGAAGCCGAGCGAAGCAAAGTCGAAATCCGAACCTACAACATCATTTACGAATTGATCGAGGATATCGAAGCGGCCGTTAAAGGCATGTTGGCACCGAAATTCGAAGAGAACGCGCTTGGCACGGTCGAAATTCGCATGGTGTTCGACCTTACCAGGGTCGGGAAGGTTGCTGGTTGCCACGTCGTGGATGGCAAGGTGACCAGAGGATGCTCCTGCCGCGTCATGCGCGGCGGCGAACTTGCTTGGGAAGGGAAGATCGACTCGCTCAAGAATGTCAAGCAGGACTCGCGCGAGATGATTGCGGGCCAAGACTGCGGTATTCAATTCGACGGTTGGACTGACTTCAAAGCGGGCGACGTCATCGAAGCCTACGAATTGGTTCAAATCAATTCGTAGGGATTGGGCGCGTGGGTCGTCGGCCCGGGGCCACGCCCGGCTTGGGACCCCGCCCCGACACCGTCGGGACGCCCAAGCCACCGCCCCGCCCACCCACGCCGAACTCACCTCTTGATCCAGCGCCCCATCGTCGGCCACGAAAACGCGTAGCGTTGACACTAATTTCACAGACATCTTTGTAAATGTGCTGTAAGATGTATGTATGAAATTTTCTTTGCCACTATTGTTGGCGATGAGTCTGGTCGCTACTTCCGCTTTTGCACAGGATGCTGACGCACCTTGGCCAATGGTCCACCATGATCGCTACAACACGGGTAAGGCATCTGTTGGCCCATCCACCTATGCGTTGCCTTGGATTGGCGCGATGATTTTGGGAAGTGGAGTCTGCGGTTCGCCCCCGAGCCTGGGAGCAAACGGCGTAGGCTGGATCAGCAAGTGGGTAAACAAGAGCGTCTATGCCTTCGACTGGAAAACCTATGCGATATTGGGTGCTTATGTGCCGCCTGCTCCACAATTTTGCCTCTCCACTCCAGCGATCTATAATGACCAGCGCATCATTAGTCTCGATAACGGCAGCAACAACAAAATCTTCGCCATCAACCCGGCGACGATGTTCCATTACTGGGCGAGAGCGATCGGAACAACCAATGGCTCCGACTACGAGCGAGCTTCGCCAATTTTGGGTCCGGACGGCGACGTGGTTATCGGCGACAACGACGGGAAGCTTTATCGTCTCGACTCGATAACTGGAACTGCGCGCTGGACCGCCTCGCTCAGCGGTATTTCGCGCCAAGTTTGTTTCACACGAGATGATCAATACGTGGTCGTACCGAACGGCAACAAGATTTCGCTCTTAAGATATTCGGATGCCCAGGTAATTTGGTCAAAGGACCTCGGCGCACAGGCGGCGGCTCCCAGCACTACCGCGTCGGGACTCATCGTGGTCGGAGCGACCAATGGGACCGTCACGTGCTTGGATACCGACGGCGCAATAAAGTGGACTTATCAAACCTTCGGCGGAATATATGACTCGCCAGCGGTGGATGGTGACGAAGTATGCGTTGCCAGCGAGGACCAGTATGTCTATCGTCTTCGGGCGACGGATGGCGCGATCCTTTGGGGAATGGTCACCAACGGCCCAGTGCGGGCTGCACCCATCATCGGCCACGACGGCAGAATCTACGTTGTCAATCGCTTTACTTCTGTTTATTGCCTCAATCCAAGCAATGGGCAGGTGATTTGGAGCCGATTGATCAATGACGACACGCGAGCATCAATGTCGATCGCGCCGGATGGGACTTTGTTTGTGCCGACTACGGGTGACCGCGGCATGGTGATGCTGAAGCAATCACGACCCGTCGTCTCCGGCAAAGTCAACTTTGACCTGCCAAGCACGAGTCTCAAGTTCCCCTTACCAACGGTGATCACGCTAAATAACCGAGGGAGCCAAACCGCAATCACGTCGATAGAAGTACCGCTTGGTCCCGATGGGCTGTTTGAAATTCCGTTTGACATCCCCTACGTAACCAGCGGAACGGGCGCTCAAGGCCTTTTTGACATCACGATCAAGCCGCGCTCACACTTGCGCGCAAGGTATTTGGTGACTCTAAACGATAACGGTGAATCCGGGCTCGTTCTGAACGCCATAAATGGCGACGTCAACCAAAACAACAAGATCAACACCGATGACTACTTGCTCCTTTCGGCTGCATTTGACGCATCGCGTGGCGACGCAGGATTTTCAGAATCAGCAGACTTGAACGGCGACGATTACGTGGGCACCGATGACTATTTGATCTTGAACGATAACTTCGATATGGTTGGCCAATAAGCCGCCGCATGTCGTTCGCAGCGGCCCTATTTGCCCGAGCCCCATAACTTCTTGTCAGTGAGGTCTGACATAGGGGTGGATCGCGCTCGCGTTGGGGTAAATTAACATCTCTTCATGACACGCCAGCTCGCAACCGCCGGACTCATCTTAGCCGCAGGCAAAGGCACCCGAATGAAGTCGGACCTGCCGAAATGTTTGCACGCGGTATGCGGGTTGCCGATGGTGGAGCATGTGGGGCGCGCGCTGCGGTCCATCGGCGTCGAAAGACCAATCATCGTTGTGGGGCATCGCGCCGAGCTTCTTCGAGATACGCTGGGTGACGAGCACTACGATTACGCCTATCAACACGAGCAATTGGGCACTGCGCATGCGGTGATCATGGCGCGCGAAGCACTCGCCAACCACAAAGGCCCGGTCCTCGTCACGTTGGGTGATGTGCCGCTGATTTCTGGTGCCGCGCTGGAGTCGATGGTTGATCACCACGTCATGGCGGGTGCAAAAGTGACGATCGCAACCGTCGAATTGGAAGATCCGACAGGGTATGGCCGCATCGTTCGAGACGATGTGGGAAAGGCCAAGCGGGTTGTGGAGCAACGCGACGCAACTCCCGCCGAGCAAACCATTCACGAAATCAACACCGGCACGTACGTTTTCGATTGCGAAACACTAATGCGCATTCTGCCGCAGCTGGATAACCAGAATTCCCAGGGTGAGTACTACCTGACGGATGTTATCGAGCGAATCGACCAAGAAGGCAGCATCGTGGAGACCATCCAGTTCATCGACGACTCCATGTTTCAAGGCGTTAACGATCGCTGGCAGCTGGCCCATGTTGCGCACGACATGCGGATGCGAATTTTGCGTGCCCACTGCGAAAATGGCGTCACCATTGTGGACCCCAACACGACTTACGTAGGAGCCGATGTGACGATCGGCGAAGACACTGTTATTCACCCCATGACCACCATCGAAGGTCGGTCA
>CAYRAX010000111.1:0-9245 GCA_964422285.1 uncultured Chthonomonas sp.
CCTACGACCCGCTGATTAAGAGTCAGCTGCTCTGCCAACTGAGCTAACGATCCACTCACGAAATAATACCCGCACTGGAAGCGCCAGTCAAGTACAAAACGCGACCCTGAATTCTGGTGCCGCAAAACCGAGCACAGTGGAACGCACCCAGCAAAAGTACCCATGATGCGGCGCCTGCTTCTAGACCAAAGCCGATTTACATCTCCTAGCCTTGCACCTAGTAAAAATACCCATCAATCCTGACTCACCGCACGCGCCCGGCGGACCGTAGGAAACAATCCGGCTACCAAAGGAATACGAATTGATTCGATCACGCTCGCATGACAAGGCTCCGCAAAAAGGTGCCAAGCACGGTCATTCAAAACATCAGCATTCCGCTTCCATCTCCAGAATTCTGGCTTGTTCCTCTCGCCCTCGGCCCAGGCGGCCCAATGCAATATAAAGAACACCGCATGCAATTGATTCCCGACCAATCATCGCACACCAGCTGGCTAGGACGCCCCACTGAAGACAATCGCCATGCTGGAATGTTTTCGGCGTAGAGTACGCCCGCTGCAACAAAGCACTAACTTCTGGGTCAATGAACTCCAAATCAATAACGCTGAACAAACTAAGGAACCACAAAGGGAACATCTTAATGCTAAATGATCTCTGTAACGCTGTATAGAACATGTAACCATTAAGGCAACACGTCACAGTGCCAAATAGGTTAAGAATAAGGGCCACGCATTAGCATCCTTGCCTACTGACCCTTACATATTAGTTAGCTCATGATACTTTGCGGCGATTCCGACAACCTAGAATAGCACAGAGGCCACCAACCATGAGCGCCAATGTCGCTGGTTCAGGCGCCAAAACAATTGCGGCGCTCCAGCTGCCACTTCGAATCTTTATGGCCGTATCTGTTTGACTCATAAGCCGTGTTGTGCTGTCAAACTCTGCAACGGATAGCAGAGTACTATTAGCGGCGGTAGGAAAGAGCGCGTAGTATCCGTCGTGTGCTGGTACCAAGTTCGGGTTTACGTTCGCAGCAGGATTGATGGTCCCAGATACCAAGTTTGTTACCGCTGTAGTCAATACTCCTGAACCGTTAATCAAGAAGTTCAACCTTCTAAGCTCACCAGTATTGATGCGAAACATAAAGGTGTAGTTATCGGCACCGTAGCGAACAGGTTGGCCAATTGTTTGACCAGCCAACAAACCGCTGGCAGTTACAAGATTAGTAACTACTTCTGTTGATATTGTGCTTGATGTTGGGTTAAAAGTAAACCCAACCATGTCGCCAGCGGCATTGTTCCCTATTGCGAGCATCCTTGACGTCGATGTCCTCAATAGTCGAGATATAGACGCAACGCCAGTTGGCAATGTTGCATCGACCCGACCGCCAGTCAAGTTATAGCGGGTTAAATAATTCTGGCCAGGAGAATAGGTCCATCCGTAAGTCGAAGTCGATTCACTCACCAAGATATCCATATTCGTCAGTGCGCTCATCGCATACGTTCTGATACCGGTAGAGTAGTTGTAAGTGTAGATCCGGCCCGGGTCTGCCATGACATAGGCATTGCCGGATGCGGGGGCATAGTCCACCGCTGTCGCTGAACTTCCACGCGCAAAACTGCCCAGCGATGCACCGCTAATCGGGTCAAACCGCTGAATGGACCCGTCGGCATCAGGGATAAGCATTAGATCATAAGATGCTTGACTCGAGATTCCACCACAAACAAGTAAGGCGAACAATACAGACTTCATGATTTACCTACACACAATCTTGATTCACATGCGTTTCCAACGCGCCGGTCCAAATCGACAAACGCGCCTACTTGCTTCTCGTTCGGCGCCTACAAGCTAGCGTTGCCAATCCCGCCACCATTCCGACCATAGTCATTGGCTCCGGAGCCACCACCGTTACGACAGCGACCGGATCCTTAAGCTGAGCAGTTCCAAATGTGTGCGACACGCCACCAACCGCGTTGGTGATTGCAACTATGCCTTGGGCAGCATTAGATGGATTTTTTCCGAGCATCGCACCGCCAACGTGCAACGGAGCGACATCCAAGATAGTAGTGATCCCCGTTGGAGCATAACTATTAGCGCTTGTAGGGTTTAAACCAGGGTAAGTAAATGAATAGGCGAGCGGCACTCCTGTCGTTCCCGCGGACAGAAGCAAGGTTCCCATGGACGGCAATCCCACCTGATATCCAAGCTTCCCAACGATGTTTAATTGACCAGCAGACCCGCCCATTCGTACTCCACCAAGCGAATAGCGCGCAAATTGGTAAAAGTTGTTCGTATTCTTTTCAATTGCGAAAATATCAGAACCGATGACTTGTATGGACTGAACCGTGTTTGTACCTGCGGCCAATGTGATTTGGGAGATCGATGCTAATGTACTAGTCGAATAGGTGGTTACCGAGTTGCCATTTTGGATGAACAGGGTGGAGTTATCTGAAGAAATGTTCATGGTTGAACCAAACGGGACCTGGACAGTTCGATGCTCAATTCCTGTGCTGTAGTCGTATTCGTGTAGCCTACCGTTCCCCATCGTGAACACACGACCAAGCGAAGGTGCAACCGACATATCGTCAATGGGGTCGTAGTTCGCCCCAAAATAACCGAGGTATGCCCCGGAAACCGCGTCATATCGGTGGATGACTGAGCTTGCCATCCCGCCTGAGTCATTGTCGCCGACCATGACCAACTCATAGCTGGCACGGCTCACCGCCGCACCTGCGAACAGCACGAATGCAAATACAATCTTATTCATAATCCTCTCCAAGAAAGCGCATATCGCGCGAACCTAATTGTACATCGAATTTTGGACCATGTAAACCGCAAAGTTGCCAACTAGCACAAAAACTGGGCTGGAATCGCGGCCTCGTTCGGAGATCCGAGATTCCTGGTCCGATTACCTCGTTGTAGCAGAGTAGTACAATCCGGCCATGGAGTTGGTAACTCTTATTGCCATGATCTTGCTCGTCGCTGCTCCTTTGGGCGCAGCATGGTTTGTTGGCCCTCCACCAAACCCGGGGCAAGGATTTCCCGAATTCGGCGAACTGCAGCACCCAATAAATCGCCGATTCGAGATCGCTCGAGTTCGAATCTACGCAACGATTGGCTTGTGGCTGGTCGCTGTGTTAGGGTTACTCTTCCGGTGGCCGACCTTTGGCTGGTTTGATCCAGGTACTACTGCCGAAGCGTCAGCCATCGGCTGTGCATTTGCTTTCTTGATCGGCGTTGTCGCGACGGCAATCGTGAGCACAAAGAATGCACGAAAGAGGCTTGGCTCACATGAAGTGTACGAAGGGTGTATTGTTTCAATCAACAACGTTGTCGTATTGTTCATCTTCATGGTTCTGGTCTTGGCAATCAGCGGTGAAATAACCTACTTGCTTGCTTCCAACAATCGAAACTTCCCGCTACTCATTGGTTTAGCAGTGGCTTGCCCCGTTCTCGTCGTGTTGCTGCGACTGTACATTCAGTGGTCGGTGCGAAGGATCGGCGAACGGACGGTTGCCCGCCCAGATTGGCAGGATGCGCTTGCCGATGCGAGCAATCGAACAAATGTTAAGCTCAAGCAAGCGTATATCGTGCCGTATGCCACGGCGAACGCGGCAGTCATGCCAAACGGCACTGTCGTAGTCACTAAGCCGGCGGCGCTAGCGCTGACTCAGGCCGAGTTGCTTGCCATTTTGGCCCACGAAATTTCGCATCTAAAAGATAAAGATGTAAGGAAGATGCAGCTAGCGAGGGCATTGGCGATGACGCCGCTGGTCATCACCTATGCACTGGGCTTGCTGCCACCTAGAACCAACGACCATTTGCTTTGGATGCTGGCGGCGTTGTTCTGCTGTTTGCCCCTCATTCTGCCCTTATCCAATGCCTGCACGGGGCTAGTATCGAGGAAAATGGAGTTCAAGTGTGATCAGTTCGCGGCGAGCCATTTTCCAGCCGAAGACTTCGCCAGCGCGCTGATCAAGATAGGCCGGATCAACGGTGTGCCACCAGAGTGGCCACGCGGTTCGGGATGGTTGCTTACCCACCCCAGCACCGCGGATCGGGTACGAAAGCTGGATTTTGATTGGCGGACTCTGCCCGCCTCGAGCGAGCCGATTGTGAAGCAAAACTTGGCGACTGAGGTCTAGCGCTCGGCAATATTCTCGCCCACCAAAAATAACTTGCCTCCCTCAGAATTTCTTCCGAAGGAGGCAATCTGCTTGATCGACTAGCTAGTGCTGTTCAGCGTCTTGTCCACCAGATTGCTGGTTACGCGCTGCTTCTCGCTTCTTGTAATCCTCAAGTTCCTGGCCTTTGCCCGCTTCCTTCATCGCTTTGTCGAAGTTTTGCGAACTAAACTCCTTTTTCTGGGCGTTCATTTCCTCTTCGCTTATCTCAGACCCTTTGCAGCCGAAAGCCGCGAACATGCAAACTACTGCAATACCGGTCCAAAGTCGCTTGCTCACTGTCCCAAGCCCCATAGTGGATAGTTGATCTTGAGATTAGGTGCAACAAAGCCAGCATTGCCCGCTGTTATCGTTACGCAGTCGTTTTGATAGGTCCACCCTGCAGTCGGCCCCCCTGAAACTCCCAGGAATTCCTTCTTTGTTGGCGTCAAGGAAAGGAATTTTTCAGCCGCGTAGAACTTGGCGCTGCCGTCGCAATGTCCAATCGTCATGCCGCCTGCGGGGACTTTGGTTGGATCAGGTTCTGTTCCATTTTTGCTAGCGACACAGTCTGCAACTGTCCCTTTCATCACCTTGTATCGCCAAAACTCGCGAACGGCCAGCGGATACAGCGTTACTGTTGGCCCCATGCCCTCAGTGTCAACTGATGCACCAGGCACCATCGCCGTACCTTGGCCGGGAAACTCCATCATCAGCGCTGTCGCTGCTGGGTTGCTGAGTCCTGAGCTCGTGCCGCCGGTCCAGCTATCGCGAAACTGTCGAGGAAAGTCTGCGGCTCGATTGTAAGTATCCAATTGACCGGTGATCGCAGTGTTCAATGCGAATCCACCAACCATTTGCCCGTTGTCATTCCATTGCGTGGCGTCCTTCTTGCGCATGGGATGCTCCAGAATTTCTAGGTTCTTCGTGTACTTATAAACCCACTTTTGCCACGAGAAAGCATTCCACCGGAAGGCAAATCCAACTGACCCGCATCGACTTTTGCCGTCGTTCAACTTTGGATTCAGCGACGAATTCATGATGCACCCATCGTCCCGCGGCCATCGATCGTCGGCATCACCGGCGTACATGATTAGCGCGAGCACATTTTGCTTCTGATTGGAAATCGTCTGCGTCTTCTTTGCTGCCGTCTTTGCTTGGGCAAAAACCGGGAACAGGATGGCAGCCAGAATGGCGATGATGGCGATGACAACCAAGAGCTCGATAAGCGTGAACCCCTGGGTGCGGTTTGATTTATGATTGCGACTCATATCAACGATCCTCGGACATATTCTAGCGCAGAAATGTTAAAAAAGCCGCCACATTTCATAGAAATGTAGCGGCTTTGCATAGCAATTGCGCTGGTGCCTGGCTTATTCGCAGGCGGTTTTGCCTGGATTCCAGAAGGAATCCTTGCCCTTGTTGCGCAGGTCGTAGATGACCGTCTTGGCCGTCAGTGCCTTTGCGCTTGAATCTGCTCGAACCACGTTCAGCTGACCGCTAAATCGGGACTCGATCTTTTGGATGACGGGCGCATTTGTTGCGTTGTCGGGGTCATTGTTGCCTGGGTTGTTAAAGTTGTGCTTGTTGTTGCCCAGGTGCTTCCAATATTGCGTGTATCCGGCTGGGCTGCTGAAGGTGACGCCGTTCAGCTGGCAATAGGTGCCGCCCGGCATGGCCGGCAGAACGTTATAGTAAGTTGCGTCGACGAACAGGAGGGTGTTCGAAACTTCGGCAATGCTGGATTGGCTGGTTGGTGCGGCGGGTGCTGCTTCGCTCGATGGCTTCAACAAGTAGGTGTTGGCACCGTACGAGTTTTGGCCGCCGTAGCTGTGGAAGCCTGCATCCCAGGTGCCCTTATCTTGGTAACCAGACCAAGCTTCGGAGTTGCCGGGCGATTTGAAAATGTCCTTGCTCTTGCAGAACGGCTCAAGCATGTCAGAGAAGAACACGGTCTTGATCGTCGTTGCGCCTTGGCTCTTCATCGTGGCAGCCTTGGGGTCGTTGGCTGCTTTCAGCTTCAAGTAAGTCGGGTTGATTTCCGCGGTTGCCGCGACGAATCGGTACGGCATCAGGTTGTCGTCCGCAGTATCCATGTAAAGCTGGGTAGCGAGGCCGATTTGCTTTGCCTGGGCCAGACCTTGGGTCTTCTTTGCCGCCGCCTTGGCTTGAGCAAATACCGGGAAGAGGATAGCCGCGAGAATGGCGATGATGGCGATGACGACGAGCAGCTCGATGAGCGTAAAACCACGTCGTTGGGATGAAATTTGGTGCTTCATAGGACTCCTGCTCGTTAGACGTTGAGCAACACCCTAATTGAACCCCAAATAGGACCAAAAACCCAAGGAATTCCTGACCATTTTTCTACATTTCTGGCAACGCCACCAGCTAGTGAACTCACGAGCACGGCACCGGCACCGCGCAACGTGCATAATGAATCCAAGGGCAACGCTGCCCATTCATCAGGAGGAAATCTTTTTGAAGCAATATTCTGCTGACAAGATTCGAAATGTGGCCATCGTGGGCCACGGCGGCGCCGGCAAGACGATGCTTGTGGAGCACATGCTGTTCACGGCTGGCGCGATCGACCGACTTGGGAACGTCGAAGCTGGAAACACGCAAAGCGACTACGACCCGCTGGAAATCCGCCGAAAAATCAGCGTCGGCGCGTCCATCGTGCCGCTTGAATTTCACGATCACAAAATCAACATCATCGATGTCCCCGGCTTCCCCGACTTTATTGGCGACCTGCATGGCGTCGCGCGCGTGGTCGAATCCATGATTTTTGTCTGCGAAGCCAAGAAAGACATCGATGTCGGCTTCGATTTGGCTTGGGAAATTGCCGACCAACATGGTCTTGCCAAGTGCATCTTTATCAACAAGCTTGAGCGCGATAATGCCGACTATGAAGGGCTGATCGAAACCCTGCACCAACGCTACGGTCGCGGCGTCGTCAACGTTCAAATTCCGATCGGGCACCAGGCGGCATTCGCGGGCGTGCTCGATCTTCTCACCATGAAGGTTTATAAAGGAGCAGATCGCGGCGTGACCATGGAAGAAATACCGTCCGCTTACGCGAGCGAGGCCGATGAGCGACGCGAAAAGATGATGGACGCGGCCGCCGAGGGCGACGATGAACTCGCCATGAAGTATCTTGACGGCCAACAACTTACCGCCGAAGAAATCGAACACGGCCTGCTCGTCGGCACCGAAACCGGCAAAGTCGTCCCCGTTTTGCTCGGGTCAGCAAGCACCGGTATTGGCGTTGCGACGCTCCTTGACCGCATCATCGGCGAACTGCCAGCGCCTTCCGAAGTGCCAAAGATGCACTTGAGCAAACCGATTGAGCCAGATCCCAACGGACCGCTCGCCGCATTTTGCTTTAAGTCGACCGCCGACCCTTACGTTGGAAAAATCAACTTCCTGCGCGTGTTCAGCGGCACCTTAAAGCAAGATCAAATGGCGCTGAACATGACCTCGGACAAGGAAGAGCGCATACACAACTTGTTCTTTAGCCATGGAAAGGCGCAAGAGGTTACGCAAGAAGTAGTCGCGGGCGACATTTGCGCGGTTGCCAAGCTACAAGGCACCGGCACTGGCGATACGTTGACCACCGCGAAGGACAAAATCAAACTCGACCCGATCGTGTTCCCCGAACCGATCTACCGCATCGCCATTCGCCCAGTGACCAAATCGGACGAAGACAAGCTCGGCCCCGCGTTGACCAAGCTACTGGAAGAAGACCCGACGCTCCGCTACGTACGCGACCCCGCGGTTCACCAAGAGATCTTGGAGGGCATGGGCGATATCCACTTGGAAGCGATCATCGAGAAATTGAAGACGCGATTCGGCGTGACAGTTACCACAGAAGACGCTCGAATTCCTTACAAGGAAACCATTCGTGGCCACGCCAAAGCCCAAGGTCGCCACAAGCGGCAAACGGGCGGCAAAGGCCAATTCGGCGACTGCTGGATCGAACTCGCACCGCTTGATCGGGGCGGCGGATTCAACTTTGAAAACAAGGTGGTCGGCGGCGCGATTCCGAAGAACTTCATCCCCGCCATTGAAAAGGGCATTCGCGAGACGATGGAAAAGGGCTTTTTGGCCGGATACCAAGTCATCGACGTGAAAGCGACCGTTTACGATGGCAGCTATCACGACGTGGATTCGAGCGAAGCGGCATTCAAAATGGCTGGCTCGATTGCCTTCCGCAATGCCGCATCCAACGCGAATCCGGTGCTTCTGGAGCCCATCTTCGAAGTGCATGTGCACGTTCCCGATGAGTGCGTGGGCGATGTCGTGGGCGACTTGAACACGCGGCGCGGACGCATGCACGGCATGGAGCCAATATCGCCAGGAAAGACGGAGGTCCACGCCCACGTCCCCGCGGCGACCATGTCTCGCTACGCGCTTGATCTGCGGTCGATCACCAAGGGCCGCGGGCGATTCCAACAGGTGTTCTCGCACTACGATGAGCTGCCCCATGGCGAGGCTCAATCGCTGATAGCGGAATTTGAAAAGCACCGAAAAGAGCACGAGGACGAGCACTAGTCAGTCGCTTGTTTCAAGGCTCAAAGGGCACCGATGTCTCCTGCATCGGTGCCTCTTTTTGGCAGAAATACCCGCGAATTTGGTCGCCCATGAACGCTCGCAAAAGCGGCCCTGCCACCGGCAACCAAATCAAGCTAGTCGCCGAGATTCCCAGGTTCGAAAGGTGCAAGGCGTAGGCCCAATCCCGGCGTGGCAAAAGCAGAAACAAGGCATTGATCGCCGCCAGAGCCCAGCCAATAACCGCGAGCCCGTGGGCAGCCGATTGAAGCGTCTGAGCGCTGACTCCAAACGCGTCTTGGCCCGATGAACCAAGAGCGGTCAACCAAAGTGCCAATCCGACATTCAGCGCCACCATCGCCATGCAAAACCAGCGATACCATTTCACAGCGACCGGTGCCGAACTTGCCCACATACTATTAGAATGTTAGGACGAGAATCACGCGAATGAAGATCCCTTTCGATAGCCTTTGCTTTACGACGGCGATGCGCGAACTGCGCATGGTTACTGGAGCGAAGGTTCAAAAGGTGACCTCT
>CAYRAX010000112.1:0-9140 GCA_964422285.1 uncultured Chthonomonas sp.
GTAAAGCCATTAGGAAACCAGAGACGATCTTTTCAACATCATCAAGGTGCCCTATGCCAGCGGTTACACGCAGAAATATTACAGCTTTAAGGGGACAATCACAAACGATGGCACCATTTACACTCATCAGCACCTCATTGGCAAGCCACGGTACCGACCATTCAAGTACAGCAAGAACTTGGTCCCCGAAGAACTAATAGCGCCTTCCACTTCTACTCAATGGACCGCGTACGGCTTTTCCCGGAGCGGCAAGAACTTCATTTGGATGCCAAGATCCGACGCCAGCCTTAGTAACGAAACGAGCACCTATTTGTCGGTCGATGGCAAAGTGTTTATTCCGCCCATGCCAAAATGGCAAAACTACACGATAGATCGGGTGAAGTTCACTCAAATCAACGATGACGGCATCGCGGTGGGGGTCGCGGAATTAGACTACTTTGGTACAGTTCGCTGGGGCGTGCGCTACGACACGCGCACCGGTGAATACCAACTCGGGCGTAACGAGTCGGGCCACGTGGATGAACTTTATTGGAGCATCAACAACGCAGGGCAAATACTGTCTGGCGCAAATGGATGGATTTTTACGGGAAATGACACCTTTTTGCACCGGACAGATGGGACGATTCAGCAACTGCCCGGGGGCATTCCACAGCGGTTCTTGCTTACCGAACAAGGGAACTACCTCTTTCAAAACTATAACGGTGGAGTGCGCCTGAAGCCCTCCATTTGGACGAACGGCGTGACGCGTGAGCTCAAAACAGATCCTCGTTTTCCGGCCGCGGATGCATTGTTCACCGCAAGCAGCGACAACGGAAGCTTCATAGGATCGTTTGATGGCGGCGTTACCAATCGTTTCTTTGTGGGGATGGGAGATACGATGTATAACTTGTCAGACTATTTAATGACGACTGGCGAGATGGCAAATTTTAAGGTCTCACAAGTATTATCGATCAATCGGTCGGGACAAATATTATGCGTCGGTGATCAATCTTCGACCGTCGGTGGTTACTACCTTCTTCAACCCGTGCCGGAGCCAGGAACTTGGCTGGCGGTGGGGGCGGGCTTGGTCATCCTTTCGCGCCGCCGACGTAGTGGGTGAGCCCAAGGCATCCCGGTTTGGGATACTATTCATCCCATGACCGTGTTGATTCTGGGTGCGGGTGGCATGCTCGGCCAAGATTTGCTCGCTGAATGCGGCAGCCGAGGTTGGAACGCCTGCGCCGCGACACGGGCTGAAGTCGACCTGACGACCAACTTTGAAATTCAAGATCTAGCCCAATACGACGCGGTCTTCAACTGCGCGGCCTACACGGCGGTCGACCGCGCCGAGTCGGAACCCGAACTCGCCCACCAGGTAAATGCAAACGGAACGGCTAGGCTCGCCGAACTCTGCCAAGCCGCGGGAGTGCCACTCCTCCACTTCAGCACCGACTACGTTTTTGACGGCACCAAAACCGAACCGTACGCCGAAGATGACCCCGTGAACCCTCAGAGCGTATATGGCAAAAGCAAGCTCGCCGGCGAACAATCAGCGTTGAGGGCTGGCGCAACCGTCCTTCGGACCGCATGGCTTTTTGGCGCGCATGGGCACTGTTTTCCGCGCAGCATCTTGCGGGCTTGGCTAGCGGGGAAGCCGGTTCGCGTGGTCAGCGATCAATGGGGTAACCCGACTTACACGCCCGATCTAGCATGGGTTGCCGCCGAAGTCGCGGCGAAGGGGCTGTGGGGTGAACTTTTCCACGCCGTTTCTCCGGACGCGATGACCTGGCACGAATTCGCCAGCCGGGTTGTTGGCGCTTATGCTGCCGCGCACGAGCTACCCGAGCCGGACCCCTTAACAGCGATTTCGACTCAAGATTGGCCGACGCCCGCGCCCAGGCCGGCATATTCGGTGCTTTCTACTATAAAGCTCGGCCGAGCAGGAATCCAGTGGCCCCGAGGCATCGATGAGGCGATTTCGCATTTTGTTTGCCATGTTCAGGGTATTCGCGACGTATAATAGTATTGAAAAAGCACACGCATGGGGAGCCAACGGAGGCTGAGAGTTCTGCAAAAGCAGATGACCCAATGAACCTGATTCGGTTAGTACCGACGTAGGGATTGCGAGATAGCACCGATAAAAACAGACGGCCGCCATCGCAATCAACGCAGATGGCTTTTTTAGTCTGAAAAATCGGATAAAGCTATGAAAAAAGCCTTTACGCTCATCGAGCTTCTCGTGGTCATCGCGATCATTGCGATACTCGCGGCGATCCTCTTTCCCGTTTTTGCGCAAGCCAAAGAATCCGCCAAGAAAACGGCATGCGTCAGCAACGCGCGCCAGGTCGGCCTCGCAACCATGATGTACCTGGATTCCAACGACGGGACTTTGCCGGTATTCCACATGTACAATTCGAGCCCAGACCCAACCCAACCCGGGCACAAGGGCGTTGAGGTCGCAGTCTTGCCGTTCACCAAAAGCAAGGATGTATTCAAGAGTCCGGTCGACAACGGCGGGCCCTACATGGTGAAGGAGTTTGCCGCGCTCCGTTCGGGGGGGAAGACCAAGCTCAGCCCCAAAACCTATTTCGAAGCCTACGGTAGCTCCTATAGGTTCACGAAGTGCAATTTCAGCCGGGTGAAGGACGTTTCGACCCAGAACAATTTTGTGCTTGCCGACCCCGACAACGTCACCCAAATGGTCACCGATTCCTCGTTTGCTGAACCCGCCAACACGCGAACGATGCGCGCCGAGATGTTTCCATTTTTCGAAAAGAAGCTGGACAAAGATTGTGCGCGCTACGGCTACGATTGCGGTGGCGACTACGACTATTTTAGGATGTGGAGCAGCATGGGTGGCACCGTGATTTTTGCGGATGGGCACGCAAAATTCGTCACTTCATCGGGTGCATTTGACCAAATCGCCGTGAATCCAGAAGGGAATAAGTCTGGCGAGCCGAACTCGGCTAGCTGGTCGGGCACGTGGTACGGCGCCTGCGACTAAGCCAAAAAAACTGGGCCACGCGAAAAACTCGCGTGGCCCAGATTCTAATCAGCCCTTAGTTTAAGGCGCGTCGCCGAGTGTGTCGAAGTTGGCATTGAGGATCAAATAGTCGTCAGTGCCGATGTAACCATCGCAAAGGAAGTCGGCGCGCACATCAAACTTGGCATCGCCAGTGAACGTGTCGAAGGCGGCGTTCATGATCAAGTAGTCGTCCGTGCCCACGTAGTTGTCGTTGTTAGCGTCGCCGCCGAGTAGGTTCACGAAGTTGACGCCGGTCAAACCGTCCACGTCGTTCGTTACCACCTTCTTTTTCTGCAGCCATCGCGAGCACTTCACGTACATGTCAATTTGACCGCGCTCGTATACATTTACCGAGTACGCGCCATTTGCAGCGACGGGAACTGTGTACTGCTCAAGCAAAGTCGTGGTGCCGGTCTTGTAGATGGAAACGACAGCGTTTGTTCCTGCGGGAACACTCGGGCAGCCTTCGAGCGAAATGGTGCCGGTGATTGGCACAGGTCGTTCCTGCGCTAAGGCATAGCCGTTGATGAAGCCAAAGCCGAGGTAGCCCTTGTAGGTGCCGTCGGCGGCGGTAAATCGCATCAAGCAGTGCCCCAACCCGCCCATAACCGTGTTGACGAGGGCAGTTCCATCCGGCATGATGATCATGCCCGCTTCGGAGCCCGAGCCATAAATGAACCCGTTGCCAAACGAACCTTTGTAAGTGCCGTCCGTGCTGTTAAATCGGAGCACGGGTGCTTCATAGGGCACGTTGAAGGTGCGGGCGTACAGAACTCCGGATGCATCGGTTGCTAGTGACCAAAAGTTAGGAGCAAATCCTGTTCCGACAAAACCCTTGAACTCGCCAGTGGCACCCACAAACTTGACAATTTGATCGGCGCCGGTGTTGATGGCGTACACAATGTCGTTGGCATCGCAAGCGAGCGTGCCATAAAAAGTTGTATTGACAAAACCGTCGCCAAATGATCCTCGGTAGGTTCCATCGGTATCGAATCTGACGATTGACGGCGCACTAACTTGCGAAACGTAGAGCTGACCTGTTGGCGAAACTGCCAAGCCTCGCGGTGAATTCAAGAACCCAGTTCCAAAACTGCCCCCGTACGTGCCGTCATAGGGGTTGAGCTTGATGATTTTTCCGCCGCCCTCAGTCGTCAGGACGTAGAGATAGCCATCTTTGCCGACCTCCATGTCCACGATCACACCGGTAGTGAACGAGCTGAAAGCGCCTTTGTATTCGCCAGTCGATTCTTCAAACTTAAGGATAAGGTCAGCAGACTCGTTGACCGCAAAGACCATGATTGCGGAAGATACTTGTGTTAAACCCGCGAGCAGTAGCGCGGCAAGACCGTACTTGTATTTCATTTCCTCTCCACCAAACGCGCAAATCTTGCGCTCCTATAGTGATATCACACTTTTGCTGAAATTGGTGCTGAAATTAGTCTATTTGGGTCCAATTTTCGAAAAAAACACGTCTAAATCTCGAATTCTTTGTCCACGGGTGGGATGGGCCGGTTAATTTTACGGTGTGATTCGTATTTCTTCGCCGTGGATGATGCGTCTGCAAGCGAAACAACCCACGTGACTGTCGCGATGAGCAGCGGTATCAATACGACACCATTAAACGCTACGCCGCGGGCAGCACCCAACAAACTCATCAAACCCGAAAAGCCGTTCGGAACCAGGAAAACCAAGAACCAAGACACCAAATAGATTGCCATCATCACCGCGCCTTTCTGTGGAAATCCGGTTACAACTTGCCCAAGGCCCGGCAAAAATGCTGACAAAAGCACACCAACCATGCCGGATGATGCAGCTTCAAATTCGCTCGTGTTGGGCATCTCAATCCCCGGAAGTTCGACGTTTGCCACCATTTCGGCGTGCTTGCGCTCGGCGGAATTGTTTTTTGGGTCGGCTTCGAACGCCTTTTTGTAGGCGTCGCGCGCCGATTTCCAGTCCTTCTGGTTTGCCGCTTCGTCGCCAAAGGCCTCCCAAACGGCGCTGGAATTGGGATCAATCTCCCGCATTTGTTCGAGGATCGCTTTCACATGCGCGGTATCGTTGCGACGCCGGTAAACCTGAAGCTCCCGGTTGAGCTGTTCAAGACGGTCTTTTTGATCGTCGGTAAGGTTGTCTATTCGATCAGATCCTGGTCCACTTGGGCGTTCGTCCACAATGCCTCCAAGTCATAAAACTGCCGCCGGTCTTCGCGCATCACGTGAAAAATAACGTCGCCATAGTCCTGCAAAACCCATCCGGCATCGCCTACCTCGGTCCGAATCGGCCGGATGCCGAGTTCACGCAGCTTCTCTTCGACGCGATCGGCGATCGAGCGCACGTGGGTGTCGCTGTTGCCGGTGCAAACGATGAAATAGTCTGCGATGGAAGTTTTCTTTTTGACGTCAAGCGTTTCGATTCGTTCGGCCTTGATGTCGTCTGCAAACGAGACGATTTGGTCAGCTTTTTCGTTCGAGTTCATTTCGGGTTTATGCATACAAGTTGTTTTCTCGAATGTATTGTGCCACCGCGGGAGTGACGAATTCATCAATGGGATTTCCACGCGCCGCTTCGAAGCGGATTTCGGTGCTGCTGATCGTTGACGGGGGCATGTTGATAAAGTCGATATGCCCATGCCAATCGTCGGGCACGTTTCGTAGTGCGGATTCGGCGTCATGCGGCGGACGAATGATCACGGCCAGCCGCGCCATGCGCAAAATCTTGTCAGGCTGCTTCCATTCGCGGAAATTTGCGAGCGAATCGCTACCGATAATCACCCAATATTCGCCGGGCATCATGGTGGCAAGCTCAAGCAATGTGTCGTAGGTAAAGCTCGGCCCACCGCGAGTGATTTCGAGGTCGCTCATCGACATGCCAGCCTGGTCGCGGATGCAAAGCTCAACCATTTTGAGTCGCTTTCGCGGCGGCAGCGCCTTCTTTTGATGCAGCGGATTTTGGTACGCCGGAACCCACAGCACTTCGTCAATTTCGAGCTGCGCCTGCACCGATTTGGCGATTTGCAAATGCGCCAGATGGGGAGGGTCGAATGTTCCGCCAAAGACTGCAATTTTCATTTAATCCTCACTGAACGAAAACACCCATTGGTCTACGTAGACGTTGTCGCCCTCTTGAGCTCCCATTTCGCTCAGGCGCTCAATGACGCCCAGGCGTTGAAGGCGGCGATGCAGGTACAGCACGGAATCCCGACTCTCCAAATTGGTCATCGCTACCATGCGGCGAATACGCCGGCCCACAATTTCGAACCCGCCTTCCTCGGCAGGCACGACATCCCATGAATCATCCTGCTGCTGGGCTTGGGCGGGCAACAGGACGGGCACCACTTCGCTGGATTCCTGCGTTTGCAGGGTTTCCAGCATCGCGAACAGGAGCGGCTGAATACCTTGCCCCGTGGCGGCGGAAATCGGAAACACTGGCGGGCCAAGTGCCTCAAATTTCTCGCGGAGCAGGTTGAAATCTTGCGGCGGCACAATGTCGATTTTGTTCAGCGCAATGATGCGGGGCCGGTCGGCTACTTGGGCGTTGTAGCTGCGAATCTCGTCTTCGATCAGGTGATAATTCGCGATTGGGTCGCTTTCGTCGATGGGCATCGCGTCCACCACGTGCACCAGAACTTTGGTCCGCTCGATGTGCCGCAAGAACTGGTGGCCGAGTCCATGCCCCTGGCTCGCGCCTTCGATCAACCCGGGCATGTCCGCGATCACAAAGCTCTGGTGCGCGATGCTGGCGACCCCCAGATTCGGAACGATGGTCGTGAATGGGTAGTCGGCGATCTTCGGGCGCGCCGCGCTAAGCTGGCTTAGCAGCGTGCTTTTGCCCGCGTTGGGCAAGCCGATCAATCCCACATCGGCGAGCAACTTGAGTTCGAGCATCACGCGGACTTGCTCACCGGGGGCACCCTTTTGTGCGAAATTGGGCACTTGGCGCACAGAGCTCACATAGTGCAGGTTCCCAAATCCGCCGCGGCCGCCTTTCGCGACCACATATTTCATGCCGTGGATACTCAGGTCGCAAAGCGTTTCGTTCAGGTCTTGGTCGATCACCTGAGTTCCGACCGGCACCTTCAATATGATGTCTTTTGCGTCGCGGCCGCGCTTGTTACCGACAGCATGAGCACCACTATCGGCCTCATATTTGCCCTTCAATTTGAACTCGTAAAGCGTCCTGCAGCCGCGTTCGGCCATGAGAATGACGTCGCCGCCGCGCCCACCGTCCGCACCATTTGGTCCGCCTCGGGGAACGTGTTTTTCACGATGGAATCCAACCGCGCCAGAGCCGCCCGTGCCGCTCACGAACTCCACGATCGCTTCGTCGATGAATGAAGCACTCATTGTTTAGGTTCCACCGTCCATGCCTTCGATCAAGCGAATCTTGATGGTCCGTGCTTCCAAATCGATATCCAAAATGAACTGCTTAACCATGGGAATGAGCATGCCATTGATCGAGAGGAGGTCCTGTGCGGGTGCCGAAACGACTTCGTCAACCTTGCCCAATGGGTTGCCTTGCTCGTCGACTACCGCCATGCCTACGAGGTCATTGGCAAAGTATTCGCCCGCGTCCAGTTGCGGCCGATCGGTAATGGGAACTTGGATGCGCTTGCCGATGAGCGGCTGAGCTTCTTCGATTCGTGTGATCGCGTGCAGAGTAACACGCACCTGTTCTTTGTGCCAATGCGATTTGCGAATTTTGAATGCTTCTTGGTCGATGTAAATGGTGGCTTTGGGCAAAAATCGCTCCGGAAAATCGGTCATCGGTGTGACCTTGAGCGTGCCATCAAGGCCGAAAACGCCCACAATCCGTCCGATTTCGATCCAATTCGAGTTGGAGGCAGATTGTGGGCGTTGAGGAGACTGGCGCACGGCCCAACTTAGTCGGTGACGACCTTGACAAACACTCTGAGTCGCTGTTTGGCGGCTGCCGCGCTAACGACGTACCGCAACGCCGAAGCTACGCGACCATTTTTGCCAATGATCTTGCCAACGTCGTTTGGCGCAACGCGAACAAAGAACGGTGTGCCATCGCGCTGATTGCGAAAATCGACTTTGACCGCCTCGGGTTCGGCGACCAACGACTTGACGAGGTAGCTAATGAGCTCGTCGAGCATCAAGCTTCCTCGGTTGCTGGGGCTTCGGCGGCTTCGGTTGCCGGAGCTTCTTCAGCGGCTGGCGCTTCTTCGGCGACTGCAGCCGGCTCTGCAGCGGGTTCTGGCGCTGCTGCAGGAGCAGCAGGCGCGGCTTCAGCGGCGGGCGCGGCCACGGCTACCGGCTCAACGACCGACTTTGCCGACATGGTCGCGGTTCGCTTGTCCAAATACTTGAACTTGCGCTTTGCGGTGGGTCGCTCGGCAAAATACTTTTCCAGCACGCCTGTGTTCTTCAGAAGCACGCCGACCGTTTCGGTGGGTTCTGCGCCGACGAGCAACCAATGCAGCGCTCGGTCTTCCTTGATGTTAATTTGCTTTGGCTTGGTGGTTGGGTTATAGGTGCCGATAACCTCAACAAATGCTCCATCGCGTCCGGCGGTGCTTTTCGCCACGACCACACGATAAAACGGGCGGTGCTTATTCCCAAGCCTTCTTAATCGAATCTTTACCACGGTTTAGTCTTGTCTCCTCGTCGCGAGCGCTTATCGCCTTCGTTTTCCGACCTTTTGCATCTTCTTTTCGTATTTAGCAAAGGCCTTCATTTGGCGCCGCATTTCGTAGAGTTGGTTAATCAACCGGTTGACTTCCTCCACGCTACGGCCACTGCCAGCGGCGATGCGCTTTCTTCGCGAACCATTGATTATATCCGGATTCGTGCGCTCAACGGGAGTCATTGACAAGATAATTGCCTCAATTTGTCCAAATTGACGCTCATCCACCGCGTTTAGCGCCTCTTCCGGGATCATCGTCGATAGGCCCGGAATCATTTTCAGCAGATTTTTGATGCTGCCCATTTTGGTGACGGTCCGGAATTGATTGAGCATCATGTTAAAGTCAATCGTGCCTTTTCGCATGTCCTGCTCAAGCTTCGAGGCATCTTCCCGCGTAATAACCTGCTCCGCGCGCTCGATGATTCCTAGCACGTCGCCCATCCCCAAGATTCGCTGGGCCATCCGGTCGGGATAGAAAATGTCCAGCGCT
>CAYRAX010000113.1:0-9057 GCA_964422285.1 uncultured Chthonomonas sp.
CCGAGCAGTACAACCGCGCGCGGCACTATTCCTCTACCACGAGGCAATGGATTACCCGCGACCCGCTTTGGCCCGATGAGCCTGCGTATGGGTACGCATTGGTAAACCCAGTTTTGTACATTGACTTCTTGGGGCTACAACGCAAGAACCCGTTCTTGCCCAAACCACCCGGGTCGCCCAGAAAGCCGCCAACTAGCGGCAGGCTGCCTTGGCCCTTTGACCCGAACGCTCCTCATGAACCCGGTAGTCCGGCAAAGCCACCTTGGAGCCCTATTGCGCCCCCGCATCGATTGCCTTGGACTGGCGAAAGCGGGCTGACTCCAAGTACTTGGCAGTACGGCGCATACTGCGGAATGAACAACGTTAACAATCCCGGCTACGAGGTCTTGCCTCAAGATGATCTTGACGCCTGTTGTCAAACTCATGATCGGTGCTTGGAGGCGCACTATGGTGCGAGCTATGAGGAGGGTCACGCTCATCGATGTTGTGACGCGGACCTTGCAGCGTGTGCCGCATGGGTCGCCGCAACGGGTTGCAAGAAAGCACCGATGAAGCACAGTAGTGAGTGCTTCAAGGCCGCCCTTAAAGTCATGGTCATGATGTATGAAGTCAATAAATACTTTGAATGTGCGATAGGCAAGCGGCCCTGTATTCCGAAATCTGAATGGCCTGGCCCTGTGCATGAACATTGGCAGGACCCTTGGCGACCCACGCCAAAGATGTAGCGCTCATGAAAGTTTTCCAAGCATTGCTTATGCTCGTAGTATGCGCACTTATCGACGCTGCTGTGGTTCCTCTACTATCGGATTTGCTGGAAACAATTTGGTTGCTCGGACACTTTTCAGGAACAGGGTTCGGACTGTATTTGGCGCTATGGGTGCTTGTATGCCTGCTGGAAGTGACCACTGTATGGTTTGCGGTGATCCGAAAGCAGTTAAACACCAAAGCCCGTGAGGCGGCCTTGTGGCGATACGCGAGTGCTGCCTTCGCCGCGCCTATTCTCATGCTATGCGTTCAACTTTTGGGTGCCGAAAATAATTCCCTCACGCCCTACGAGAATGACATAATTATCCAAGGGATTTTTGTCGGCCTTTTCATCCTCGTTCCGACGCTGGGCCTGGCATCGCTTTTGATGTTCATCTGTTGGCTAAGGTTGCGCGATAAAGAGTGATACGGGGTTCAATACATCAAACGGTGCACCGAATGCTGATGGTTGTTCTAACGAATTGCTACAAACCGTATGGTGCAAAACTTTCGGGTGGAACCAGCGGTGCAGGATTCTTCTGGACCGGAAACACAGGCTCGCATAATGCTGGCGCGGGCCCAGACACGCTTGAAGCGTTCCCTCCAAACGCGGCGCCTATTCGGTCCGGCTCATGCGGCCAATCGGGAAGAAGATCGCCTCGGCGCGGCCAATGACTGACTTTCTGGGCACAAGGCCCCAGCCGCGCGAGTCGAACGAGCCATACCGGTTATCACCCATCATCAGGTAGTAGCCGTCGGGGACCTTGGCCAGCGGCAAATCCCACATTTGCTTCATCACTTGCAAGTCGGTTAACTCGTATTCTGGCGCGGTCAAGCCGTATTGGTTGACCAGTTCGCCGCGCTTGTTAAGCGGCCAAACTTTGCCCTGAAACTCCACGAGCTTAAAGTCGATGGGCTGCATCGCGGCCAGTTCGGCGTCAGTCATATCGACGTAAACTTCCTCGGTGGGGCGATTCTGGTCGCGCTTGGTGAAGGCTTTGTGGGGTTCATTCACCGCTTGACCATTGCGATAAAGCACGTTGTTGCGAATCTCAATCGTGTCGCCCGGGATGCCAATACAGCGCTTAATGAAGTCGTCGTCCTCGTGGCCTTCCTTCAGCGCTTGCTTGGGTGGCTTAAAGACGATGATGTCGCCGTGTTTGGGGTCGCCATTGCGGTAAACCCACTTGTTGGCGATGATCATGTCGCCGACGAGCAGCGTTTTGACCATCGATCCGGACGGGATAACGAACGTTTGCAGCACAAACGGCCGAATGACCAGAAAAACGAAAACGCCCGCGTAGATGATCGCGTCGCAGAGTTCGTTGATGAACTTGCCGACGCCGTGGAAGTTGCTTTGGTAGTGAACTGGCACCGGCTTGAGCACCGTGAAACCCAAAATTACGCGAACAATCGTCAGTACGCCGACCAGCGCAACAATTTGGCTGAGCGGCGTACGGGCGATCTTGTCGACCCATTCCTGGGTCGAATTCACTTGAGCCTGAGCAAAAAGGAAAGACAGGTCCACGATCAGCGCTTTTCTTTGATGCGTGCGTCCTTGCCGACCTTGTCGCGCAGGTAATACAGCTTGGCGCGGCGGACTTTGCCGCGGCGGGTGACTTCAAATTTGGCTACGTTGGGCGAGTGCAGCGGGAAAGTGCGCTCGACGCCGACGTTGTTGCTGATTTTTCGAACGATCACCGATCGCGCAATGCCGCCGTTCTTCAAACCAAGGACAACGCCTTCGAAAATCTGAATTCGCTCTTTGCCGCCTTCGCGGACTTTTGTGTGGACTCGAACGGTGTCGCCGGGGTTAATTTTTGGCAAATCTTCCTTCAAGTAAGGTTGCGCCACACTTTCTAAAATTTGTTGCTTTGACATGTCAACTATCCTTCGTCGTCCTCGACAGAGCCGGCTTCAAAACGGTCACATCAGCTCATCAGGACGCAACCTTTCCGGATTAACGGGAAAAGCTATTATAGCAGTTCCAGGTCGGCCAAAGAAAGGGGGGCGGTGCAGAAAAGGTCGGGTCGGAGCCGCCGCGTATCCCGCAGTTGCTGGGTTCGCCGCCATCGCTCAATTGCTTGGTGGTCACCGCTCACCAACACTTCCGGCACCGCCAAACCCTCAAATTCTTGGGGGCGAGTGTATTGTGGATAGCTCAATAGGCCGTCAGCGTGGCTGTCTTCGCCCAAGCTGCCCGCGTCGCCGAGGCTACCCGGCAGCAAGCGCACCACCGCATCGGCAACAATCAGCGCCGGCAATTCGCCGCCCGTAAGGATGAAATCCCCCAGCGAAACCACGTGCGTCGCCCACTTTTCGACCATGCGCTGGTCTATTCCTTCGTAGTGACCGCAGACCAAAATGACGCGGTCAACGCCGCTAAGTTGCTTTGCTTTGGATTGCCGGAAAAGTGCGCCACTCGGTTCAAAAAACACGACCGCGTCACCCTTCTGGATGCCGGCGGCCCGGAGGCAAGCATCGAGCTCCTGGCATCGAATGAGCATGCCCGGCGAGCCACCAAAGGGCTTGCTATCGACGGTTTTGTGGTTGTCGGTCGCGTGGTCGCGCGGGTTGTGGGCCGAAAATTCGACGATTCCCGATTCCTGTGCCCGGCCCAAGATGCTGTGCCGCGTGGCGTCCAAAACCATTTCAGGAAACAGCGTCACGAATTCGATTTTCATGCGCTATTCACCCGCCGCATCAAGGATAAATGTGCCGAATGCGCGCAGTTGGCCAGCCTCAATTTCGGTGCGTTCGATGGTCACGGCAAACGGCAGGTCGGCGGCATCAAAGATCGGGTTGGCGTTTTCGATTTGCGATTCGATCAGGCCGCGAGCGGGGAATGGATCGGCGTCTTCTAGGATCACGTGCAACTGCTTGCCGTCCACGATTTCGATATGCATGAGCGCAAGCGCCTTGATGTCAAACACAACTTTCGCGAGCGCGGCGACCTGAATTCGGCCCCCAATCAACTGCACATCGACCTTCTTGACCGCTGAAGGTAACGTGGTGTCCAAGAATTCCGCAATGTGGGGCTCGGTCAACGTGGCGACGACTCGCCCGGTTTTGGGAGAATGCGGCTTGAACGATCCCGACGCAAGCGAAAATTCGTCGACTTCCAGGGCGATTTCTGAAATCACCAAGCCATTCGACAGCTTCACGTTTGTCAGCGTGGCCGCGACCTTATCGGCAGAAAATAGGTTTGCCATTCGCTCGTAAAGCTACCCGGAGCCGAGCAAACTTGACCGGAAAGCGGTAACGTTTGAAAATGTTTGCGACGATGCTGGCGATGACAATGATGACAAATTCGATGGTGACCGCGGAGCTTCCGCGCGAGTTTCGAGGCGTTTGGGTGGCGACGGTTGCCAATATCGACTGGCCTAGCAAGCCCGGTTTGCCGGTGGATCAACAAAAAGCCGAACTTCTTGCGATCGTCAACCGCGTCGCCGAACTCAACATGAATGCCATCGTGTTCCAGATTCGACCCGCCGCAGACGCGATGTATCCCAGCAAATTGGAGCCGTGGGCGCATTGGTTGACCGGCACCCAGGGCCAAGCGCCGAACCCGATGTGGGATCCACTGGCGTTTATCATCGACGAATCTCACAAGCGCGGCATCGAACTCCACGCTTGGTTCAACCCGTACCGGGCTTGGCACAAGATTTCGAAGGGATCGCCTTGCGCCAGCCACATTTCCAAGACGCATCCCAAGTCGGTGGTCACCTACGATAACTACATTTGGATGGACCCCAGCGACGCTTATGTTCAGCAGCACACGCTCGACGTGATGATGGATGTCGTGCGCCGATATGACGTGGACGGAATCCACATCGACGACTATTTCTACCCGTACCCGATCCGTGATAAGAACAAGGAGAAAGTGCCATTCCCCGACGCGGCGAACTACGCAAGCTACAAGAAAAAGGGCGGCAAATTAGAGCTGGGCGATTGGCGGCGCAAGCAGGTCGACGACATGATCGAGCGGATTTATGTGACCTTGAAGAAAGAGAAAAAGTGGGTCAAATTTGGCATTTCGCCATTTGGAATTTATCGGCCTGGCGTGCCCGAGGGAATTTCGGCGGGGATCGACCAATACGATGAACTCTATGCCGACTGCTTAAAGTGGCTGAAAAAAGGCTGGTGTGACTACATGACCCCGCAATTGTACTGGCCAATCAGCCAAACCAAGCAGAGCTACCCGAAGCTGCTGAAATGGTGGAAAGAAAACACACCGGCGAATCGCCACCTCTGGCCGGGCAGCTATTCGGGCCTCGTCAGCGAAAAATGGGAAGCAAAGGAAGTGGCGGACCAAATCGCGATCAGCCGTGAGCAGAAGGCGGATGGCGTTGTGCACTTCTCGATGAAGGTCTTTATGGAAAATTCCAAGGGCCTGAATGACCTGCTCCTTTCGGATCCTTATGCTGAAAAGGCGCTTGCGCCAAGTTCGCCGTGGCTTGCTGGAGGCGAAAAACCCGGCAGCCTAAAGGGGACTACCGCGAAGAAGCGAGGCGGCTCCATTGTGATCAAGTTCACGCCGGTCAAATCGCCAAGTGCAAGGTTTGTCGTTGCGTCTCAGGGCGACAAGATTCTTGGATTTGGTGACCCAAAATCCGGCAATTTGGAAATTTCTATCTCTGCTTCTACGGAACCTGTTGTACAATCCATTCAGGTTCGATTGGTTGATCGCGTCGGCACGCTGGGGCCGGTGACCTCGATCAATCTTAACTAAGGGTTGTTTTTCTGGATGAATAAGTTAAGACTTTTGGCTCCCATTTTGGTGGTGGCAGGCACCTCGGTTTATTCCCAAGTGTCGGTGCTTTCTCGCGTGTCGCTACTGCAAATGACCCGCGACAACTACAGCATTCGTACCGGCTCGGCATCGGTGATTCCCGCCGTAAGACGTGAAATGCGCGCGGCATGGGTCGCAACCGTTTCAAACATTGATTGGCCCAGCGCAAGCTCCCTCTCGACTAGCGCCCAACAGGCCGAAATCGTCGCGCTGCTTGACCTGATGGTCACGCTGAAGATGAACGCGGTGTTCGTGCAGGTTCGTTCGCAAGCAGACGCGCTCTACTCATCCAGCATCGAACCTTGGGCTCGATGTTTGCGCGGCACGATGGGGACTGCTCCCAGCCCGCTCTATGATCCGCTCAGCTACTGGCTGACCCAAGCTCACAATCGCGGCATCGAAGTTTATGCTTGGTTTAACCCGTACCGCGCACTGAGTAGCAGCACGACGAGCACTCCGGCGCTGCACATTCGCAACGCTAATCCCACCGCGTGCGACCTGTATCCGACTTCGGCGACGGCAAATTCGGTGTGGATTGACCCAAGTGGAACCGGAGCGGTGCAAACCACCAACGTAATCATGGACGTCGTGAACCGGTACGACGTCGACGGCGTGGTTTTTGACGACTACTTTTATCCGTACCCCTACAACAGCGTCGATTATCCGGATTCCGATGCCTATTCGGCCTACACATCGGGCGGCGGAACTCTCTCCAAAGCAAACTGGCGCAGATCGATTGTCGACACGTTTGTATTCAACATTGGACAGCAAATTAAGCTGGCCAAACCGTGGGTCAAGTACGGCATAGGGCCATTCGGCATCTGGAAGCCGGGCAACCCAGCGGGCATCACCGGCCTCAGCGCATACGACGAACTCTACGCCGATTCTAAGAAGTGGTTGAACCTGGGTTGGGTCGATTTTCTATCGCCTCAACTGTATTGGACGATTGCGAGCAGCGGCCAGCCGTATGACGACTTGCTGACATGGTGGACCCAGCAGAACCTGACGGGCAAATTTGTTTGGCCAAGCAACTACACGAGCCAGCTGAACGGAACTTGGCCGGTGAGCGAAATCGTGAACCAGATTGACGTCACCAGAGCGACGCCTGGTGCGACCGGCAACGTCCATTACAGCATCAAGGCGCTCAAAAATAACTGGGCAACGATCAAGGACACGCTGATCGCGGGGCAATATGCGGAAAACAGCGTGCCGCCCGCGTTCACTTGGATCGATAATTCCGCGCCATCAGCTCCGGCGATCAGTTCGACTTACAATAGTGGGGTCGGCTCGGTCACCATGTCTTGGACGCCGCAAGGCCCCGAGACGCCAACCTATTACGTGCTGAAATACATGATTGGTGCAACGTGGACAACGAAGGTTTACACTCCAACCACAACGTCGTTGACGATTCCGATCAAGAATAGCGGTCAGACCTTGCGCGCGTTCGGCGTTTCATCCGTTGACCGAGCATTCAATATGAGTCCGTTTTCACAGATCGTGATCGACCCAACTCTGATTAACACGAACGTCAAGGATTAGTTTCTTGTGAAGAATCGCCTGGCTCAACCAAGCCGCCTTCTTTCACGGCAAATTTCTTGCGCGCTTCTTCCCAAAAGCCGCTGACCATGAACATGAGTTCGAATAGGTAGGCATAGGCCTCCGGCGCGCCCGCGTTGATGAGGTCGTTATTGTCTAGCGGATATTGGAGAAAACCGCCCTCGGCAGAAACGAGAAATTTGCCCTCTTCGTCCAGCCAGACTGCAACCGTGTTGTGCGCGATGTGCTCTTGTACCATGTTCACTTGGTGGTCCATCGCGTGGGTAAAAGCGCATTGCGAACTTTGGCCGCCTGTGATTCGGAACGGGTTGAAGTTGGTATCCACGGTTACCGAGCAGGTCGCTTCGGTTCGGTATTGGGCAATGGGCAAAAACTTGGCTTTGGCTTTGGTGGTGAGCAACACTGCGCGCGCGGATGGCGGCAATTTCCATTCCATTTGGTCCCAATGAAATTCGTGCGAGAACTGTTGAATCGGCACCCAATACCTGGTCAGTTGCGGTTCATACAGCGATGGCGACTCCATATCGAGCATGCTCCACTGTCGCAGGTCTGGAATGGTCGCGTTGAAGGCGACGTTCGCCGAAAATGAATTGCATCTTGGCTCGCCGGGGTAGTTGTGATGGTCGGGGTTGGGCAAGTGTGGATCGTCGGGCGGATATCCGGAATAGAACCAAAGTTTGTCTTGGATCATCACCCCAGGTCCGATGCCTGTGATCAAGTGGAATGCGCCAAGCGGCTTAAACAGTTCTTGCATTTTTTTGTGAAGACGCTGCCGGGCGCCAGACGGATCAGTGTATCCAGAACTTTATTCAAAAATCGCTCGCCGGTATACTGGTTTTTGTGCCAAACAAGCGTGTGACGTTGCCGCGATTGATCTTTGAAAAGTCCCGAGCTGGGCGTGTGGGGTGCAATTTGCCGATTACCGATACACCCAGCGTCAACCTTGGCGAAGCGCTCGGCGAATTGCGCGAAGAACTCGATTTGCCAGAGGTTTCTGAGCTTGAGGTCGTCCGGCATTTCACGAACCTCAGTCACCTGAATTACGGCATCGACACCGGCTTCTATCCTTTGGGGTCGTGCACGATGAAATATAACCCGCGGATCAACGAGCGAACGGCTAGCCTGCCGGGTTTTGCGGCGATTCACCCGATGCAACCGCTGAGCACGGTTCCCGGCGCGCTAAAGCTCCTTGCTGAAGTCACGGACATTCTGAAAGAGGTTTCCGGGTTCCAAGCGATGTGTTTGCAGCCGGTCGCGGGCGCGCATGGCGAATTGACCTGCCTGATGCTGATTCGCGCATACCACGAAAGCCGTGGCGAAGGGTCCAAGCGAAAGGTCGTTTTGGTTCCCGATTCGGCGCACGGAACCAACCCAGCGAGCGCGGCGATTTGTGGCTACGACGTGAAGACGGTGCCGACCACGAGCGACGGCGATTGCGACTTGGAAGCGCTTGGCGCGATGCTGGATGACTCGGTAGCTGCGTTCATGGTGACCAATCCGTCGACGCTTGGTCTTTTCGAGAAGAACATTCGCAAGATCTGCGAACTGGTTCACGCGGTCGGGGCACAAGTTTTTTGCGACGGTGCCAACATGAACGCGATGGTCGGCACAACCCGCCCGGGCGACCACGGATTCGATTGCATGCATTTGAATCTGCACAAGACTTTTAGCACGCCCCACGGCGGCGGCGGGCCAGGGTGTGGCGCAATCGGTGTTCAATCGCATTTAGAGCCATTCTTGCCGGTGCCGGTCGTGGTCAAAGCTGCGGAAGGAGCAGTCAATCTGGACTGGACGCGCCCGCACTCAATCGGCCGAGTCTCGAGCTATTTTGGTCAATTCCTGATGGAAATTCGCGCTCTCACATATTTGCTGGCATTCGGGAAGGAGCACATGGCGGACATTTCGCGCTACGCTGTTTTGAACGCGAATTATGTTCAAGCGCGGCTGAAATCGGTATTGCCGCC
>CAYRAX010000114.1:0-9051 GCA_964422285.1 uncultured Chthonomonas sp.
ACCAGTTTACGAAACTTTCGACGCTGATGTTTGATGGTGGGGCAGTCCAGGCTCGCGGCTGGGGTGCGAGGTAGATCTCTTCGCCGGTTTTGAACGCAATGCACGACCACGACATCGTTTGGATTTGGTCCTCCAGGTAGTGCATTGCGATGTGCCGCGCGAATGCACGCGTATCCGGCTTCGGCGCATCTAGTGCTGAGGCGTCTTCAAGAAATTCCTCCACCAATCCCATCTCGCGAAGGCCATAGCAAAGCCCCGATTCGAGGTCAAGGTCGGAATAGGCCAAGTCCAAAGACTGCGCCAGGGGATCGCGCCACGTTGCGCCATCGGCAAGCCCAAGGTCTTCGATGAGCGCCCGCTTGGCTGCCCAATCTACGATGTGTCGTACTTCGCGCCAGCCCGACTTCAATCGAGCCAAAACCTCACGCCCAAGCGCGCAAAATGAAGCAGTTTCGGGATCACCGATGCTGGTTTCGGCGGCATCAAGGTAGGCGCCGAGAATCTGAAATGCGGTGCACGTTTCGCCGTTGCTGAGTTGCACTCGGAACTCGTGAGATCCATCGCGGCTGACTTGCTGGGCGGCCGCGACTGGGTCGTGCAACTGAATGCAGGGAGCCTCACCGATTTCGGCGAGCCGCACAGCGAGGGACGCAAAACCGACTTTGAGCCGAGCCGATGTTGGCAACATGTTGGCATC
This sequence comes from uncultured Chthonomonas sp., assembly GCA_964422285.1. GTDB lineage: Bacteria > Armatimonadota > Fimbriimonadia > Fimbriimonadales > Fimbriimonadaceae > UBA2391. The sequence goes on from CAYRAX010000114.1 coordinate 698, forward strand.
GCCCGCGATGACGTGACACCGAATCCACCGCGCCGGGTCAGCATGCGGTTCATCACGAGTGTTAAAGATGGGCCGCCGGTAGAGCGTATCGGCGCTCATCTGCTCGACAAAAAAGTCGGCGCGCTGGCTGAGCTGAAAGTCGCACCACGCGCCATGCTCCGAACCAACTTTGCCCGCTCCGCAGATGATCGGGCGAGCAACCAAAACCGGCACAAGCGCCCGGAAAAGTGCATCAATCGAAACGTCGCGCGAGCAGAGGTAGTTTTCATGGGTTCCGTAGCTGGCGCCGTGAAAGTCCGTATTGTTCTTGTATAGTTTCGGCTCAAAACCTGAACGAATCTGAAAATGCTCAGCCGCATTGCGCACGGCGACATGGCCCGCAAGGTCCTGGCGAATAAGCTCATCAAGATCGGCGCATTCGGGCGTCGAGTACTCGGGATGCCCGTGATCGTTGTAGAAACGCGCGCCGTTCGGCAGTTGCCGGTCCGCGCGAGCATCGGGCGTCGAAACTGGCCGGGTGTCAAATTGCGCGTCGGTCGGATCAACCGCCAAGGCATCGAGCCGAAAGCCCCGCAGGTCGGAGCGTGGCGTTTCCTGACGGTAATCCCAGCCCAAGAACCCGGGGTTGGGGTAGTTGGAAACTAGCGAGGATGCGTCGAGAACTTGGTCGTGCGGCCCTCTGCCATCGACTGAGAAGCCGAACTCTGTTTCTAGTCCAAAAACGCGGTCGCGCATCGTTGATCAATCTCCAACCATGCGCAACCGCGAGTGGGTTAGCGGCGAAATACTGCGAAGCCGCCGGAAGTACCGAAGGACCAACTTGCACCGGTCTTGGTTACGTCCCAATCACCGCGCATGACCTTCTCGTTGGTGTAAATGAGGTTCGAAAGGTTGCCATCGGTTTGGTTCGCGGTGTCGGGAATCGCCGAAGTCACCGTAGAGATCGGGAACAGTTTGAACGTACCACGACTGGTATCTCCAGCCACGCCATATTGCGCGCGGCCTTCCCACATGCCGGTGATGCGGCCGCCCGACTCACGATAAACGATGAGCTGTTGGGTGGTGCCGTCTGCGTTGCCCGGAATGGCGATCATGGTTACGTCGCCTGAAGAAGTAACGACCGTTTTGTAGTCCTTCCAAATGCCGGTCATTGCGGCAACGCGCGTGTTGGCGGGATCGCGATCTTCCAGCGAGTAGGTGTTCTCGGTAACTCGGTCGCCGATTTGAGTGCCCTTGCGAACTGTTCCGCCCTTTACAGCAACGGGGTCGAGCATTTCAAAAGCGCCGGATGGGTTGATTCCAGATGAAACGGCGATGGCGTCGCCGCTGAAATAAATTCGATCCGCCCGTGCGCCCGTGCTCAGCAGTGGCCGGTCAGCCGCCGCCATGCCAGATATGTCGAACGCGACGTAATCCGAGAAGGTGCCGCGAATGGCGTTGACTCGGGTGTCGTAGTTGCGCAAAGTGAACTTGTCTTCGTCGAAAACGATGCCCGTTGTGTCGGTGTAGTTGATCATTTCTTGATCAAGTTGGAATTGCAGCGAAGTGTGGCGACCGGGGAAAACGCGCATGTCCACGTCGAACGGGGCTGGAACAGTGATGACTGGCGCGGTTCCGGGCAGGTCTCTCGCGCCGCCCTCGGTGTCAGTGATTTCCTGCAACTTCGTGACTTCGAACGGGAATTCAGTAAATTCTTTGGTGGGTGTGTTGCCATCGAATTGAACGCCGATTTCGCGTGTGTTGACCAGATATTCATCCAAAACAACCGCGAGCGGCTCCAGCGCAGGAACGTCGGTCGATGGAATTCGATCCAGGCCATTTTCAAATGACATTGGGGCAAGGACAGCGATTTGCGATCCAACACCGCGGCGATCTTTGCCGCTCAAAACGGTGACTTGGACCAAACCATTTTGTCCAAGCGAGAACGATGGATAAGATCGCGATCCGCTACCACCGGATGAGCCGCCCGAGCCATTACCGCCGCCCGTCGTGTCGGCTCCGCCGCCGCCGCAACCAATGATCAGCGCACATGCGCTTGCTACGAAAAACCAATTTCCAAACTTCGCCACAATACTTGTCCTCATCACGCGATGCGTTGAGCTTCTCGCCGCGCACCAATGATTGAACGCGCGAGTTGCTTGGATAGTTTGCACGGTTTTTGATCAAAACCGCCAGACCTTTGCGGCTCGTTAGGCTTCTTGTGTTGAAAAACAATTAAAGAAATCGATGCATTGATCGACTTCGGCGCGTAATTGGTCCAGGTTTTCGGGATCAAACTTGATGGCTTGCAGGTCGCGGGGCGATGGATCGGGCAGCCGATTTGCCAGGCCCATATCGAGCCCAAACCGGTTTACATACCGCGAACTGACCAGCATGATCTTCCGCAGCAGCGTGGGAATGATCTCTTGCGACTGGCATTGGTTGTACCAAACGGGAAACTCGTATTCGTAGGCAATCGTTGTGCCCACGTCGTAGTGGTTGATTCCTTGGAATCCGCCCCGTTCAACATCTTCGATTGCCGAATTTGAACCTGGAAGAACCGCAACGCACTTCGCATACGAGGTTGGCGCGGCGGCCGCAAGGATGGGAATTCCAAGCCGTGAAAGCAGTCCACAAAGGTAAGCCTGAAGGGGGTCGGCGCCCGCATCTTTGGCCAGATAGCGCATGGTTGCGCCCATGCCCACGCAGTGCTTGACCATCGCATGGCTAAGGTAGCCGGAGCCCGGGAAGACCGCGTCGAACAGGTGCTTGAGTAGCAGAGTTGCGGTAATTTCCGCAACATCGTTGACGCCCATGGCTTCAATGCACGCCATCGTGGTGCGCATCGGTTCGTTCATCGAGGGCGGATGGAACTGCTTGACGGCCTCGGTGACGTGGTCAGCAAGGTCGTGGTCGGCGCAGATCAATCGGTTGAGCAGTACCGGGGATGGAGGGTAGTGCCCAGAAAGGCTTGCCAATCGAACGACGATCTGCTCGATTTTGGGGTTTTCCATGGCCTGCTGCACAACCTCGTGGGTTGCGTTACGCAGGTTCTCATTTCCGATAGGACACGCCATGGTTAAAAGTATCTTTGGCAAATAAAACCTAAAGCGTTAGAGCAGATTTTTCGCCGAGGGGTGGTCAAAGGTACAATCGCGGTCCAAATGAAGCGCGATGATATGTTGGACTTGAACGAGGCGCTTCAGCACCCGGGCAAGAAAATAGCGGTCGATTTGTCCACTGACTTGCCCGAAGAGGCGGATTTGGACCTCGTCAAGCCATTGGAAGGTTTCTTGGAAGCCTACAGCACAGGCAACATGCTCATGATCCACGGTGAGTTCACGACACGGTGCGTGGTCGAGTGCGCTCGATGCGCGGGGCCGCTGGAAGTGGACGTCGAATTTACGATGGACGAGGAGTTTCCGGTGACGGGCGTGCCGAGTGCTTATTCCCACGACGACTACGCGCGAGTGAGCTCCGAAGAGGATTATCCGCTATTCGAGGAGAACAATTTGCTTGTGGAGAACCTGATTCGCCAGGGCTTGTGGCTGAACCTGCCCGTTCAGCCGCTCTGCAAATTCGGCTGGGATGGCCCGTGCCCGAATTCGGCGCCCGCGATTGATCCTTCGGAATCAGCGCTGCCATCGACCGACAAAAATTCGCAGGAACTGAAGAAGCTGCAAGCACTTCTCAAGCCGGAAGAGCAATCATGAATATCGCTTTGGATGCCATGGGCGGCGATCACGCGCCAGAAACCGTCGTCGAAGGCGCACTGCAGGCGCTCAGCCACATGGAAGGAACCATCTCGCTGGTGGGCGACCCGGTACGGATCAACGCTTTGCTGCCCAAGCCTGCTCCCCAGCGACTGAGCATCGTGCCCGCGAGCCAGGTCATCGAGATGGATGAAAAACCCACCGAAGCTCTCCGCAAGAAGAAAGATTCGTCGCTCATGGTCGCGGTCGGCATGGTCAAGGCGGGCAGCGCCGACGCGGTCGTGAGTGCCGGCAACACGGGAGCTGCTGCCGCCGCTGCCCAACTCGCCTGGCGACAAATGTCAAAAATTCATCGCCCCGCAATCGCGAGCCTCTTTCCCAACAAGCACGGAAACTTCATCTTGCTTGATGCAGGGGCGAGCCCTGACGTAGACCCCGAGCACTTGGTCGAGTTTGCCGTCATGGGACGCGCCTACGCTGAAGTGATGCTCAAACGAACCAATCCGCGCGTACACCTCCTGAACATTGGGGAAGAAGAGGGCAAGGGCAACGCATTTGTTAAGCGCGCCTACACGATGCTGTCCAAGCAAAGCTGGTTCGCGGGAAACATCGAGGGCAAAGACCTTTTCCGTGAGCCTTGCGACGTGGTCGTGTGCGATGCGTTCGTCGGTAATGTCGTCCTGAAAACAAGCGAAGGCGTCGCCGAATTCATCATGGGCTCGATCCGCGAAGCCCTGCCCGAAAGTGCTCTGGCCCGGTTGCCGTATTATCCAATGCGCAAGTTGATGGCTCCGCTGCGCCGAAGGCTCGACTACGCGGAATATGGCGCCATGCCGCTGCTCGGGCTGAATGGGCTCATGTTCATTGGTCATGGCCGCAGCAACGCGAAGGCGATCCGAAACGCGCTGATTTTCGCAGAGCGAGCGGTCAAGCACGGGCTTCTGGATCGAATTCGCGCAGAAATTTCCGAGTAAGATGAATCGAAGTCCGCTGGATTTACGGTAAATCATTTAGCTTATGTCTCGAAGCGCAGTCATTGTGGGAACTGGGCATGCGGTTCCTCGCCGCGTGATGACCAATGACGATTTGGCAAAAATCGTTGATACGAATGATGAGTGGATTGCTCAACGCACTGGAATTCGCGAGCGGCGCGTGTGCGATCCGGACGAGACCACGACGACCCTTTCCATTGAAGCTGCGCAAAAAGCACTACAAGCGGCAAAAATCGATCCTGCCGAGGTTCAAATGGTGATTTGCGGCACCGTGACGCCGGACATGCCATTTCCCGCGGCAGCAAGCATCATCCAGGACGCGATCGGCGCAAAAAACGCGGGTGCATTCGACTTGGGCGCGGCCTGTGCCGGGTTCATCTATTCGCTGAGCACGGCGAGCGCGATGATCAAAGCTGGCGATATCAATACCGCGCTGGTCGTCGGCGTGGATACGCTTACCAAATTCGTGGATTGGACCGACCGTTCGACCTGTGTGCTGTTCGGCGACGGAGCCGGTGCGGTCGTCGTTCGAGCATCCGAAGATCCTCAGCGCGGCGTGATCAAGACGGTCATGCTTTCGGATGGGGCGGGTGCGGGCTATATCACCTTAGAAGCGGGCGGCTCGAAGCACCCTTATTCACAGGGTGGGTTCGACAATTGCCGCACATCGATTTTCATGGCGGGCGCGGAGGTCTACCGATTCGCGGTGACTGCCATGGGAGACGCCTGTTGCCGGCTTCTGGAAGAGTGCAATCTTGAGCCGAGCGCGATAGATCTCTTCGTGCCGCACCAGGCCAACCTGCGCATTATCGATTCCGCGGCGAAGCGATTGGCCCTGCCGAGTGAAAAAGTTTTTGTAAATGTCGACCGCTATGGCAACACAAGCGGCGGATCGATTCCTATTGCGCTTGATGAAGCGGTTCAGCAAGGGCGACTCAAGCCCGGAATGCTGGTGATGACGGTCGGTTTTGGCGCCGGTCTTGTTTGGGGCGCGAACTTGATACGCTGGTAAGAGTACTAGCCCGTGTTTCGGAGTCTACCTGTATCCCGTACATGTTTGTCAAGAATTGAAGTAAAATTGACGGAATAGGACTTTGTCGCGTTCATGGATGGGCGCACCCCAGATTCCCAGGCATTTCGATGGTTTACCGTCCGTTGCGATATGAGCAGATGATGAAGGCCGCTGAAGAGTACGATGTGCGTGCTCGACGGATGTTCAACGGCATGGGGGTCTACACGGGCGAAAAAATGTTCGCTTTCTTGATCGGCGAAGACATCGGCCTCAAGCTTTCACCTACCGATCTTCAAGCCGCGCTCAACCTGCCGGGTGCCGAGCTTTTGCGCACCGATCCCACCGCCGAGCCGATGAAGGAATATGTTCGTATGCCGAAATCGGTGCTGGATAACTACGAGAAATTCATGTTTTGGGTCCACAAAAGCGCCGCATACGCGCAAAGCAAGTGCCTGAACTAAGAAGAATTACCCTCTAACAGCCAAAAATCTACTCTCGGAGTGACGATGTTTGGCCCTATTTCCCCTGAGGTTCAACCTTGAACCGGATTGCCCTGATTACCAGTGGCGGCGACTCGCCCGGCATGAACGCGGCGATTCGCGGTGCTGCACGGGCAGGAATCGCCCGCGGCGCGCAAGTCTTTGGGTTCGTCCATGGCTGGCAGGGTGTCATTGACGGCGAAATCCAGGAATTGAACGCTGCCTCGGTCGCGGGCATAATCTCCCGTGGCGGGACGATCCTGCGGACTGCCCGTAGTAAGGAATTTATGACCAAAGAGGGCCGCGAAAAAGCGCACGGTCAACTCCAAAGGCACGGCATCGAGGGGATGATTGTGATCGGCGGCGACGGTTCGCTCACCGGCGCGCGTGCCTTGAATGAAGAGTTCAATTTCCCGGTCGTTGGGGTTCCCGGATCGATCGACAACGACATCAGCGGTAGCGATTTTTCCATCGGCTTTGATACGGCAGTCAACACGGCCCTGGAGGCAATCGACCGCGTGCGTGACACCGCGTACTCTCACGAACGCGTTTTTGTCATCGAGGTCATGGGCCGCCGAAATGGGTTTATCGCGTTGGAAGCGGGCATTGCCGGCGGCGCGGAGGCAGTCCTGATCCCCGAGGTCAGCTACTCGCTACCCGAGATTTGCGACACGCTCAACCGCATGCACCACAAGGGTAAGCGCAGCAGCATTTTGGTCGTTGCGGAAGGGGCAGCTCGTGCCAGCGACATCAAGGATTTTGTTCAAAAGTACACGGGCTATGACGCGCGCTATCTGGTTTTGGGGCACATGCAACGCGGAGGTTCGCCGACGGCGTTCGACCGAGTTCTTGGGGTAAGGCTGGGTGCGTATGCGGCGCATCGGCTCCTGACCGGATATTCCGGCGAAATGGTGGGCGTGGACGGCGAAAAGTTGGTCGCGCATCCGCTGAGCTATGTTTTGAGTACCGAGCGCACGGTAGACCCTGACCGATTGCTGTTGGTGGATACCATGTCGCGTCTGGCGCTGAATGAAGAAGAGCGGGGCGAGAGTGATGACTCTCGCCCCGAAGACCGCGATGAAGCGGCCTAGTGCCTTCGATTAGTGACCGTAGGTGTCAAAGTGCTCTGACAAGATCAGATAATCGTCGGTGTTGATGACGCCATCGCCGTTGAGGTCGGCGGTTGGCAGGTAGGCAGGATCGCCCATGATGGTGTCGAACGCCGCGCTGAGCAACATGTAGTCATCCGTGCCCACGTAGTTGTCGCCGTTCACGTCGCCGTTGGTGAGACTGAAATTCACCACCGAGCGCTCGGAAACGACATCCGCTACGACGCGTTGTCGCAACCAGCATTTGCCCTTTGCGCCAATGTCGTAAGAACCGCCCACTAAGGTCGCATCAAGCGGCAGAGTGAACGCGCCATTGGCATCGAGGGTTACTTGCGCAGTTTGCACAACCGCGGAAGTGCCAGCTACTCGAATTTCGATATCCATCTTCTTGCCCGCGGGAGTCGTGGACCAGTCGCCCAAGTGAACCTTGCCCGCGATAATGGGCTGGATTGGGCAGTGGATTTCGATGTCGCCGAGTTGGGTCTTGCCGCCATCAGCAACGCCCGTCACGTCTTGGATGATGCTTTGGAGGTAGGTACCGCCTGCAATGGGAGTACCTTGGATTCCATAAGCAACACCGCCGCCGGGGAAGAATCCCGCGTAGTCCGCTGTGAACCATACTCGTCGTCCCGTTCCAGGACCGCAATTGACCGCGCTGTAGTCGTAGTCAGTACCACCCGCACAGGATGGACCGTTTACGCCAATCGCTCCAATGACGAACTGGTTGACGCCGCCGGTGTTCGCCCATTTACCGTCTGGACCACAATCGTATTCCAGAGCGCGTGATTGGTGGGCGTAGGGTCCGGTTGCGTTATACATGGAGCGCTCGCAAAGCATCATTTTGCCCTCTGGCGAGAACGAAATGTCCGATACCGGGTGCGAGTAGTTTTGACCAGCCAACGGAGGCACGGTCACTTCCAGCCGCAGCGATGCGGGCATGATGTCACCAGCGCCATCCAGAGCCACCGACCACACTTCGTTGTCGGCTGTCGGGTTGGCGTCGGTGCTCATGTTTTCAACCCATCGACCAAAGTAGACACGGTTGTTGTGCCATTGGATGCCCCACAGGC
>CAYRAX010000115.1:0-9046 GCA_964422285.1 uncultured Chthonomonas sp.
CGCCAACTTGACTTCTTCGAGCTTGTTGACCCGGACAAACGCCTCGATTCTCTTCATCTCTTGCACCCAAGTTTTGCACAAGTTCAGCTATCATCATGGGCGTACACCGGATGCCAATCGACCGAAAGTTCTTTCTCGCCCAATTTTTACTCATCGCCGCCGCGATCGGGCTTGGCGCGTGGTCGATGGCTGATCTTCCGGGTCGCTGGCCGGCTATGGCCCTTGCAGTCCTCGTCGGTGCAGGGTGCCTATTCGCTGCCACGTCCATTCGCGATGCGAATTTGCAGGCAAAAGAAGCCCACCAACGGGCGGAATTCAACCGATTGGAATTCAAAAAGCACCGAGAAGTGATTGACGCTCTCGCGGACGATTTGGAAGTCGCGATTTTTTTGTGCCAACCATCCGGCATCATCGAGTACGCCAATCGCAAGGTGAGCGAACTTTTTCGCTCCGATGCGCCGCGTGGCAAAACGATTTTGGCGGTCACGTTGAGCCACGATTTGGAAGCTCTCGTCGCTCGGGCCGCGGTGACCCACATTCACAACACCGTCGAAGTGGTTTTTCGCTATCCCGAAGAGCGCATCGGCATCGCGCACGCCTGGGCCGACCCGAACAACCCGGAGCGTGTGTTTTTGAGCATATACGAAATCACGAGCCTGCGCCGCCTTGAGCGTATCCGCCGCGATTTTGTCGCAAATGTCAGCCATGAAATTCGCACGCCGATGACCAATATCCGCGCGATGGCCGAGATTTTGAACGAAGGCGAAGATCAAGATTGGAAGGAGCTGGGCGCAAAATACACTCAGCGCATTATCGCCGAAGTGGACCGGCTAATCCTCATCGCGAACGATCTGCTGACCATTTCCACCGCCGAATCTCAGCCGCCCGATAAGAAAATTACTAACTGGGCGGACATCGTGAGAGAAACCTGCGATGACCTTCGCGACAAGGCGACTGCGAAGGGCCTAGCGCTCAACGTTAGCGCGCCCGCGCAAGTCAAGGTGCTGGTCAACGAAGATCAATTCATGCAGGTCGTGTTGAACTTGGTCGAAAATGCGATCAAATATACGAATCAGGGTGAAGTCAGCGTCACTTTGAGCGAGCACGATTCCCGGGCCGTACTCGTCGTTACGGACACAGGTATTGGCATTCCGGTCGAGCATCAACCGCGGGTATTTGAGCGCTTTTACCGAGTGGATAAGGGCCGCTCGCGCGCGACCGGCGGCACTGGCCTTGGCTTGAGCATCGTCAAACACATCGTGGAGTCGCACGATGGAAACGTGGAGCTTCGCAGCGAACTCAACAAAGGCACAGAAGTCACCGTCTCCATGCCGCTCTATAGCGGATAAATTTGACTCTTTTTCGTGCGAGCAGACGTATAATCTCGTGTATGAAATTGGTTGCTAGTCTGATCGCATTGGTTACGCTGTTCGTGGCTTCATTCACCGGCACTTACAAGGGCAAAATCGAGGGCCAAGACGCGGTGCTCACGCTCAAGCAGAATGGAACCTCCTTAAGCGGCGATGTAAAAGTTGCTGGAATCACGATCAACCTAACTGGCACGGTCGATGGGAATAGCGCTTCTGGCAACGTCTCGATCATGGGTGAAAAGGCACCATTCAAAGCCACATTGTCTGGCAAGACGATCAAAATTAAGGTTGCCGACGTGGACGACAATGGCAAACCCAATTGGGATGACGCCGACGAAATGGAATTCACGAGCGACTCGGAGGCTGCACCAGCCAACGACGAACAGGGCTCTGCGGAGCCGATCAAGCCGAGCAAGAGCAACAACGGGGTGACCCCAGCGGCAAGCCTGACCACGACCGGAAAGGAATACACGCATTCCAGCGGCGGCAAATTTCGCTATCCGGCAAATTGGACGGTGACCGAAGCCGAAGGTGGAGTGCGATTGACGCCACCCGACGCAACGGAAAATGAAGTTTATTTGATCACCGGCGAATCAGCTGAAGGCGCTACTGATCCCGCCAGCAAGGAAGTCGCCGAATATGTGAATTCTTCGCTTCAAGCTGCGATTCCAAACGCGCAGCGCTCGGGCGGCATCGGCAGCGCGCCAGCCGGAAACGGGAAAGGCGCAGTCTACACCTGGACCGCCGATTCGAACGGCACGAAGCTCGAAATCAAGGCTTTCGTGACGATTCTTAAGGGGTTTGGCGTAGCGGTCGTTGGCATCGCGCCGCCAGACATCATGAAGAAGCGCGAGCCGGTTTTGCGTTCGATTTTCTATTCGCTCGGTTGGGGACAAGCAAAGACCAATCCCCAATTGGTAGGCGTTTGGAAGCACTGGAGCTACAGCGCGACATCCGGCACCGAGAAGCGCGCGACCGCCGAATTGCGCGCCGATGGCACATTCACCGTGAATTGGAACGGCGAGTCCAGCGGGAATTTTTCGGGCAAGAATCAATATGGCGACACGACTTGGGTCGGCGGCACCTACAGTAATTCTTCGTCAGCGTCGAGCGGCACCTGGTTTGTGAACGGTAACGAACTCACGCTGAACTACGGCGACGGCTCGACCGACACCTATCGCTTCGAATTTGCCAATGAAAACGGCAACGTCTTTTTGCGGCTTTACGGCGACGATCCGAAAAAGCCGCTCGAATGGAGCCGGGGCTGAACCCAAGGCATCGGGCGCAACAGGTACCCTGATGCATCCATGTCAGTTCGTGTAAGATACGCGCCTAGCCCAACCGGAAGCCCACACGTGGGCAATATTCGTGATGCCTTGTTCAAGCATCTGTTTGCTAAGCACCACGGCGGCGTCAATATTCTGCGCCTAGAAGATACGGACCGCACCCGGTTCGTGCCCGGTTGCGAAGAAGAAATCGTCGAGAGCTTGCGCTGGATCGGCGTCGAGTGGCAGGAGGGCTTGCATGCGGGTGGCGATTGCGGCCCTTACCGGCAGAGCGAACGCAAAGAGGCCGGAATCTACGCGCACGAAATCGACAAGCTGCTCGCCGCGGGGCACGCTTACAAGGCATTCGATACGCCCGAAGAGCTGACCGAAATGCGCGAATATCAGCAGATCAACAAGCAGCCGATCGGCTATTTTGGCGGCATCTGGCGCGACGCATCCGCGCAACAGGTCGAGGACGCCGAACGCGCTGGAAAAATCCCCGTGATTCGCCAGCGGATTCCGCGCAACACAACCATCGTGCTCGAAGACTCGATCCGTGGTCGGCTCGAATTCGATTCAAACACGGTGGATGACCCCGTATTGATCAAGGCCGATGGAATGCCAACCTACCATTTTGCCGCGATGGTGGATGACCACCTGATGGGCATCACCCACATCATGCGCGGCGAAGAATGGATCAGTTCTGCGCCAAAACACGCGTGCCTTTTCGACCAATTTGGCTGGGAACGGCCGATTTTTGTCCATTGCCCCGTCATCAAAGGCAAGGACGGGTCAAAACTGAGCAAGCGCCACGGCGATACGCGGTGCTTGGATTACCGCGCGGCCGGATATTTGCCCGAGGCACTTGCCAATTTTATCGCGCTCATCGGCTGGTCCCCCGGCGCAGACCGCGAACTGCTTACCATGGATGAACTTATTGAGGCATTTGACCTCCATGGACTCCAGCCTTCACCGGGCGTCTTTGATCTCGACAAATTGCGGTGGATGAACGGCCATTACATTCGGGCGACTGCAACGCCCGCGCTCGTTCAAACCATGGTGGACTATGCCGCCGCGCCAGATACGAATGAATATTGGTCCCGCGAGGGCCACGCCGAGGCTGGGGTCATGCCGTACCTTGAGCTCAAATCCAAGACTTATGCGGCTAATCCGGGGCTTGTCGAGCAGGCGATCGCGCTGGAACAGGAGCGGGTGACCACGCTCGCCAACTTTGGCGAAGCATGCGCATTCTTTTATGTTGATGAGCCAAACATGGACCCGAAGGCCGTCGAAAAGTGGTTCCATGAGCCCCAAGTCCCCGCGCTTTTCGATCATCTTTTGGCGTTTTGCGACTCAAAATCTTCGGTGACCGAGGCCGAATGTGAAAGTTCGCTGCGCGAATTTGCCGAACAGAATAATATGGAGAAGCTCGGACCAGTCGTCCACCCGACCCGAATTGCCCTAACCGGAAAAACGAGCGGACCTGGGCTCTGGCAGCTGATGGCCGTGCTCGGTCCACAGCGAATCATTCACCGAATACAAAAAGCGAAGACTCTTATCCCAACTCAAAATGGTGCCGTCAAGTCATAGGACTTTAGACCCCATTGGAACCGAAAAACGCTCCTTAACGCTAAAATATTGGACGCACAGAAACCGACCCCATGAGCAGCCCATCAATAGAAAAATTTGATTGGTACTACATTGGCCACTATGGTCAATTGGGGCCGCTTTCGCATGACCAAATCGAAGAATTGGTCCGCGACGGAGTGATCGAAAGGCAAACGTATGTCTGGCGAGAAGGCATGCCGAATTGGCTCCCAGCTGGCGAGGTGCTGGATCTCCAACGCTCGTTCATTTCCAACACCATTAGCTCGCCGCCGCCGATTCCGACGGCACCACCGGTCTCGCAACCGCCTAGCCGACCATCGATCCCAAGCGCGCCTTATGCGCCGCCGCCCGCGCCAACCTTCACTCCCAACGCTCAGCCGATGCAGCCGATTATGCCAAGCTACAATTTTGCTCCGGCTCCGATGTATTCGCCCACCGCATTTTTGCCAGTCAGCGATCGAAGCCGGGTGCTCGCCGGTGTGCTGAACATCGTCCTTCCCGGTGTGGGGCGTATGTATCTTGGTTACGTCGCTCAAGGTGTTGTGCAACTCTTAACAACCGTTTTCTGCGGTGTGGGTTACATCTGGGCACTCGTCGATGGAATCCTGATGCTCACCGGACACACCAAAATCGACGGCTACGGCCGAGTTCTGCAAAGCTAAGGCAGGTAGGCATTCGCTCGTAATTTTGCGAGCCTTTTTGCGCGGTCAAGTCGCCTCACGAAGATGAGGGGGATTTAGGGGGAGATGTTCCGAAAAGTAATACTAAGGAACTTGCACAGATTGCCCGCAACCCAATATTCGTGATACGTTTGCAAATCGCGAACGTCTATAAGCTGAACGACATGAAAGTAAACCTGGCCGTTAGGATGATTATCGCCCTATGCTCGATCTGCGCATCCAGCGTAGCGCGCGTCAACACGCTCGAAAAAGGCGCCATCCTGAACCTGGAAATTGCTGGAAAAGGCACATTGTCGATCCAATTGAACCAAACGAAAGCGCCGGCAACCACCGCGCACATCATAAAGCTCGCCCAAAGCGGGTTCTATAACGGTCAAAAGTTCTTTAAGGTTGTGCGCCAACCCAGGCCGTTTGCCATCTATTTTGGCGACCCGCTCACCAAGACCAAGTCCATCGACGATGCCTCTATTGGGAGCGGCGGAAGCGGTGCCAAGGTGCCGTACGAGAACACGGGAATCACCCACCGAGCTGGTGCCGTAGGACTTTCTCACAAGCCCGGCGACCAGAACTCGGGCGATTGTCAATTTTACGTGTGCTTGGGTGATTACGGATTTTTGGATGGTCAGTACACGGTTTTTGGTCAAGTAACCAAAGATTCGATGCCGTTGCTGGACAAAATCGAGCGGGGCGACGTGGTCAGCCAGGCGACCATCACCGACTGATTTTGCGGGAATCTTAGGTAAGATCGTCGTTCAGTGAAGCTGGCACGCGCGATCTTAATCCGACTCATTTTTGGCGTTCTCAGCTTAGTCTTTGTCTCCTTTGTGACCTTTTTGGCGGCCGAAATGGCCCCCGGCGATGCTGCCCGCCAAATTGCTGGGGAAAAAGCAACACCGGACACCGTCGAACGCATCCGCCACGAACTGGGGCTCGACCGTCCTTGGCCGGTTCGCTACGTCAGCTTTGTCGCAAACGCCGCGCGCCTGGACTTTGGCAACTCATTCGTCGGAACCAAGGAGCCCGTGATTGATTCGATCAAGCGCTCGCTACCGATGACCCTGCGCGTGGCGCTGTGGGCCATTTTGCTCGCAACAATGGTCGGCTTGACGCTTGGCGTTGTGGCAGCAATCAACGAAAATCGTTGGCCTGATCGGCTCATTTTGGGGGTGAGCACGCTTGGCGTTACGATTCCCAACTTCGTCTTAGCGCCGGTACTCGTTCTCATTTTCGCGCTCAACCTGGACATGCTTCCAGTGACTTGGGAAGTGAATCGCGTCGCATCGGACTTCTATTATCTCGTGTTGCCGGTAGTCATTCTTTCGCTTCGGCCGATGTCCACGCTGACCCGGCTAACCCGCGCGAGCATGATCGACACGCTCCAGCAAGAGTTCATTCGGCTTGCGATTGCCAAGGGCGTTCCGCGTCGAGCGCTCTATTTGAAGCATGCGCTAAGAAATGCGTTGTTGCCAGTGCTCACGGCGATGGGCACGAGCTTTGGGTTCCTGCTCACCGGATCGTTCATCGTGGAGACGGCGTTTACGATCCCCGGCATCGGGCGGTTGGCGATTGAGGCGATTCAGAAGCGCGATGTGCCTACAATTCAAGCAACAACTCTCGTGGCAGGATTTCTCTTCATCGCCGTTAACCTGTTGGTAGACCTCGTGCAGCCCATCGTCGATCCACGAATACGGGAGTCGCAGGTTTGAAGCGCAACCCGCTGTACTTGATTGGGCTGGTCGTGTTCGCGATCGTGGTCGCCATCGCGATCTTCGGCCCCATGCGCTTTGATTTTGCCGAGCGCGCCTCAACGCCTTTCGCCAGCCCGGGCGCCAGTTTCTGGCTTGGAACGGACGAACAAGGCCGCGACATCTTCACCCGGCTTGCCTATGCCGCGCGGGTTTCGCTCCTCATCGGCATCGGCGTCCAGTGCATCGCTCTCGTCACGGGAATCACCCTTGGCATCCTCTCCGCATTTGGCCCGCCGTGGCTACGGGTCGCGATTCTTCGGCTCACGGACGCCATGTTCGCGTTCCCCGATATCCTGCTCGCGATACTCATCATCGGCGTCTGGGGGCTCGGGATAACGCCCGTGGTTGCCGCGCTTTCCATCACCGCTTGGCCGAGTGTCGTCCGCTTGGTCAAGACCCAAGCCAATACGCTGAAGAACCGGGAATTTGTCGAGGCGAGCCGGGCACTGGGCAGCCCAACGTTTTACACCGTCACCCGCCACGTGCTTCCGCACCTTACTGGAGTGCTGCTCGCGGTCAGCATGGTCGATCTCGCGGGCATCATCTTGGCGGAAAGTGCGCTTAGCTTCCTCGGAATCGGAGTTCAGCCGCCCATGCCCAGTTGGGGCACGATGATCAATTCGGCCCGGCTCGACATGGCCTCCCACCCGACGATCCTGGTGTATCCCTGCCTGATGCTCAGCCTCACGATCATCGCGCTCAACTTCATCGGCGACGGGCTGCGCTCGATGTCTGATCCAAAATCCGGGCTATGACCCGCTTGTTTGATACAATGACCTCCATGAAACTCGAATACCGCAAGTTGACCGAAGCAGAAATCGCCGTTGCCATTGCCGATGCCGCTGGCTGGAGCGTCCAAGAAGGTCAATTGACGAAAGAGTTCACCTTCCCCGCTTATCTCGACGGCGTGAATTTCGCTGCTCAGGTCGGGCAAATCGCTGAAAAACTAAATCACCACCCCGACATCTTGATCAAATGGTGCCGGGTCGTCATCGCCGTCAGTACCCATGACGTGCAAGGCATTTCGCCTTACGATTTTGAACTCGCGCGGCTGATCGACGGCATCTAAGGCCGGGCAGGAACAAGCATCTCGCGCAGCTCATCTGCCACCGCAGTTGGAACTACTGCGACCACTTCATCGCCTTCCATGAGCATCGTGTCGCCGCTGACCAGAACGCCCTGACCAGCTCGATTGATCCATACAATGTTCGTCTGCGCCGGGAGCGTTAGTTCCCGCACCGACTTGCCTGCCACCGGCGAGCGCGAACTCAATGAAACTTCGATCAGCTCAATATTGCCTTTGGCGAGAGTGCCGAGCGGAATCAATGTGTCGCTGCTAATCTGCTGCTCGATGAGGTTGAAAATGATCCCGGTTGCCGAAACGGTGTCATCAATGCCGATTTGCGCGAAGATGGCTTCGTGACTGGGGTCGTTCACGCGCGCCAAAACCCGCTTCACCTTCCACATCACCTTCGCCATCTGGCAAACGACCAAATTGTCTTCGTCTTCGCCGGTCACCGCTGCGACCACATCTGCTCGGCCAAAACCGCAAGCCTTTTGCACACTGGTTTCACACCCATCACCCAGGTACACCGCCTCATCGCCCAAAAACGTCGCCAGTTTTTGGGCTTGTCGGCTGTCCTTTTCCAGCACCAATACTTCGTGCCCGCGATGTTGCAATCGCTTTGCCAAGTTCAGACCAACATTTCCGCCGCCTACAATCACAATGTACATGGCTTAGACCTCAAGCTCCTTCGGCAAAATGTTGTAGGTATCGATCTCTTGGTAGGGCGCACCCAACACCCAATCGCGCATCATCCCGGCGAGCAGTGCGCTGGGCGTGATGCAAAAATAGCCGATATTTCTGTAGGTTTCGGCGCGGTTCGGGTCTGCAACTTTAATGCAAACCTTCTGAACGTTAAACTTCATCTTCACGATTTGCGCAGCCATCAAGTTGGTGTTGTCGCCGCGCGTGACGGCGAAAAATACGTCGCAATTCCGGACGCCTGCCTTTTCCAAAATGTCCTCATCCAAGCCGCTTCCCATGACGATTTTGCAGTTGTGCTTGTAGCCCAATCGGCGAAGCGCTTCGGGGTTTTGTTCGATGATCGTGACGTTGTGTTCGCGAGCGAGCTGGAGCCCGAGCGTTGAACCCGTCCGGCCACACCCAAAAATGAGTACATTCATGCCAAGCAAGATTATACTAGCCTGATTCGCTTTGGCGGGCAGAAAGGCTCGCTAACACGTCATCCTTCGAGATGCCGCGCCCACTTTTGTCCGTCACATAGAAGGCCGCCACACCCTGCCCAGCCCATTGGCCAACGCGCGCGGAACGGATCGACCAACCCAAATCGGCGACTAATCGAGAAAGA
>CAYRAX010000116.1:0-3661 GCA_964422285.1 uncultured Chthonomonas sp.
TGGGTTCGAATCTGACGCGTGGATTGGGTGCGGGCGGTAATCCCGAAGTCGGCAAAAGCGCCGCCGAAGAGAGCAAGGGCGACATCCGCAAAGTTCTCGAAGGCGCAGACATGGTCTTTATTACGGCGGGCATGGGCGGCGGCACCGGTACGGGCGCGGCGCCCGTAATCGCGGATTTGGCTCGAGAAGTTGGCGCGCTTGCGGTGGCGGTGGTTACGAAGCCGTTCGGATTCGAAGGACCACGCCGACAGCGACTCGCCGAGCAGGGCGTGACCTCGCTGATGGGCCGCGTGGATACTTTGATCACGATCCCCAACGACCGCTTGATGAGCGTGGTCGAAAAGCGCACGACGTTGAGCGATGCTTTTCGGGTGGCGGATGATGTCTTGCGCCAAGGCGTGCAGGGCATCAGCGACATCATCACGGTTCCGGGCCAAATCAACGTTGACTTTGCCGACGTGCGCGCGGTCATGAGCAATGCGGGGCCGGCACTGATGGGAATCGGCTATGGAGTCGGCGAATATCGCGCGATCCAGGCCGCTCAATCGGCAACTTCGAGCCCGCTTCTGGAGCAAACGATCCACGGCGCAAAGGGCTTGCTGGTCAACATCACGAGCAGCAGCGACCTAACCTTGCTCGAAGCGACCGAAGCGATGGACTACATCCAGCAGCTTTGCGACGCCGAAGACGCGAACATCTTCTTTGGTTTGGTGGATGACCCGACATTGCAGGGCGAAGTTCGAATCACGGTGCTCGCTACCGGGTTCAACCCCTACTCCACGGAGGGTCGCCGCGTGGCCCAAGATACATACTCGGTGCCGACACAAGCAGTGATCGAAACGCCGTCGATCCCCACTCCCAGCGAGCCAGTAACCGCTGAAATTGAAAAGCCAGCTGTCCCAGCGACGCCAGCTCCACGGCCATTCAACCAAGACGCGGTTCAACGCGTTTCTCCCAAGGAAATTTGGGAACGAGCCGCGGCCGCCCGACGCGACGAATCCACAATCACATCAGCGGAATTCGACGAAGGCGACCTGGACATTCCGGCGTTTTTGCGCGAAAATCGCGACAAGTAATTCGGCGCGCTCACGATCAAAATTGAGGACCTTGCACGTCGTTAGTGTGTGAGGTCCTTTGTTTTTTGCCGCTGGTTGTTGGTGATCGGTTTTCTCGCCCTGTGCTCGGTGGGGGTAGCCCAGTTTCGTTTGCTTCTCAAACAAAGCCATATCGTTCTCGGCGATAAGGCGCTGTTCTTGAGCGAGCCAACCTTGGTTCCCCTGCAGGGAGACGTGCAGTGCTTGTATTGGTCCTACGATCACAACTATCTGGTGGTCTGTGCGACGGCCTTTGCAGATGATGTTCCGCGGTTTACGGCGTGGATGAATGGTGGCAATCGACCAAAGACGATCACCCGCCTTTGGCTGTATGACCGGCGCAATAGGACTACCCGAAAGCTCAGCGAAACTCACGAGGCCGTGATATCGGTCGCGTGGTCGAGCAGCTCAAAGTTTGTTTTTTATGCGACCGGCGACCAGAGCAAAGAAGAGGATTCGAATTGGTCGATGCACTGCGTGAACATTGGAACAGGCAAGGCGGCGACCGTGCCCATGACCGGCTCGATTTATACGACGAGCATCCACCCGACGACCGATCAACTGATGGTGGTCGTTACAGCCGCGGTGACCAATCACCCGGAGCTAATCACTAAGCAATGCTTTTCGATTGACCCCACCGGTGAGAGTCGCCACGTCCGCGACTTTCCCGAATCCAGAGTGATCGTTGAGGGATGGCGGACCGGGTCGGACTCGATATTCGGAATGAGCTACGAACGGGTAAACGGTAAGACGACACGGATTCTCATGGAGCTTGCGCCTGGCTCGTCCACTTGGGTGCGGTCCTCAAGAGGAATCACAGATGGTGTGCTCAAACTTGAATCCGACGAGCTCACGGTTTCGAGTGGGAATCCAGTGTTTGCCGATTTTTCATGCTCTGAAGTAATCCTGCTCCGATTGGAACTGAGCGACCCAACATATCGAAAGAACGACCAATACGGCGGGCCATGGATTCCGCTCGGCGCGGGTTATGAGCAGTGGGCGGTCTCTGCGGATAACTCTCTTGTGGCGTTTGCTTTACCGGGCGGCATTGCCATTCGCAAGGTTCTGACTGCTCCGGCTAAGGACATCGAGAAAGCGATGGAAGTAAGTCCTCGCGAGGAAATTCTCTCGCGGGCAAAACAGGTCGCACTTGCTTTTCTCATGTACGCCGCTGATGCGGACGATATGCTGCCTGAGCCTGGGTCGTTTCCAGGTGCTCTGCTGCCCTACTTAAAGGATCAGGCTCTGACCGAAGGATTTGTTTACACCTACACCGGTGAGCGCAATGTCAACAAAATCAAGGACCCCGCATCCGAAATCTTGGGTTACGTCGCCGGAAACGGGGGGCGGGCGGTCGCCTACGTTGATGGTCATGTGAAGTGGATTCCGGATAAAGACTGACCGCCAAACGGTTCATAATGGGTGAATGCTCAATGTTGAGGCCAACGGTCCGGTTCTGAATGTCACCTTGCAGCGGCCCGACGTTCGGAATGCGTTCAACGACGAACTCATCGCGGCACTTCATCAGACTTTTTCCACGGTCGATGCGATGATTCGGGTGATCGTTGTTCGCGGCGAGGGCAAGGTTTTTTGTGCGGGCGGCGACCTGAACTGGATGAAAAAGGCCGCGAATTACTCAGAGGCGGAGAACAAGGCCGATGCGATTCGGCTCGCGGAAATGTTCGAGGCGGTTTGCCGTTGTCGCCCGCTCGTGGTTGTGTTGGCGCATGGCGCGGCATTCGGTGGTGGATGCGGATTGGTTGCTGCGGCCGACGTGGCGGTCGCAACTCAGGAGACCAAATTCTGCTTCAGCGAAGCAAAGCTCGGGTTGATTCCCGCCACCATTTCCACTGTTGTTGTGCCCAAGATTGGCGTGAGCCACTCGCGCCACTTGTTCGCGACAGCCGAAGTTTTTGATGCGGAATACGCGCAGCAAATCGGGCTCGTGCATCGAGTCGCAGTTGACCAAACGCAAGCTGAACTGGCGGTTGATGGCATCATATCCAGCACCCTAGCCTGCGGGCCTGAAGCCGTATATGCCTCAAAAATCCTTGCGCAAGAAGCTCCGCTTTCGAACGATGTTGCCGCCGAGCGGCTTGCGCGAGCGAGAGGTTCGGCGGAAGGCAAAGAGGGGCTCGCTGCATTTTTTGAAAAGCGACCGGCCAGCTTTGTGCAAGAGTGGAAGCCATGAAAAAGCTACTCGTAGCGAACCGTGGCGAGATTGCGATCCGCGTGATGCGAACTGCCCGCGAGATGGGCATCCGCACCGTCGCAGTCTATAGCGAAGCCGATGCGCACTCGATGCACGCTAATTTTGCCGACGAAGCGGTGTTGATTGGTGGTTCAGAGCCATCCGCGAGCTACCTGAAAATCGACGCGATCATTCATGCGGCCACCACGACCCAAGCGGACGCGGTTCACCCTGGCTACGGTTTCCTCAGCGAGCGCGCCGACTTCGCCCAGGCGGTGCTGGACGCCGGGCTCGGCTGGATCGGCCCGCCGCCAGCGGCCACGCGCGCGCTGGGCAACAAGGCCGCCGCCAAGCGACTGGCTGGCGCGCACGGCGT
>CAYRAX010000116.1:3671-9043 GCA_964422285.1 uncultured Chthonomonas sp.
GCGAGCGCGCCGAATTCGTCGATGCTTGTGCCGCAAACAACATCACGTTCATCGGACCGCCTGCCTCGGCGATGCGCGCGCTTGGCGACAAAATCAGCGCCAAAACCTTGGCCCAAAATTCAAATGTGCCATTGGTGCCTGGATTTTTTGATCCCAAAGCGAGCGATGCTGACCTAGAGCGAGCGGCAAAATCGATTGGATTTCCGGTGATGTTGAAGGCAAGCGCGGGTGGCGGCGGGCGCGGCATGCGGGCGGTTTTTGATGCCAAAGAGTTTGCTCCCGAGCTGGCAACTGCGCGCGATGAGGCCCTCCGCGCGTTCGGCGATGGCACGATGATGGTGGAAAAGTTGATCACCGAGCCACGGCACATCGAAGTGCAGGTGCTGGCCGATCAACACGGCGGCGCGGCTGTGCTTTTTGAGCGCGAATGCAGCATCCAACGGCGGCACCAAAAGCTGATCGAAGAGGCGCCTTCGCCGGTCATGACCGACGCGCTTTGGCAGCGAATGCGAACTGCCGCGCTGGAACTGGTTAAGGCTTCCGGCTATCAAGGCGCGGGCACGGTGGAGTTCATTGTGGATTCCGCGGCGACCGATTTTTACTTCCTTGAGGTGAATGCGCGGCTCCAGGTGGAGCACCCGGTCACCGAGTGCATCACGGGCCTGGATCTGGTGCGCGCCCAAATCGAAATTGCCCGAGGCGCGAGGATTGAATCGATCGTCCCGGCGGCGATCCTGCAAGGCGATCGCTCGGCAATTCGCGGCCACGCCATCGAAGCGCGCGTGAACGCGGAGAATCCTGCCCAGAACTTCTTACCGAGCATCGGAAAAATAGCCGGATGGGCACCGCCGACGGGACCGGGCATTCGCGTGGACGCCGGATTCTGTGCAGATTCCGAAGTAACGCGATTCTATGACAGTATGGTTGCAAAGGTGATTTCGCATGCGCCCACTCGCAGCGCGGCAACCGCTCGCCTGATCGAAGCGCTCAGAGATTTTCACGTCATCGGAGTGAAGACGAACATCCCGTACGTGCTGCGCGTGTTGGCTGAACCCGAATTTGCGTCGGCGCAATTTGACACTGGATTTTTGGGTCGTCGTGAAGATTTGCTGGAGGCCGAGGCTCCGCACGTGGCTCTGCTCGAACTGATGCAATTGGCGCTTGGAAGTGGAGTTGGCTCGTCGCACGCCGTCGAAAAGGCTCCGGGCGCGTGGGATCTGGGCGATTCTTATCGCAATGCGCGCTTAAAAGTCGATGCCTGAGGCGAGCAGCAGCGCCTCGATTTGAACGTTTGCCGAACGAAGCCGATCGCACAACGTTCGACCCAAATTGCGATAGACCTTCGCTGCGATTGATGGGTTGGTGTCGAGCGCTTCGCGGAGACCCGGCGCAGGGAACATCACCAATTCGACGTCGGTTTCCGCGACGACGGTTGCCGAGCGGGGCCGATCATCCAGCAGCGAAACTTCTCCAAAAAGGCCGCCCGACTTGATGCGCGCGACGAGGTCGCCATTCGAAGCATTGATCAGAACCTTTCCGGTGAGCACAATGTAGAGGTCAGCTTCGCGGTCAAATTGCTTCACCACCGGCTCATTTTGCGCAACCTGTTTGAGCTCCGCGAGGCTCGCCATCAGCTTCAACTCGTCCTCGCACATGTCGGTCGCAAGGTACGAGCTTCGTAGTGCATTCAAAATTGCATCGCCAGATTCCATGACACTCACCTCGTCATTGTGCCATTTTGGTGCTACTTTTTGAAAAGGCTTTTGATGAAAAATAGCGCATTCGCCGGTCGTTCGGCTAGGCGGCGCATGAAATACGGGTACCACTGGTCGCCGTAGGGAATGTAGACCCGCATGTTAAACCCCTCATCTTTGAGCGATTGTTGCAGGTCGCGCCGGATGCCGTAAATCATTTGCCATTCGAACTTAGCGGGATCAATTTTCTCGTCAGAGATGAACTTTTTCAGTTCGTTGATGATCGATTCATCGTGGGTGGCGATGGCGGGATAGTTGGCTTCCTTCAATGCCAGTTTTGCCATTTCGACGTAATTTTTGTCGACGTCGGCCTTGCTCGGAAACGCAAATTCCCGATCTTCTAGGTACGCGCCTTTGACGATTCGAACCCGCGCGCCAAGCTTGATGATGCGTTTAAGGTCGTCCATCGACCGGTAGAGATAGCTTTGCAATACCGTGCCCGTGTTGGGAAAATCCGGGAAAACGCGCTCCAAGACTTGCATCGTGCGCTCTGTATAGCGCGTGTCTTCCATGTCGATTCGCACAAACGTGCCGGCGGGTTTGCATGCCGCAAGGAGTTCGCGGTAGTGCTTTTCCGCGATTTCGTCGCCTTGGTCGAACCCGCACTGCGTGAGCTTGATGGAAATGTTCATCATGTCGCGCTGCGCGTGGGCGGCGATCGCATTGGCAATTTCGATGTAAGCGTCGCGCGCTTGCTCGGCTTCTTGGACGGACTTGACATTCTCGCCAAGGTAGTCGAGGCTCGTTGTGATTCCACGGCTACACAGCTCTTCGGAGGCTCTAATCGCCTCGGCCAAGGTGTCGCCCGCGATGAAGCGCTTGACGAGGGGACGGCAAAGTGCCGATTTGCGGACGAGGCGTTCGATGAAAGGCAACGCTGCCGTTTTGAGAATAATGGCCCGACCGATGGACATATAGCGGGAAGGGTACCCCGTGGCTAGGAGTTCAAACTTTGGCTGTCAGCCTCATTCGATGCGTTGGATGTGACGGCGTGTGTTGGCAGCTTTTCGTTTGTGGTGTCGCATTTGTCGTTGACATCGGACTGAGCACCCTCAGACTTACGAGCTTTTTTGGCGGCTTTCTTGTCAGACCTCAACTTGTCTCGTGCCTCTATGTACTTGCTTTGCGTTTCATCGACCCAAACATCCCAAAACTCTTTCGTCATGCGCTGGGTTTGAATAATCATAAAGTACAGGTAGCAGGACACTAAGGAACATCCCAATGCAAACGCGAGGCCGCTAAACGTAAGGTATGGATTTAGTGCTGTTCCGATTTCAATAGTATCGATGTCGGACCAAAGGTGCACGAAAATACTAAATGGGACAGCCAATAACAGGATTCGCGTGACCCACTCAGCTCTAGTCACTTTCCTTGTTGGGTCTTGTAGCAACTGGCTCATGGTGAGTAGGTCACGGCATAATTGCCGCATGCGCCTATTGTCCTTTGATTCCTTTGCCTCCTCATCTGCGGTTGCGTTTTGGAGCCCTGGTACTACAGGAAATAGTTCATGTGCTACGTCGTAAGCGTATCCGAGTGACTGGTGCTCACGTCGCAAAGCGAGCATCGTGACAAACATAAAGAAAGTTCCAATGAACGACGCCAGCGGGGTCAAATTGTTCGCGTCCATATTGAAATCGAGCAACGGTAGCTTGATATACATTGCACGGTACTTTTGATCCTTGAGGTCCTTTACCCGGCCTTCAAAATCAGATGGGCTAGCAAAATGATTCTCGTTTTGCACACGCAGTGCAACCCTAGCCGAGTTCTCGAGGTCGCGAAGTTCCTTGGAAGTAAAAACTGATTCCGCGGATGGTGAATAGTCTTGGATAGGCAACGGACTCAGCGGGTTTAGTTTATGAGCCCATTCTTGTTCCAACTTACTCCTACTCACAATGCGCTGCCGCTTGCGCTCCTCGATGACGAACGCGACGAACTCATCCTCACTTTGTGCGTACCGTTCTGTCGCAGGAAGAAAGTCGGCGAGCACTCCATACGCCCCAAGGCGGATCTCTCCCCAAGGCGCAATTGCTTTTTCGGTCGCCAGAGCAACGAGCAACGCCGAGACAAGAAGTAAGATGAACAGCGCACCTCGAGCACGCTCGGTTGACCGATTTACGCTCTCTGAAATCGGGACAAACGGCGCGAAGTCTACGATGTTCTTGAGACCGGGCCCGTCGTCGTCCATGAGTGTGCTCGGCGGTGCAGGTGATCTCCCTAATATTCGATCAATGAAGCCCATGACCACTTACAATACATCAAAAACTAACAAAATGCCAAGTTTTTTTGCTTGCTGATCAAGAAAGGCTAAAATTGTAACATGCCGACCTTAAAGCAGCACATTTTGGAAAGCCTGAGCGACGACGCAAAGGCCTACGTTCAAGACTTTGAAGCGCTCTCGCACGAGCAACTTGCCGTCAGTCCCGGCGGTTCCGCCCGGACCGGATACGACATCACCTACGAAGTAGTATTGGTGAACGAGCGGATTAGCCAGCGCCTCGCGTCGATTGATCCCGGAAAATGGCCCTATGAAGGCTGGGTCGTTGCGCCGCCTGAAGCGCAAAACAAAGAAGAGTTGATGAAGCGTTTCAAATCGTCCATTGACGCGATCGTCAACAGCATCGAGGCGCTTGATGATGAGCTTTCGGGGGCCTACGTCGCCGACGGCAAGGACCAATCTTTTTCTGGGATTGCGGGCATGGCGGTTTGGCACATGGGCTACCACGGAGGCCAACTAAACTACATCCAATCTCTGCACGGGGACATGGAACTCCACTGGGATTAGGTTCAAAATCCGGCAAAATGTGATTATCTTGTGGATAACTTGAGGGAAAGCATTTTTGCTTGGTAAAGCGTGATATCATACTTTTGGCACTGAAAACTTCGGCCACCTGATTCGAGACCAGTACACGGTCGAGCCGCAAGGCGCGATCGCTCCAGTCGAGAGACAGTTTTTGCGAAGGATTCGGTGCCATTTTTGTTTGCGATTGCTTGTCGCACTGGCCACTTCTGTACATAGGCGCGGATTATTGCTCGCCCCTGGCTCCTGTCATCTTCGTGAGGAGGGAATTTCATTCGGCAACCAAACGAATTCACCGCGAAATTCGTCAACGCCGAGCGGAAAAGTCCCCCTTGCGCAGATGAGGGGTATTCAGGCGGAGACTTTCCGGATCAAAGTGCTGGGACGTGCGACCTCAATCATTGTCATCGCCCAAGACCGATGACAATGGCACGCTACCGAAAAAGTCCCCCTCACGCAGATGAGGTGGATTTAGGGGGAAATCCGAAAAAGCAAAACCTCAAACTTCTCTCAAAGCTTGATCCAAATCCGCGATCAGATCATCCGGGTCTTCCACGCCGACCGACATCCGCACGAGCTTGTCGCTGATGCCGATTTGCGCGCGCTCCTCGTCCGGAATATCGCAGTGGGTCATCGACGCCGGGTGGCTGCAAAGCGATTCGGTGCCGCCCAGGCTCACCGCTAGCTGAATCAACTTGAGCGCGTTCAAAAACCGAAACGACGCCCTCTCGCCGCGAACAATATCGAACGAGACCATCGCGCCCGCGGTGGTGCATTGCTTCTTGAATAGGTCGTGGTCGCTGGTGCCTTTGTCCAGATGG
>CAYRAX010000117.1:0-8992 GCA_964422285.1 uncultured Chthonomonas sp.
TAGCATGCAATCTGTAACATTCGCGACGCGCCTATTGTACGGAATCATCGCCATTTGTTTGTCAAATGCCGCATTTGCCGGTCACTACGAACGATATTATTGGTGCGAGCCAGGTGCTGGAATCCACATAACCCCACACAATGGATCAACCTGGGTTCGTGGCTACTATCCGATTTCAGACGGTTACGGTGGCAGCGCAATCTCTTCGATGCAGGCTAACCCACACATTGTTGTTCCCGGGTCAGTGGAATGTAATGGGAAAATCATTTGCATATTCCTTTGGAAAAAAGACCCTAACAATGTCAATGACCACGAGTTGCCACCTTCCGCCGTAATTTTGGACGAATACGCAGAAGCGAGTGCCGATGGGGATGCAACAAGCGTCGACAACGGACTAGGCAGCCCAGTGCAAACGAACGGGACCGAAAAATTTGCGATTGGGCATAAATACTCGATCATGGAGAATCCAGGCGACCAATTCGAAGTGTGGCTCGCACCCACTGCATTTGCCGCCATTGATGATCCTTCGCCAAACCTACTTCTCGGTGCCGTTGCTGGGGTGTTGTACGTGCCGACTGTCACTCCAATCCGCGTGCGATTTGCTGGCACGATCAAGATTAATGACGATAACCTCGGCATACAAGATCTTGATGCGTGTGAAGTGGGACAAGGAATAACGATGTGGGTTGATGCGGGGCCGTACGCCGTGACGGGCTTTGATTGGAGCAATTTAGGTGACTTTATCACCGGTGTGAACTGGGGACCAGGACACAGCACAAGGTCGGTCATCGGTGTTCCATCACCCACATGGTGGAACTTGCCTTCGCCCGCCGTAATTTACACGTCTCCAAGAAATCAAGATGGAGGATTGGGCAACGAGACTGATCAGCCCGTTCAATGCTCAGTGTCCGTTACAACGATACTCGGTGAGCCGGTGGGTGCTGGCATCGTATCAAGTCCGTTGGCGATTTTGGGGCCAGATGCATATTTGGAATGTGACATAGGCCCATCCTCCTACTGGCCCCAGGCTTATCTGGCCACCGAGGTTCAAGCAAACGGCCCCTATGGGTCGCCTCCGGGAGCTACCTTCGACGACGCTTTTTGCAAGACAAATGAACTCATTTCTAACGTGTTGGGGGTGGGAGAATGGGGTTGCGTACAAATTATTGGATTAGACAAATGGTTGCACTTCGTGTCACCCATTCCAATTCATAAGGTTACTGAATGGCCAAAATTGGACTCCGATTGGCCGTATGAAGGCTTCTTTGCTGCCGATGGATCCAAACATGACGCGAGCGATCAGCCATCGCTTGACCTCATTGCGAGCGGGATCACTGCGTCTTCATACAACATCAGCGATCACTACAATATGCACAACGCCTACAAGCCGCCCGCACATCCAAACGGTTGGACAAACGAGTTTATTTCGCGGCGCAATATTCAGTGGTACTGGGCTTTATGGGGCCATCGGAACTTTCCAGGTGACTTTTGGTATGGACCCTATGGACCGGGAGTCCAAGCGGATGGCGCAGTGAATTACGAAGACTGGATTTTTCAATGGGACGGAGTGTTCGTTGCGATTTGAATCTTGAGGTGAAGCATGAAAATTATTCGAATCAGCATCATCGGTTGCCTATGCACCGCCCTCGTGGCATACTTGATAATGACAGTGGTAATGCAATGTGGTGCTCGCGTACACAGTGTGGGTTCTTCGCGTCGCCGCAATTTAGATCCAGTATTGAAAACGCAGGAGGAGGCGCGATCCCAATTGATGGGTCTTGCGGAGCAGCTCTACTCAGATCGAGACTTCGCGGGTGCGCTGCGCGCAATGGAGGAAGTCAACTCAATCCACCAATCGCTGTACGGGCATCTTTTTACTGCATTGCTAAGTTGCGAGATGGACCAGCGCGAATCAGCAATCGCCAACGTGGAAGCATTTTTTGCGCCGGACAAAACGAAGCGTTGGGCTGGTGGTAGCCCATTACCCGCCGCGTTGATGACGCTTGCGCAGAATATGGACCGCTTCGGACGACCAGACCTCGCAGACAAGTGCCTCGACAGAATGCTAAGGCATACCGACGATTGGGGTGAGATGCCCAAGGACTACTGGAATGTCGCAGAAAAATTCCCCTGTAAGACTCGTGAGGACCGATTCAATCGAGGATATGCACTTGCTTCTGGCTGGACGACCTTTGATGTCGGGATGCTCCCAAACGGTCATTCGAAAAGTTGGCCCGAATCCCACTATTGGCCCGAAGTGAATCTGAATACAAACGATCCGATCGTCCTTTACATTCGAGGCGGACGCCGCGGATATGGTCAGGCAACGCCATTCGAAAAGGAAGCGAATTTTCGCAAGTTACTCGACATCGTGAAAGACGACATGCCGTTCCGGAAGAAGTGTTGGGGCGGACTTTTAGCGGCGATTTACCAGCAGCGCCCCTATGACCGTAAAAAGTACCGCTACTGGCAAAAGATCGCGTGCGCTGAAACAGGCGAACCGTTTCACGAAGATCAGCCCGGGGTGCTGACCGGACCGCGACCTGGTGAAAAATTCGTGTTGCGAGAAGAAATCAAGAAGCAATGGGAATCGATGCACAAGTGATTTCGACTTGCTGACGCCAAACAATTCGAAGAGCGCCGTGCAATACATCCGGCGGGCCGCGCATGGCAGAGTTCCCCGGCGGCAGTGCGGGAGGTCCGTCTCTCAACGCATACAAAAAGTTTAGTGTGAAAATGCAGTTCAAATCATATGTCATGTACAAACCCGTGGACAATGATTTAGCTAACATTGCGGGAAGTGTCTTTGTGCCCACTGTGATGTGCCCTTGGACCTGCGTCGGCGTGGCACTAAAAACAACAAGTTCCGGAACCAGCACATGGATTCGGGACTCAGAAACGTCATCAACCTCTTTGAAAGAACAATCGCCTCCGCATCCGGTGTGGACCAAGGCTACGATTGCAGTGCCTTAAAGACTCATCATGAACAGCATTCTTGTAGTTTTCTCGATCTTTAGTGCGATTTGCTCCTCGTCGCCGAAGTCGTTTTTTGTGGCGAATGGAGCCGCTATTCCCGCCCTCAGCGCGGTGGCGCAAAGTCCCAATAAAACAACCTTCGACGCCGCACTCTTCAAGCAAATTGACGAGTACGTGCGTTCGGACGAATATCAGCGGCAGGAGCACGAGCAGGCCGCAAGCGCACTCGTCAACGTCCGGGCCGCACTCACCGCGCTTGCTGACAATAACGAGCAGGCATTTCGCGATCTGTGTTTGAGGGTGGCAGCGAGCGGTGACGATGATTCATTCATGCTCGATCTTCTCGGCCCCATCATCGAGCGCGGCTGGGAGGGTTCTCTATCATTGCTAAATCCATGGGGCTCGCTGGCATTCAACTCGGGGGGCCCCGCGATGACTGCCTACATCCTCGCCTGGCGTGGCGAGAGCGTGTATGGCATGCGAGAGTATTTGGAAGATGCGGTCCAGCGTAGCATTGCGAAGGACGACGAATTTGTAACAAATTGCCTCACCGGTCCTTTCGGCGCAAAATCCGACCGCGCGTACGCGTCGCTAATCCTTATTGTCAACACGAATCGCCTCACTACTCAGTTGGCAATTGCACGGCGTCTCGCTTTGAGCGGCGATTCGAACGAACACATCATGATCATGTATGCTGCTCATTTAGGTGTACTTGACCGTTGGGATGAGGCACTGCAAATTTTGCGCCCCATGAACGGCAAGTGCCATGAAAAGAGTGCAAATGACTTGGTCGCGACTTGCGTGCGCGGATACGAAGAGAAGATCGCTCGACGGGACTATTACAAGAAGAAATAACGCCTACCACTCGAGCGATGATCTTATTGAGTAGCGCTGACCAAAAAGCCTTCGCCGACTCCACGTCGCCTTACCGCGGTTTTTCGATCTTGAACGCATAAAAGTCATCGCCGCGGATAGCGCTCCAAGACTTAGCAGCGGCGTGGCCGTCGGCAAAAACGTAGTGCCCCAACCCACCATGCCCGGTCGTCGGCACCCAATCGCGGTATTCCGCAACGCATCCGTTCGGCGCCGTATCCACCGGCAACCGCGAGCCAACCACGCGTCCAGCGAGCTTGGACGTATTGCACCCAATAAACCCCGAGCCCCAAATGCCGCCCACGTATGCATCGCTTTTCGAGCCAGCTTTGTCGGTCGCATATTGCTCCACCCACATCACGGTCTCGGCCGGTGCATCGAAAACGGTATCGGCCCGGCCCTTGAAAGAATTCCAATCCCAAAATGACTCGGGATAGGTCACGCCTGTGTTCTTGTCTGGCCCCCTGGCTTCGTTCGTATTGACGCTACCGACGTAGGCATATGACCGAAACAGTGCTTTGCTCCGGTAGGTGCCATCTTGAAACTGGGCGTCACTGGCCGGTAGGCGGGGCTTCGAATCTTCGGGACAGTGCCAGATATGGTCACTCTTGACGTAACCACTAATCTGCTGGTCGGGCGACATGTAGCGCGTATTGCCGCCATTCACCGCATTCGCCCGCGCGGCCC
Organism: uncultured Chthonomonas sp.; assembly: GCA_964422285.1. Classification (GTDB taxonomy): domain Bacteria; phylum Armatimonadota; class Fimbriimonadia; order Fimbriimonadales; family Fimbriimonadaceae; genus UBA2391. The sequence goes on from CAYRAX010000117.1 coordinate 4,537, forward strand.
AGGCAGGAAATAGGTCATCGAATGCGCCGTTGTACATCATGGTGGCGAGTCCCACCTGCTTCAAATTGCTAAGGCAAGCGCTCTTCTTTGCCGCGGACTTGGCTTGGGCAAACACGGGAAACAGGATCGCCGCCAAAATCGCGATGATCGCAATTACAACCAAAAGCTCGATCAAGGTAAACGCACGTCGCAACATTTAGCCCCAATTGTAACGCAGTTCACGCGAATTTCTACGCGAAAGCACGACTTTTACGATTTTTCGGGCGGTCAATTTTGCGGGGTTTCTTGGTGATTTCAAAAGGGTCATGTTACAATGACGTCATGAAATTCACTGGTTTCGTGGTTGCATGTTTGCTTAGCTCGTTTAGCTTCGCGCAGTTTTTGGGCCCGACCCCTTACAAGTCAGCCGCTGACAGCCCGTTCACCGGCGTTGCGTTCGACTATTTCCACTTGGAAAACTTTGAGACCGGCGCATTTTCGGTGCCGGGGGTCACTAAGTCTGCGGGCGTTTTTCTTGGTCCTTCTGGAAACACCGACTCGGTGGACGCCGACGATGGCGTGATTGACGGCTTTGGAAAGGCGGGGCGTAGCTTGTTCCAATCTGCAGGAAATACCGGCGTAACATTTACCTTTAACGCAGCGACGCTCGGCAGCCTGCCAACCTACGTTGGAATCGTTTGGACTGACGGGTTTGCCACCATCACCTTCGAAGCTTTTGACAACAACGGCGTTTCGCTTGGGACGGTCCAAGGCGCGCACGCGGATGGCAGCACCGCCGGAACAACTGGTGAAGATCGGTTTTATGGCGCGGTCTTTGCCGGCGGAATCTCAAAGGTCAAATTGAAGAATTCGTCTGGTGGCGTCGAAATGGACCACCTGCAATTTGGCCGACCAACGAATCGATACACCTTCAGCGGAAACGTCCAGTTCTTGGACCTGCCCAACCCGCTTCGCATGCCAACCACCGTCGAAGTACAGTTCCGCCCGAAGGGCTTCGCTGGCGCACTGTACACGCGAACAGCCACAGTTGACTCGTCCGGCAACTTCACGGTCACCGACGTCTTTCCGTTTGACTACGACATAGCGGTCAAGGGCGAAACTTGGCTGGCGCAAAAATTCTCCGCGAACATGCGCAACAGTGATGCGTCGGGGTTTAACTACGTATTGACCAATGGCGATGCGGACGGCGACAACTACATCGGTACCGATGACTATTTGTTGATCAATGGCTCATTTGATAAGTCACTGGGCGATGCCGGGTTCGTGGTCGGCGCCGACCTGAACCGCGACGACTATGTCGGCACGGACGACTACTTGATCATGAACGGCTCGTTCGACACAGCTGGAGAGTAGTTCGCTTACTTCGGCGCCTCGGAGCGGCGAATAAACGCATCAAACAGCGGCACGGTGAAATCGAGTTCGCCGTGTTGTGGGCTGAAAATCATGCCCTTGCTGATTAGCTTCGCGCGAATTGGACCGAGCGACGTGGTTTTGACACCTAGCTTGATTGCGACATCACCTATGCGATAAGGCCCTGGACCAGACGCGGCCATTGCGCTCAACAATCGCCGTTCACTTGGCGACAATCGGTCGTATCGAACACGAAAAAAGCTACCGTCCAATCGACGAATTGCGTTAAACAAAGCGAGATCCACTGCGGCGGGCAGGATCGGACTTATCTCAGCCGCGAGCCAGACCTGATATCCCCACTCCTGCAAGAAGTATGGATAGCCGCGCGTTTGTTCATAAATCAGGTCCAGTGCGGGCGCCGTAATGGATTCGTTTTGTCGTTCAATCGGGTTCTGAATTGCCCGATGCGCCTGTTCGCGCGTCAGCTCGCCAATATGGGGATACGTGAAAAGGCGCTCGGCATATGATTTTGCATTTCCAGCAAGCCCTGGGAGAGTGGGTAATCCCGCACCCACCAAAGCCACCGGCAATCCTTCCTGTTGAATTCGATGCATAGCCACGATAAGTGCACCGAGTTCGCTCGGCTTGAGATATTGTATTTCGTCGATGAGAAGGCACAAGCCCGATCCTCTGTCCTTCGCTGCTTCGCCAACTGCCACGAGCAAGTCGCTAGTATCCACTTCAATGTCCCCACTATCGGCGAGGCCACGCAGCGGATCGATTCCTACGGTTAACTCGCCGAGTTTGAATTCAATCCCGCCTACGTAGTTCATCAACGCCTGGAGGCCACGCTTTACTTTCTGGCTCACGCCCTGCATGCTGTCCAGTTCTAATAGCGCTGCCCGCAATCCCGGCGCGAGCAATTCCTGCAAGGACTTTTCGGGCGACGCTTCCACTTGCAACGTGTGGTACCCGGTGGAGTCGGCATACCCGCGAATAACGTTCAACAAGACCGTCTTCCCAACTCCCCTGAGCCCCGTCAAAATCTGTGACTGCTGGGGCATGCCACGATACACTCGCTCCAAAAGGATGCGTGCGTCTACAAGGACTTGATCGCGGCCAACCAGCTCGGGTGGCCGGGTTCCTGCGCCTGGAGCAAATGGGTTTTTGAGTACGTCCATGGTCGTCGGTTAACTCGTCATCGGCAGCTTTATACCAATTTGTATCTATTTATACTCCAAAACCGATACAAATTGGTATAAATAGGTATAACTTAATATAAATCAGGCAATGGTGGCGACTTTGCCACGTATCCGAGCGCAGGATAGGTTCACCAACGTCCGAAGTCGAATGACAACTCCACATCCAGCCCGTTCGAGCGATATGCGCCCGAGGTAAACGACGCATCCTGGTTGGAGATTTTGCGCCAGCGATACGACGCGTTCAGCCCCAGATTGCGCCAGATTTGGTACGAATATGTGATGCCAAGGTCCGAGCTCGACTGGGGCAGGTAGCCCGAAGTGCGTGCGTCATTCAGGTTGAAACCAAGCCGGTGTCGCCCGCCCAAAAAGTATCCCATCTCCACAAAAAGCGATCCGCTATCCTGCTTCGTCACCGAGTTCCCGATCGCGCCAAATTTGTTCCAGCCCAGCGCGTAGTTGATCCTGCCCTTCGGCTGCCCCTGAATGTACGCGGAATACGCAACAATTCCCGACGTCTGGGGCGAATCGATAAAAGTGGTCAAGCTGCGATCGTAGGACAGGTTGACGCGGTGCCCACCGCCGATTTCGTAACCCAAATTTACGCCATAACCCGATGTGCTGGAGTTGGATGAAACCGATCCGCTCGAGCGCTGAGTGCGATAATCTGCGGTGATGGAAAGGCGGTCGGTCGGGTTATATTGCAGCGTTGTGTACCAGCGGCGCAGGTTGGTGATACTGGCAAAACCCGTGCCATCAAGGCCGCCCGTATAGGCGTTGCCGCCGTAGCCGCTTCCATAACCGCTCGTGTACTTTTGCAACGTAACCAGCGACCCGGAATCGCTCATCGCATAGGTCGTGCTGAGGCGCAAATTGGTCTTGGGCGACCAGCCAACGCTCAGGTCATAGTCGCGACCGACACCCTTCTGCCCAGCAGCGGAAATGTCCAAGATCGAAAAATTACCGCTCACGCTCAGCGGTCCGCGAAAATAGTTCGACCCAAGCTTGACGCCCATGATGTTGAAGCGGTTGGCAATGCCGTCCGTGCCGCGAGAGTATCCGCCCTGGCGCACGAGGCTCAGATTCGTGCGCAACGGCCCAAAAACGTGCACGCCGCTTACCTCGGATGAATCGATTCGTGTTGTGGCACCAAGGCCGGTAGTCTTCTGCCGAGTTTGGGTTAGACGCCAGCTTTCTGATTCGCTGGTTTCGTATCGCGCGCCGGCTTCGGAAGTGACAAACCTCGATCCCGTGTAAACCTGGTTGCCCTGCGAATTGGTGGAACGCGTGCTGATGCTACTGTTGGATTGCGATAGCCGCCAGGTCCATGGGCCCTTCGGGTCGGCATCCAAACTCGTTCGATAAGAGCGTTCGTTGCGGTTGAACGAGGTTGTTTCGATCCCGACAAAGTCGCGCGGGATGTCGGTTGCCGCCGCGTCGATGCGATAAATGCCGGTTGCGTAGGTAAGCGTCGCGCCGCGCGCCGTGCCCTTTTGCGGCGTAACCGTCTTTGTTAGCCTCCCAATCGCCTGCTGAATCGAAAGCGCGCCGCGGCTACCTTTTTTGCCCAGAGGCAGCGTATAGTCCAGCCCCAAAACGTCGCGGTCGCCGTCCACCGTGCCACGCGGCTTGGGTGTATAAACGACGTCGATTTGGTCCGTTCGCGGCATGAATCGGGTGAAGTAGAAGACCGCCGGGTTATCGATATCAAAGCGATAATCGATGAATTCGCGCTGCAATACGCCATTGACTCGGATCGTGATTACCGCGCCTGGAAGAGGCTCGAATTGCAGAAAGTACGGTGTACTCGCAGCGCCAAAGCCTTCAAATTTTTCAAGCCGCGTGCTTGAATTCCCGCGATTGGGGCTCATCTGCCGCATGGATGTGACTCCAAATCGACCTCCAGG
>CAYRAX010000118.1:0-8890 GCA_964422285.1 uncultured Chthonomonas sp.
AGTCTTTCGGACGCCGAACTAAAGGATCACGTGTCGGCGGTTGCGAATATGCACGCTCCAACTGGAATTCCGATGCGCGGCGACGAGCGCAACGCGCTGATTTCCAGCCCCGGCGTCGCTCGCACGGGCACGCGCCTCTCGTTAAGTCCAACCGGCAAGACATCGTTCACGGCACAGCACTTGACTCTCACAGACCAAATGGACCACTCGACCATCGACCAAATGGCGTGGCAATCACAAAACTTGAACTTGCGATGGCAAAACAAGCACATCGGCGAAGGGATGAAAGCACTGCCCGGACTGATGGAATTTGAGCGTCAGCGTTGGGGCTTGATCAGCGGTGCATCGCAATCCGACTTTGGGCTCGCGACCACACTGTTCGGCAACCGAAAGATTAGTTTTGACTCATCGATCCTTAGGCATCCAGAGCAAGAGGGATTCAGTCGCGAACTCTGGGCGTTCAGCCAGCCGGGCCTGAGCCTATCGTTTGGACGGCGAAAAGTAGATCAGAATTTTGCGTCGGTGGACCAGCTTTATGATCCGGAAAAGGACCTGCTGATATCGCTCCGTGGGTTCGAACAGCACGAAAGCAGCTTCAAATGGAATGGTTATCGCGGGCTGGAACTTGAAACTCGACTATGGGACGCAACCCACTCTGAGACGGGCGAGAGGCGGCATTGGGGAGTTACAGGCGGATCATGGCAGTTCGACCGTCGAACGAATATCGCGTACTACCATGAAAACCGAAGCATCGCCGATCCAGATTCGATGCGCAACAATTTCGATGACCAGCGCTGGACGCTCAGCCGCAGTTTTGACAAGTATGGAAACCTAACCATATCGCAACAGCAGGTCAATTATGGCGGCGATGACGACACAGCGCCATCCATGAGCAAGCGGTCCTTTAGCTACGATGGCAAGCTATCCTCCAGAACTTCGATTGCCACATCGAGGAGCGAGTCATCTTACGACGATGGAACAAAGGAGACCGCTACCAGCCACACGCTAAATCATCAGCTTTCCAAACGAATGGGCCTTTCGGTAACCGAAGGAAACATCGACCGGCCAGACGGCCAGTCGGACGAGCGCCAAACAAGCTATGGCTTCTGGTGGGACTTCGGTAATGGCATGAAGTTCAACTATGAAAGTGCCCGGCGACTCGATTCCACGGCGAATGGCGCGCTGAAATCTCAGATGAGTTTGACGCCGGGCGAGGTCGCGGGGATCGCGGTTGGTAGCGCGATCTATTCCGAAAACGTCGTCGACAAAACACGGTTTGAAAATACGGGCAACCTGCAACTTTCGACCTCAAAGCCGCTGCAATTGGGCATGTTCCGTGACGTCACGTTCAAATTCGGCGCGGATACCTATCGCGACCAGCACAAATTCGCGAGAGAAAATCGATCGATGGGCGCAGGATTCCGGGTTGGGTCATCAGTTTTCAGTTGGAACTATGCTTCCCAAGGTACTCCGACAGGTGAAATCGGAGTCGATCGCACGTTCGGCTTTGCGACAAACCAAGATCCCAAGTCGACGATCAAGGCAAATGTGATGTACAAAATCCGCACGTTGCCCGGCGATAAGCAGGTCATGATTCGCGATTATTCGGTGACCGCACGTTTGACGAAGTCGATGGAACTGACCCACAACCTGCAGACTAACCCGGAGATTGCCCAGCCAAACATGCTGTTGGGATCAAACCCGCAACAAACTCGAAAGGCTGAGTGGAAGCTAGATTTCTTGGGTAGCGGCAACACGCGAGCGGGACTTTCGTGGTCAGAGATGCGCGCGGACGACCGTAACGCGCTCAGCCGTACCGCCGGTTTGAACCTAACTTTGAACGCGAAAAACCCGTCGCCGATCCAATTGTTCTACGGGGTAGAGCAAAATGATCGAGGCGCGGATCGCCGGACGCTACACCGATATAGCCTGAGATACGACCAGCGCCCAGGGCCGAATCAGCTGCTAAGCATTTTCGTAGGAAACCTAAGCACTCAGCATAGCCGAGACACTAACCAGCGCATACAGAATTGGCAAATGCGACTCGAGTACCAGCTACGGTTCTAAGGATCCCGAACGACCTATTCGCGAAACTGTTCGAGGAAGCGGAGGTCATTCTCCATGAATAGCCGCAGGTCGTCAACGCCATGCGCCATCATCGGAATTCGTTCGACGCCCAAACCAAAAGCGAACCCAGTAAAGCGTTCTGAGTCAATGCCGTGCGATTCCAAAATCGACGGATGCACAAGTCCCGCGCCGCCCAATTCGAGCCATTTTCCATCGAATAGTTTGGGAGTCGAAATTGCGTAGTCAACGCCCGGCTCGACGAAAGGGAAGAAGTCCGGACGGAATCGTACGGTTACCTCATCACCAAACATGGCTCGCGCAAAGGTGCCCAGGACGCCCTTGAGGTGCGCCATCGAAACGCCTTCGTCAACCATAAACACGTCGACTTGATGGAAGGTATGACCATGCGTGCGATCGACCGCTTCATTGCGAAAGCATCGTCCGATGGTGAAAAACCGGAACGGCGGCTTGCGATTTTGGAGCAAACGGCCCTGAAACGCGGTCATCTGCGTCCGCAAAAGCAAGTTGTCGTCGATGAAAAATGTGTCCTGGTCGTCCATCGCCGGATGATCAGGCGGATAGTTCAGCGCATCGAAGTTGTATTTGAATTCCTCAAGTTCTGGCCCTTCGTAGTATTCAAATCCCATTCCGACGAAAACGCGCTTGATGCGGTTCATCGTGAGTTGCAAAACGTGCTCGCGTCCCGCGCGCGGGCGTCGGCTCGGCATGGTGATGTCGATGCGCTCTTGCTCAAATTGGGCGGCTTGCTCCACGCGTTTAAGCGCCGAAAATTTGTCGTCGATCAGCTGTTGAACGGTACCTTTGGCTTCGTTTACCGCCTTGCCAAATGATGGCCGCTCCTCCGCGGATAGCGATCCCAGCTGGTTCATCAGCATGGATATGGAGCCTTTTTTGCCCAAAAGGTCGATCTCCAGTTGTTTGAGATCAGCAACTGAAGCGGCGTTGCTGACTTTGGAAATGGCGTCTTCGACAATATTTGCTATGGATTCGATTGCCTGCATTCAACCCATAGCTTGACGCCAAACGGACCGGATTTGCAACCAGGGAGAGTACCGTGTCGCGAATGGGTGAGTGGATTCGTGCTCTTCGTGAGGAGCCATCCAATGCGATTTCGACCAGCGGCGAATGACTCGTCGTATGCGCATCCAAAGGCGATATCGCCTGCTCGTTGTCGGTAGTGGTTTCATTGTCCTCTTCAAATTCCTTGACGTAATAAGTATCGGCAATAGTTGCAACAGAACTCAGGATCGCTCGGTTCTGCCACAATCTTCACTAATATTCATGGTCACGCTGCAAGATCTTATTTTCAAATTAGACGAGTATTGGTCAAAACAGGGATGCGCGATTTTGCAGCCCTATGATGTCCCGGTCGGCGCAGGAACGATGCATCCGGCAACGACGCTTCGATGCCTTGGCCCCGAACCCTGGAACGTTGCTTATGTGCAACCCAGCCGACGCCCCGCTGATGGTAGGTATACCCGAAATCCGATGCGTTCCCAGCGATATTACCAGTACCAAATTATTTTGAAGCCATCGCCGGATAACGTGGTTGATTTGTACATGGGCTCGCTGGATTATGTGGGATTTGACACCAGCAAGCACGATGTGCGTTTGGTAGAAGACGATTGGGAGAGTCAAGCGGCGGGCGCGGCCGGCGTCGGTTGGGAAGTGTGGCTTGATGGAACCGAAATCACACAGTTCACTTTCTTTCAGCAAATGGGTGGCATCGAATGTAACCCGGTTTGCGCCGAAATTACGCTTGGTCTTGAGCGTTGGGTGCTGATGCTCAACAAACAAAATTCCTTCTGGGATGGCCTCATGTGGAGCGACGACACGACCTACAAGGCGGTCGATTTCCAACTGGAAATGCAAAACAACATCTACAATTTTGATGTTGCGAGCACTGAAACGCTGTTCAAACTGTTCGACCTTTTCGAAGAAGAGTCGCGCCGGACTATCGAAACGCCGTGCTATTGGGATAAGGAACTCGGCATTTTGCAGTCCGGAGATTGCCCATACTCCGATGAGGAGCAGGCGGCACTACGACAAAAGCACGCCGCGAATGGCGATGGACCAGAAGGATTGGCCTATCCGGCGCTTGATCTGGCGCTGCAATGCTCGCATGCGTTTAACGTTTTGGATGCTCGCGGCGCGATCAGCGTGACCGAACGCGCCGCATATATCAACCGAATTCGTGCTCGCGTCCGGGCTGCGTGCCTCAAGCACGTCGAGCAATATAAGGTTGAAGCTGCCACCAAGGCCTAATCAAGATTCGCAAAAAGCTTTGAACGCACCAAAAAGGTAGCCCCAGCCGCCTTCGATTTGGCCTTTGCTTTCTGGGTTCATGTTGCCCAGCACGGTGTTCACGAGCTTGAACTTGGTCTTGCCATCCTCGCCGTCCTCAAGCATCATGCGGCAAAAATTCATCGACGGGCCACCGAAAGTTGGCGTGATGGCACCGACCGTTTCGAGCACGGAGTTGGGCTGGATCATCACTACGTTCGCCCAAAGAATATGGCCGCCTGCCGCAGTCTCTTCGTAGAGCCGGCCGCCCGCCCAGGGCTCGAGCTTGATCTCGGTCGAGCCTTCCAAGCACAGAAAATCCTTCGGCCACCAAAGCGACATGCGATTCAACAGGCATTCCCAGGCGGCCGCTCGTGGGCAATTGATATCGAGCTCAAGCATAAATTCATTGATTTCGTTCGTCATTTTTGTCTTCCTTGTATTGGTCCTCGGCGAATTGCCGGAAAGCAAATGCCGATTGCGCAAGCTTCGCCGTGTGGCCGCTCACCCATCGCTCCACGATTTCATGCAGCACCACCGAATTGATGCTGTTCAAGCGCTCGCGGCCCCTTCGTTCGCAAAGGACCAACTTCGCCCGAACCAGCACTTCAAGGTGCTTCATCACCGTGCATCGATCGAGATGCGCGAGTTGCTTGCATAGCTCACCGGTTATCTGCGGTCGGTCTTTCAACAGATCCAAAATTGACCGCCGAGTCGGGTCGCTCAGCGCGCGCCAAACGTCGTCATGCATCAGAATTATGTTACCATATAGTAACATGATTTCAAAGAATTGGTTGGGAAAAGCGGTTGAATTGGATTATCCCGTGAAAATGCTGGGGCACTACATGCAAATTCAAGTCGTATTTAGCTAGGAATCCTAAATAATTTAGTCTAGCCAACCATGAAACGCCTAGCCCTTTTTTCGATTTTTGCCGCCCTGATTGCTTCCTCCGCCTCCGCGACGACCTACCTGATGATCTGCGATAGCGGAAACGACAGTGTGCGCCTCGTGAATTCCAACGACGGTACGCTGGTCAATGGAGCGTTTATTTCAGACTCCGCCCTTTCGACCGGTGGATGTGCGATCGAATCCTTGCGCGACACGATCTTGATTAGCGACCAAGGTGGCGGCGTTTTTGAGTACGAGCCATACGGTGCAAGGCTGGGAACGATTGTCACTCCCGTGCAAATTTCCAACAACCGCGGAATTGCCATCTATGGCAATAAGCTCTATGTGACTGTTGCGGGCGGAGCAAACGCGGGCACGATCCAGCAATTTAACCTGGATGGAACCGGTCAGACGACCTTTGCAAACGTTTCCGCGCCGGCGGGAGTCACCGCGAGCCCTTGGGATATTGAGAAGTTGGGTAACGATTACATCGTGACCGATTCGGCAACAGATGATATTTACCGCTTCGACTCAGCTGGCAATTTTGTCAACAAATTTTATACCTCCGCATGGACGAGCGGTAACCAGCAAGACATTCACTTTCCTTATCAAATAAAGGCCGATGGAGCCAACTACTTGGTTGGCGGGTTCTCGTTGGGCGATTTGGGTGTTTACCAATTCAACAGTTCGGGCGTCAAGACGGATTTTGATTATGTGAACACGGGAATTCGGGGCGTGCATCGACTCGGCAATGGCTTGGTGCTCTGGACCGGCGGCACTCGCTACGGAACACTAAACCAGGCCACCGGCGACACGCTCGACCTCGCGAATATATCGGGTCGCTCGTTCCGAATGGTCGAGGAGTTCCACGCTGGCTCCATCGTTACCGGAACGGCGAATCTGGGAACGCTGGCTGCTGAAGCGACTTTTCCCAAGCTGATGACCGTAGTTTTGCGTCCAGTCGGGGGCGGTGCACCCGTCCTTAGCAAGCCTGTTTGGGTCAATTCGAACGGCTCATTCCAATTTTTTACAACCAAAGTTGGCGAATTTGAGTTGCTCATCGGCGGCAAGCACTGGCTGAAGAAGATGGCGACCTCAAGCGTCACGATCGCGGCAGAATCCACGGTGACCGGCGTTTCGGTAGCCCCAACCAACGGCGATGTCGATGGAAACGGCGTGATCAACACGGACGACTATCTCATTTTGTCCGAGAACTTCGATACGACGGTTCCAGAAGGCACCTTGGGCGACTTGGACGATAATACGCTTATCAATACCGACGACTATTTGATTTTGTCGGACAATTTTGATAACAGCGACGACTGATTGCCAGGGCTGCCGGGAGTTCACCGGGCTACTGAATTGGGCCAAAAACGGCTACAATTGAACTAGTTTTGGAGGAAATTTCTTTATGGCAACATTAGCATCTCGTTCTGTCGACCGAATCGTAGAACTGCTGGGCGATCAGGCCGGCCACTACCTGGATCACAAGAGCAAAACCGTTGACAAGAGCCAGTTGCACTTGCCGGGCCCGGACTTCGTGGATCGCTGCTTTGCGCACACGGATCGAAATCCACAGGTTCTGCGAAACCTGAACGCCATGTATAACCACGGTCGGTTGGCGGGCACGGGCTACTTGAGCATCTTGCCAGTTGACCAAGGAATCGAGCACTCGGCGGGCGCGAGTTTCGCCAAGAACCCGATGTACTTCGACCCAGAGAATATCGTGCGGCTCGCCATCGAGGGTGGCTGTAACGCGGTCGCTTCGACGCTCGGCGTTTTGGGTTCTTGCAGCCGCAAATATGCCCACAAGATCCCGTTCATGGTCAAAATCAACCATAACGAGCTGCTGACCTATCCCAATAAGGCCGAAGAGATTTTGTTTGCCCAAGTCGAGCAAGCTTGGAATCTGGGCGCCGCCTCAATTGGCGCGACCATCTATTTTGGTGGCGATGATGCAGGTCGCGAGATCGTCGAAATCAGCCAAGCATTCCAGCACGCCCACGAGCTCGGCATGGCAACCGTGCTTTGGTGCTATCTCCGCAATAACGCGTTTAAGAAGGATGGCGTCGATTATCACGTTTCTGCCGACCTTACGGGCCAAGCAAATCACCTAGGTGTGACGATTGAGGCCGACATTATCAAGCAAAAGCTGCCAGAAAACAATGGCGGATACAAGGCTCTCAACTCGGGATCCAGCAGCTACGGCAAGTTGGACGAGCGAATCTACTCCCAACTGACGAGCGATCACCCGATCGACCTTTGCCGCTACCAGGTAGTCAATTGCTACATGGGCCGCGCAGGGCTAATCAATTCGCGCGGCGCGAGCTGCAGCAACGACCTATTCGATGCCGCATTGACCGCAGTCGTGAACAAGCGCGCCGGCGGCCAGGGTCTCATTTCCGGTCGCAAGGCATTCCAAAAGCCGTTCGAGCAGGGAATTGAGATTCTGAACCTCATTCAAGACGTGTACTTGTGCGAGGACATCACGATCGCGTAGAACCCTCTGGGAACCAAACGCGTCAAAACAATTGTAGGGATAGGTAATTCCTATCCCTGCACCCAATTAGGTACGCCATGAAGATTGTCGCCTTCACCATCACCGCTATCGCCCTCGTCGCCGTCGCCGGTGCCCAGTCCGACTCCAACGTTCGGGGCAAAAATCGCAACGCCGCTTACGAACAAGGCCGAACCCGAACCACCAACCCCAATGCATACACGCCGCCAGTGATGGTGCTTCCGTTGCCAAAGTTTCAACTGGTTTTGCGCGCCGACGTGCGTGGCGAGCTGAAGATCGACACCGCGCTTAGCCGCAAAATTGCCGAAGCAACGCTAAAGGCCTATCCAAAGAACCTCAAGACCTCTGGCGACCCCGAAGGGCAGTGGCGTGGCCTACTCAAAACCCAAGACGAGGCCGTAATTCGCACTGTCGATTCGCCGACCCGTAAGCGACTCAACGAACTGTGGATGCAATACAACGGCTACATAGTGGCGAGCGAATATGACGTCGCGAAAGCACTTGAATTGACCGACGAGCAGCGCGAGCAGATTGCCGCTGCATTGAAGGCAGCGTCGAAGCGGCTGAAAGAAGCTCAGGAAAAGGCGGGGGCCGCCGTCCGCGCGAATCAAGCCGCCGAGAATAGCAAGCCCTCAGACCCTCTCAGCAGTACAACACCGCAACCGACTTCATCGTTTAGCCGACAAAACTCGACGCGAAGCCCATTCGCTGATGCGGCTCAATCGGTTTTCCGCAAGGAAGTTAACGAGGTTATTGCCAAAATCCTGACCGACACTCAGCGCGCAAATTTTGAAAAAATGAGCGGCGAGAAATTCAAGTTCGTCGGTGCGGATGTAGCGGGTAAGTCAGCAAAGCCGACCTCAACCGCGAGCGATTCGCAAGAATAACCGCCACCAACAAACGGGCGTTCTGCGGTGCCAGAATAGGGCATGGCGCGCACCGTCGTCCCCGAAGCAGAAGCGATTCTCGATGTCCCTTTTCCCGTTCTAGATAAGGGCTTTGTGCGGTTGGTCGATTACCTTGGTGGCGACCAGCGGGTCGTGCAAGCGGCGCGCGTGAGCTACGGCGAAGGCACCAAGTCGGTACGCCAAGATCGCGGACTGATCCACTAT
>CAYRAX010000119.1:0-8773 GCA_964422285.1 uncultured Chthonomonas sp.
GCCGCGTGGGCGATGTTTGCGACAGCACCAAAAACCGCATCATCTGAAAGTTCGGGCTCGTTGATCAATTCCAAGATCAGCTTTTTCTCATGGATGACCTGCGCCTGCACGTCTGCCCACTGTTCCGCGCTGACCGCCTGTTGCCGCCAACTGGCTTCCCAATCCGCTTCGAACGCCTCGCCGCGACCGTGCGCGTTGCTCATCTGCAGGTAGTGAATCATGTGTATGGCATGCGCCGCAATCGAGCTAGCAGCTCCCAAGCGCTGGGATGCCTGATCGGCGGTGAGCCCGGCAAGAGTCTCTTCGAGAGCTTCGCCGCCTTGGACAAACCACGTTCCCTCTTCACCCGGCGCAACACCCTCGAAAACTTCGGTGAACAGCGTGGCCAGCATCTTGCTAATGTGCATCCACGCAGTATACCGCGGGGACATCATCAAGATCGACCGACCCAACTGTTACGCGCAACTTACCTCGCGCCGTTTGGCGGGAAGAAATTCGCTTCCGGCAATAACATCTGCAGCACATTAGCTAGTTCCTGTGTGCGCAATCGAAGGTCATTGCGCTTCGTCTAGCTACTTCCCTTACTCGGTGGTTTCTTCAAGCTATGGCCCCGGCGCGGCTAATTGCCTCCTGATTCTCCCATGGCAGCACCGTGAATTTGCTGGTGAGGCAACTAACCTCTTGAACTGGTCCGACTTCTTTGGAACCCTTGCCGGCGAGAATTGATTCAGTAACGCCAGCAGTTGCAAACGAACGGTTCACGATCCATCCGTAGGCTTCGATACCCGCCCTTTTTAGGTCCGCTTCGAGCTTCAATGCTTCATGCACCGGGGTTGGCTCAGGAAGTGTGACGAGAACGACTTTTGTGAAGTCCGGGTCGCGCAATCGTGGCAAGAGGTGCCTGACTGATTCGGGTGCGCTGCTTTGCGTTCGCGTCACTTCGCGGTGGTATGCCTCCGTTGCGTCCATGAGTAGAATCGTGTGTCCAGTCGGCGCAGTATCGATAACGACAAATCTGTCCTCGCCTTGCGCGACTGCATCTGCAAATGCCCGAAACACCGCAATCTCTTCGGTACATGGGGATCGAAGGTCTTCTCTTAGGAGAGCGAGTCCTTCCGCGTCCATCGATTCGGCCGCCTTAGAAAGTGCTGCGTCGGTGTATTTGGCGACTTCATGCTGCGCATCGATTCGCGCGAGCTCGAGGCGGGCATCGGAATCGGTTACAAAATCCATTACGTTTCCAGCTGGATCGGTGGTGGTGAGCAGAACGGAGTGCCCAGCCCGCGCGAGTTCTTTGGCGATTCGCGCGGCGACAGTTGTCTTACCGACGCCGCCCTTGCCCATGGTCATAACAACTCCGCGCCCGTCCGCAGCAATCCCGTGAATGAATGCCTCGAAAGGAGTGCCCACATCGAAAGGCTGGACATCTACCGGCTCGGCCTCAGCCTCGGCTGGGTGAAGCAGTAACCGTAATGCCTCGACGCCAACCACATTTCCTGGCAGCATCGGGACCAGACTTTTGGGGAGCGCAGCAAGGCTTGGGGGCATCGACGCAAGGCCAGTAGCGACCACATTTGCAAACTCTAGTGCGACAGGATCCTCGGTGGGTCCAGGGGCATATACAGCGTTTACGATGAGTCTCAAATTCTTTATGTCTAGCTCGCCTAGTTCAAACTGAGTTCGTGCCGCCTCATTTAAGCTGGATCGCTCCGGTCTTGCGACGAGCACGACAATCGTCTCATTTTCGCTCGCAAGCTTTTGGAACGCCAGCTCATACAGGCGCCTTTGGTCTTTCAACCCGGCGAGTGGGCCGAGGCAGCTTGCTTCTGCGGTCGTTGTGTTCAGATATCCGCTCCATGCACTTGGGAGACTGAGCAAGCGAAGGGTGTGTCCCGTCGGCGCGGTGTCAAAAACGATGTGATCGAATTCGTCCGTTGCAGTTTGGTCGGCCATCAACCTTACGAACTCATCAAACGCGGCAATTTCGGTAGTGCACGCACCCGAAAACTGCTCCTCCATGTTTCGGATGACGGCGGGAGGCAGTTTGCCGCGAAATGGACCGACGACCTTCTCGCGGTAGGCCGCTGCGGCTGCTTCCGGATCGAGGTTGACACCATACAAGTTAGGAATGGACTCAATGGCAGTAGGGGTCGTTCCCAACGCGGTGGCAAACACTTCGTCCAGATTGCTTGCTGGGTCGGTGCTAACGATCAGCGTCCGCTTTCCAGCCTCGGCCAACGTCATGGCGGTGGCGCACGCAAGTGAGGTCTTGCCGACGCCACCTTTGCCCGTGAAGAAAAGGTGGCGAGTAGTCAATCCTTCTGTCCACATTTTAACAGCACCCTTCGTCCGCGCCGTCGCAGCACTTTGCAGTGGACATTTTGAGCGCTATTCTGGGCCTATCGTCTGGTGCCTTAACTTCAAGACCGAACCAACCCGCCATCTCAGCTCGGCTGGGATACTTCGCTTTTGCCGCAAGTTCGCCGTTCACGAGAAAGATCGGAAGGTGTTCTGCCTCCGCGCCCATCTCTTCCATGACAATGTGATTGGCGGTGAAGCTGTCGGGCTGGTGCGCAAGGTTGAACCTCTCGACGGCGACTCCTCGAGACTTGAGAAATGCTACATCTGCTGCGAGTTTGACGAGCTTCTCATCCACTGTCGGCCCGCAAACTCCGGTAGAGCAGCACATGGCAGGGTCGAAAATTTGTAGTGTTTTCATTCTTTTCCTCCTGAAAATTGTTGAAGAGCCGGCGTGCAGAGGCCGACTGCGGCATTCGATTGCGCATGGAGATAGTCACGCATGAGGTCGATCGCTTCTCGACGAACGGAACACACCATGAACTTTCCGTTCTTCTCCGCATTGATAAGTCCAGCCAGGCGGAGCTCCTTCAGGTGGAAAGAGACAGTTGAACTGAACTGTTCGCTACCGGTGATGTGGCAGCATACGTCGCCAACCGTCACTCCTTGGACCACGCGCACGTCACCCGACTCCTCGAGTGCCACTGGCGAGTATTTCGTGCAGAGGAACTCGAAAATGCGCGCCCGTGTCGGGTCGCCGAGTGCCTTGAACATTGGAATGGGTGAGTTCACAATCTAATTATACAACAATATATCGAGATCAATAGATATGTTGTGGTGATGGGTCAGCGGCTTGTTCGGCGCGCTGAATCTGTTCAGTTTGTAATACGTGCTGGTTACTCGTGGTTTGGTTAGCTCTGACGAACTTTAGGATCTTGTCGGCGCACCCAAAAAGGTGAGCTTGCAGTGCGATTCGGCGCCGACTGGCGGGGCGAATTTTGCCTTTCAACCACATCACACAACAAGGCTTGAAAGAAAAGTCCGTTGCTTTCCGAGAACGTTGGTTCCAAGAAAAGCAACGGGCTCCAACCTAAAATTGTCAGGCGCTCTTTCGCTTGCGGCGCGGCACGAGCAAAGCCACGGCGACACCAAGGCTCGCCCAAGTCGAGGGCTCGGGGACGCCGACAAGCTCTACCGAGTCAACACCCATATAAGCCGACGGACTGTCCAGGTTGCCATTGAAATCAAGATATTCGAATCTCTGTTCGGCGACAAAGGTAAAACTGCGTCGCTCCCAGGTCATGCCCACCGAATTCGCTGCTAAGCGGCCAACATAGGTGCGCTGTCCTTGCCAAATTCCGAAAACGTCGATGGCCCCTAAACCGACGAAGATTCCGCCAAAAGCGCCGCGGTCGTCGGCAAGCATGTACGCTGACACGCTATACGAATTACCAATTGTGAGCGGAGTCGCCAGCAACTGCGCAAAACCGTCCGGGCTATATCCGCTATAAGGGGTGTGCGCTCCCAGATACCGATGCCCCTCGTAGGCGAGGACGCCATTCATAAGTTCAGGCGTTCCGAAGCCTTCCATTTTGGACATGGCCGTGATGCCTGTATCATCGTAAGTGTCGGCGTATGAACCGGTTCCAATCCATGGGTCGGGCACACTGCCGAACCCGCTGGAAGTGACGGTGCCCGATTCGAAGCCGCTATTGACGAACAAGTTAGCGTGTGCCCTGCCGAAACAGCACATGGAGACGATGGCAAAAGCCAAGCTTTTTTGACGAATAAGCATATTAGTACCTCTCTACGTAAAGACAATAGTATACAGCACTTTTTCGCGAATGTCGCAATTTTGGACAGAATGCTAGGTTCTAGTGTTCATGGCTGGGCAACACGGCGAATCAGCCCCAAAAGAGGTAGGAAAACCCCAAGGAACAACCATGTTCTACAGCAATAGGCAGGTCTCCATTCCTAAACCGCTAGACGACTAGACATCGTACTCAGCCTTATCGCCCAGCCCGACACCGCCTTGCAACAGAGTCTCAGAAATAGAACCTACGACTTTCGTCGCTTACACAAACAAGCAAGGACGCCTAGCCCAAGCACCATCATCGATCCCGGTTCGGGCGCGATCACCGATGCCATGCCGCGCGGCGAATACATATTCGAATAGGTGTAACCTTGGCGCTCCGTTCGGAAGTTATCGAAATAGCTAATTCCGCCTTTCGTGGCATCCGTGGCAAGTTGTCCGCACGTGAAGAAACCCGCATGGCCCTTAGCGACTCCAAAGCACCGTTCGAGATAGGAACTCGGAAGCGAACCTGCGGAAAGGAATGTTCCAGCCGCATCCAACTGATACTCCCTGAGGTCTCCTGACAAGCTTAGGCCCGCAAAGATTGAGCGCGAAGATGGTGAACCTACGGATGGGAGGAATTCAGCATCGGCAAAGAACCCCGTCGATCCATCGTTGAATGCCGTACTCGCCTCCTTGAACGTCTGAGTGGTCACGTTGAAGCGGTACAGCATCGCCTGCGTGGTTCCCGTCTTTACGATTAATTCCGTCGCACTATATTTCGCAACCCAAACAACAAGTTCCTGATTGGGTGTAGACAGCGTGGTTCGCGTTCCAGTTGCAACGTTCGTAGTCTCGAGGCCAGCGCCAGTCATATACATTGAACCATTGCTGAACACCCCATAGCGATCGTAGAACGTGCCTGTGTCTAGGCGACCAAAGTAGACCCCAGTATTGTAGTTGAAGACATGAATTCCACCGCTTACCTCATGGACGTACGCACGGCCCGTCGATTGGTCGATATCGATGCCCCGAGCACCAATAAGGAACCCTCCCCCGAATGAGCCGAGGTACGCGCCTGTTGTGCCGTCGATACGGTGGACTCGCGAAGTGCCGGCGGTGCCGTTTCCAGCATCGGCGACGAGCAGCATTTCGAAAGTAGCGTTGACCGATGCCGTCCCCGCAAGAACGACCAAGATTGCAAAAAACTTCATAAGTTCCTCTCCACTGAGCAGAATCGCTCAAGCAACGCTTCTATTCTATCGTAGTTTGGTAACGCAACAGCCAGTAATTTTACCTGAAGAGGCTCATGACTTTGAGACGGTGTTTTGCAATAGACGCCCTTTCGCGCAATCATCCGGCTCTCGTTTCTCGGCGATCAGGATGCAACAGGGCCCGTCAACGACTTTGCCCCACATGGTCAGCAATTCCCAAGGCCCGACGAAATCGAGTTCCTCAACCTGATCAAATACCAAAACGCCAGCAGTCACGTCGCGATTCTGACTGAAATCGGTGTCCACCATCTATCGGGGCGGAGGTGTGCGTCGTGAGCTTGGGGATGGTGGCACTCCCGAGGAGACCGCGCAAACAAGTTTCTTAACAAGCTGATCTGCTGGTTTTTTCGACATTTCCTGGGCCGGGCTACCCTGTTACAACCGTGTGCAGAGGGGACGACCTACATATTTCAGGAAAACTTAACTTCCGACTCGATGTCGTCGCGAGCCATAACCGTCGGAAGTCAAAAATTTAGCAGTCGTCTTGTAGGACTGCCAAAATGTGCGACAATATGCGACCATCATTCGTCTACTGTAGATATGGAGCATTCAACACCAAGTCACATGCCCAGCCAAAGCCCAGCTACAAGTCCAGTTTGCAAGGTCCCAGCAAGTAAAATAACAATACAAACTGAGCGTCAGCTCTATGCTCGATCGGCTGGTCGGTGCGAATTTGCAGGGTGCAATCGATTCCTGCTCGAGCACCACGTCAAATTAACTCCAGCCAACTTCGCCAAGAAGGCCCACGTTGTTGCCTATAAGCGTGGTGGTCCGCGTGGTGACCACACTGAGGATCGCGCGAACATCAACGACCTGTCCAACCTCATGTTGCTTTGCCAGGCGTGTCACGATCTTATCGACGGCGATCCTCAGGCGTATTCAGTCGACACCCTAAGGGCCTTCAAGAAAGCCCACGAGGATCGCGTACACGATTTCACCGCTCTCCAGCCCGAGTCAACAACCCGGCTCCTGCGCGTGACTGGCATGGTTCGCAGTCAATCGACCGTGATCCCCGACGACGCGGTAGTGAGCGCGCTCGGGGCCAAGCCCTTTGATCCGCGCATAGCAGGTTTCGTTGATTTGAACCTCCTAGACGACGATGGGCCGGGCTATTGGACTACAGCGGAGCATCAATTGGCTCTGAAGGTAAATGGGTTTCTAGATAGTGCCTCCGTTCAAACGAGCTTTCAAACGATTTCCGTATTCGCAATTGCAAGGATTCCATTGCTTGTTAATCTGGGGTCGCTACTTTCAAGCAAAGTTCCTGCCAAGGTGTTCAATAGGCATGTAGATACTGAAGACTGGGCCTGGAAACAGGGATCACCTTCCAATTTTTCCTATCGGTGGCTCAACAAAGCTAGGTCTTCTGACGTCGTGATTCTCGTTTCTCTCAGCGGAGATATTCAGAGAGAACGCCTGCCGAGTGAACTTCATTCAATCGGTTCAGTTATTGAGATGTCAGTCGAAGGGGGCTCAAGTCGCACTTGCCTGTCTACTGAAAAGTCTGTAGAGAAGTTTCGCGACTGCTACTTGTCGGCCCTGAGTGAGATTCGACGTCTGGGGCCGAGAAACATCCACCTAGTCCCAGCGATACCCACTGCCGGTGCAGTGTATTTGGGGCGCGACATTTTGCCAAAGTTTGACCCGCCAATCAAGATTTACGATTGGGATGGATCATACGCATACACCTATTCAATGACTGTAAACGACCATGACTAACCTAGAGTATTTGACAACTATCCTGAAACAACAGCGTTTGACCGAGTCCGAGTTCAAAGCCCTCAAAGAGAAGCGAAGGGAAGTCGGCGACTTCATGTCATCCAAGCTTAGCGGCCTCAAGGCTTCAGTCCGCTGGGCAGGTTCGTGGGCGAAGGACACGATGATCCGAGAGAACTATGACGCGGACATAGCGGTGTATTTTGATTCTGAGGAGAATGGTGCAGGATCGACGCTTGAGGCCATCTACACCACTGTCCAATCGTGGCTGGCGGAGGAATACGCCGTCGAACAAAAGACGTCAGCCATTCGCCTCCGGAATACGGAGGACAAGGGCTACACGCACGTCGACGTGGTCCCCGGTCGCTTCTTCAACGCGGACCGCGAGGATACTTGGCTTCATCGGACGAGCGGCGATAAGGTCCGGTTCAAGACCAACCTGGACGTCCATGTCGCCACGATCCGCGACTCTGGCCTGAAGCCACTGGTTCGCCTGATGAAACTCTGGGCGAGACGAAATGGAATCGATTGCAAGACGTTTATATTGGAGCTGCTTTGCATAAAGTTGGGAGCAGACGTCTCTTCGGAATCCCTTGATGCGCAAGTCATCAACGTCCTGGAGCAGTTTCGGGACAAGTCAGATTCGCTTTGTGTCGAAGACCCGGCAAATCCGCACGGAAACGACCTCTCAGGAGCGCTCGATGCTGTGCGGGGTCTTCTGAAAGCATTTGCAGCGATGTCCCTCGTTAGCATTGACGGAGATGAATGGAGCGCTGTTTTCGGGCCAATCGAATATGACGACGACGAAGGGGTGAACTCGAAGAGAGCTGCGTTGCAGTCCGTCGCTATGGTCGTGAAACCATCGACACAACCATGGTGCAACGCCGAATCACTTGATGCGTTTTGACCGAAATCGAATTCGAGACGATGTGGGGAGACACTGCCCGCACTTGCATTGTGTCGACACGCAGTCCGGACTCGATGTTGTGGGCGGTTTGCAGATTGCTGCAGGAACCGGTCGTGAGATTACACGCTTCGCGATTAGGATAGTCGTTCCAGAGGAATTTCCTCGACAGACGATCACTGTCTTCGAGACGGCAAACAGAATCCCTCGATCGCCCGACCGACACGTCAACCCGGATGGAAGTTGCTGCATCGGCGTGCCCGCAGCGCTACATGCTCGAATGGGATTGGGATACACGGTCAGCCAGTTTATCCTTGGACCTGTCACAGATTACTTCGTCGGGCAAGCGTGCGTGGAGGCTGGACTTCCCTGGCCGGCGGGAGAAGCTCGTCACGGAGTCACTGGAATTCTTGATTTCTGGAAGCAGAAACTTCGATGCCAAGACTCTGACTCAGCCCAAATGCTCCTGATTGCCGCAGCTCGGACTCGACTGCCAAGGAAGAACTCGCGGTGTCCGTGTGGCGCGAGGCGAAGGTTTCGGGCTTGCCACAGACAGGAGATTGCCTGGGTGCGCAAGCGATTCACGAGCGACTTGATTTCGTGCGAAATCAATACAATTTTGCACCTACTCAGGAGCAGTGTATGAGAGCCCTGCACACGTTTTTCCAAGTATGTACTGATCTCTACGGCTACTAAGCAAGGGTTTTGGACAACTTGGTACTCCCGAAGGCCCCGATTCGCTTTGCTCATTTCCCTACGGCGGGATTTCGCCCTGTCGGGCTCAAG
>CAYRAX010000120.1:0-8668 GCA_964422285.1 uncultured Chthonomonas sp.
AGGGGCCAAACTCTTCCGCGATAATCCACTCCCAAGGATACAGTTTGAATAACGCCTGAATCGCGTGAGAATTTTTGTCAACGAACTTCTCGTGCGAAGGATCCCAGCCAATTTCCGGCATCAGCAGTTGCTCGAACTCGATTCCGGCCTCGTGCGCCGTATCCATCATCACGGCGGTCGTCATCAAATCTTCGTCGCAATCCATCGAGGCGAAATGCACAAGGTTGTTTCGAAAAAAGCCTTCCTCCCGGAGGGCTTTCCACTTTGCGATGAGTGCTTCCCAAATAGAATTGAACTGGTCCGCATCGGGCTCAACGTCTTGCAACCAATGCCATTGGATCACCGCTGCTTCGAGCAACGAAGTGGGCGTATCCGCGTTGTATTCCAGCATCTTGGGCGGCGTTTTTCCGTCATAGGCTAGGTCAAAACGGCCGTAAATTGCTGGCGGATCAGACTCCCAAGCCTGGGAGATCAGTGGCCACGCGGGCGCGGGAATCCCGAATCGCGCAAAATCCTGGTTAGAGACTACATGCTCAACAGCCTGCAAGCACAGTTCATGAAGCTCGTTGGTGGCTCGCTCTAGCTCCAAGATTTCGCGCTCATCAAACACGTAAGCTGCGTCTTCGTACCAATAGGGTTGACCTTCGAGCGTGTGAAATGTAAGTCCGAGATGCTCAACTTTTTCACGCGCATTCGATCGAGCCTGTCGAATTTCGCGGCGCATTAGCTACCAAATGATGAGCTGGAAGACGTCCCGAAGCCGCCCGTCCGGGTGCGGAAATAGTAGCCAGTCCGCCGCTGAGTGCAGTAAGAACTGGGTACCACGCGACCCTGAGAATCAACGCATTCCCGGCGCTCCTGGCAACCCGAATTGGTCAACGCCGCCGCAAAAGTGATGACAAGCGTCGCCGGCACAGAGAGTGACTTTTTCATTTTGGTCCACAAAGAATACCTACGTTAACCCGAAAGGGTTACAATTTTTTGTCGAATTACTGACCATCACAGCCGCGGATCAACGGGTTCACTTTCCATGGCAAGAATCGCAAAAACGCACTCATGAACCCGCCGGAGTCCTTCACCGCGATTAAATCGTTCCAGTGCCTCAATTCCCAACGCAAACTCGGCGTTCGCCAACATGCGTTTTCGGTTTACGCTACGGTGACGAAGCCGTTCGAGATTGTTCGGCTCGAGGTACTCGGGTCCGTAGATGATTCGCAGGTACTCGGGTCCACGACATTTGATGGCTGGTTGAAGCAGCCCTTTGGTACCGCGAACGATGAAGTCCAGCGGTTTTACGACCATGCCCTCGCCACCCGATTGGACCAAATTTTCCCACCACGCGCAAACGTCGGCGACCTCAGATTCGGAGCTCAAGTCTACGATCCGGTGTGGCGTCGAGTGCAGTATTGCTGGATCCGCGGAGCACAGCTGGCTCAAGTTCTGCATGTGCCAAATGTGGGATTGGTCAACATGGACTCCTGAGGCACTCGCCAAGATGTGGAACGGCGCGAATTTGTAGTCCTCAAGCGAGTTGATCGACCAGCAATACCGACGGTACGCGCTTCTAAATTTCTCGGCTGCCTCACGCTTTCCTTGCACGAATTTGGCAAATTCAGGGTCTTCCGCGCCGCGTGACTGTAACCCTTCCAGCGCCTCTTGCAACGCGATTGACTGAGTGGTCGCGGCAACGCCAACCGGTGCGTATTGCTCCCTGAGCAACCCAATTGCCTTTGCCGACCAGGGCATGAGCTCTAAATCCAGCAATACCCAGCGCGACCGAAGAACTTCAAACAGTCCACTTGATTCGCATGCTCGCGCGATGCGGTTTACAATGGTTTGCTCAACATCCAGGTCATCAAAAAATCGCCTACCAGTTCGGCTCATAATCGCGCCCGATTCGCCCGTGTCTACCGAAAATCGCTTCGACGCCGTCTCCGCGCTATCACAGATGATCGCGATTGCTCGCGAGCCCATGTGCTTTTCTTCGCACACTACGTGAGAAACTCCGCCTTCCTTGTAATAGTTGAGCGCTTCGGTCGGATATTCAAGATAGCCTTCTCGGCGCGAAGTTTGGCACGGTGACATGGTTGGCGGCAGATAAATCATCCACCGAGGGTCTGTTGAGAACCTAGAAATGATTTCGAGGGCAGCAGCAGCATTCTCATCACGAATCTTTCGCCGGCCACCGAGCCTCGACTCTACGACCAGATTGTTGATGACATCGCTAATATCCAGCACGTCATCTTGAGGCAATTTTATCCGAGCGCTATCCATCGGCCTTGCTGGCTCCGAGTACATTCGCTTCGATTCGACACTGACGATTTCGCGCTCTGGATAGCGGAATGCAGTGAGCTTTCCGCCAAAGCAACACCCCGTGTCGATGTCAATCGTGTTGTTGTAGAACTCGGCCTCTGGAACCGGCGTGTGGCCATAAACAACTAAAGCCTCACCGCGGTATTCGCTTGCCCATGGATATCGAACCGGCAACCCAAACTCGTCAATCTCGCCGGTGGTTTCACCGTACAACGCAAACTCGCGTACGGCGGCTGATCCACGGCCCTGCATCTCGGCGGGCATACCAGCATGCGCGACACATAGCTTGCCAGAATCAAAAACTGCATGACTTACCAAGCCCACGAAGAAATCAGCAACCTCTGTTTTGAACTCTTCGGTCTCCTTCGAAAATTGCTCCATGGTCTCCGCCAATCCATGGTTGAGGCTGACCTTGCCACCCTTTAGAGCTCGCGCGAGCTTAACGTCGTGATTGCCGGGGACTGCGTGCGCCAGTCCAGCCTTTACCGCGCTCATGACTTTGCGCACTACTTCAACCGACTCGGGACCTCGGTCCACTAAGTCACCAACGAAGACAAGTTTCCGACCTTCAGGATGCCACCAGCCATCCTTGTCCTCATAGCCAAGTGACCCGATCAACGCTTCAAGCTCTTCCAAGCATCCGTGGACGTCGCCGATGATATCAAACGGTCCGCGCTCGTCATACCTGCGACTCCATATTCTGGAAAACTCGATTTCGACTTGGTCAATATCCTCGGGCTTCAGGAAATAGACTTTATGAAATCCTTCTTTCTTGAGCGAACCAAACGAGCGACGTAGATCGCCATATTGGTTGCGCAAAACGTGCGGCCCAAATTGACGATTCTCGCGAGCGGAATTGCGCTCGGCGCACATTTCTGGCGGAATATCAAGCACGATAGCAACTTTCAGCGCGTGCCACTTCGAAGCTAAGGCATTTAGATGTCGGCGCGATGTATTTTGCACATTTGTTGCGTCGATAACTGTTAATCGGCCCAACTGCAAGCGCTTCTCTAGCATGTAATGTAGTGCTTCAAAGGCATGCGGCGTTGCACGTTGATCCGACTCGTCATCCATTACAAGTCCGCGGAATGCGTCGCTACTTAAGATTTGAGTAGGCAAGAAGTGCTTCCGCGCGAATGTTGATTTACCAGATCCTGTGGTGCCAACCAACAACACTAAGCTGAACTCCGGAATTTCTAATCTCATCGCTTAAACACTGCCAGTTGGCTCGGGCACCCAAGCTTTTCATCCGCATCGCCAACGCCTTCAATTTCAAACTCGTATCCAAATCGCTCCCGCACTGATTCACACCATTGGGCAAACTCCGCACGAGTCCATTCGAAGCGGTGGTCACTATGGCGAAAATCAGCTATACCATAAACCTCGTTGTATTCTCGATTTGGAGTCGTCAAAATGGCGCACTTTGGGTGTGCAAACTCGAATACAACTCTTTCAAATGCTGCGAGCCTCGGCGGATCCAAATGTTCGATCACTTCAACGATTGTGCAAACATCGAATCCCTCGATTCGCTTGTCGCGATACATCAAGCTTCCGTGGATCAGCTGGACTCGCTCTTTTTTGCGGCTGCCAGAATCATCAAGGTGCAGTTTTCTGTTCGCTTTTTCCAGTACATAATAACTGACATCTTGCCCTACAATGTTCTCGATGCCTTGAATCTTTATCAAATCTCGTAATAGCTTCCCTTCTCCACAACCCAAATCCACCACACTCTTCGGAGCTAACTCACGAACCAATTCAATCACGCGCATATGACGAATTTGGTGCAACGAGGTCTTTGGTGCGGGCAAGTCTTCCGTTATTGGCTGGATAAACGTGTCATCTACTGAGTCAGATTCCAACTGTAGGTCTTCCTCAATATTCGCCAACTGGTCTAGCGCGTCACGAACCATCGAGGGTTTCCTAC
The DNA here is from genome assembly GCA_964422285.1 of uncultured Chthonomonas sp. GTDB lineage: Bacteria > Armatimonadota > Fimbriimonadia > Fimbriimonadales > Fimbriimonadaceae > UBA2391. The sequence continues at coordinate 4,238 of CAYRAX010000120.1, forward strand.
CCAGAGAAGCCCAAACGATCCAATCCCGTGCCGGGTGCTGGGCGAGCCAACCTTCGCCTTTTTGTACCAACTTATCGACTTCTGCCGAATCCATATAGTAGTGTTTCTTTGCATCAAGCACTGGCAATAATAAGTACAAGTGCCTCAAGGCATCGCGCACAAGAAGTGTGCCTTCGAGACTTAGGCGAACATAATGGCTTGTGCCCCATTCAGGAAACTCTTCATCAAGTGGTAGCTCAGAAAAAGAGACCTTATATCCTAACGGTTCAAACAGTTCACATAGCTTTTGGGGACCCGCCCGGCAAGGCAGAACAGGAATCGTTATCGTCAATGGAATTGGAGTTTCGGCCAACTCCTGTCGGTTCTTGCTCCTCCCCGACATTGCGGTGGAAAATGCCTCGGCAATTGCAACACTCAAAAAGGAGCTGGCAACGTACGGCCGATCGTTAACGTAATTTGCAAGGGTTCCGCGTTCATTATTGCGACCACGTACTAGTTTAACTGGATCCACGTCAATGATGAGCGCAACCTCACATCGGCTATCTTCAACCTTGGGATAAACCACGAACACACGTCCAAAAGTGGTGTTCGCTACGTACGGATTGGCTGGGTTTTTGTGAAGCAAAAATCCCAAATCCGACGCTGGCTTGTGAGTGGTTGAAATAAGGAGCACGGGGCCAGCGTACCTCACCCCGTTTGAGTTCGATCACGAGCTTCGCGAGTAAACTTCACGACGTGGAAGGCGATTTTTCAGGTCAAGTTGCGCTCGTGACGGGCGGCGGGAAGGGCATCGGTCGCGCGATTGCGGTGGAGTTTGTGCGGCGCGGGGCGCGGGTGGCGATCAGCGGCCGCGATGAGGCCGCGCTTGCCAGCGTAGCCAAGGAATCCGGCGCTCTCGCCGTGCAAATGGATGTTCGCCAGGAAGATTCCATCCAACAGGGCATGCAAAGCGTTCTCGATTGGGGCGGGCGCCTTGATATCTTGGTCAACAATGCCGGAATTGGGCTATTGAGCACCTCGCTCACCGAGACCCAACCGCAGAAATGGCGCGATGTCATCGACACCAATCTCACCGGGCCGTACCTGGTCAGCCGCGCCGCGTGGCCCCATTTGGCGGCGAGCAAGGGCCAAATTCTCAACATTAGCAGCGTCGCAGGAACGCGCGGTTTTCAGGGTGCAAGTGCCTATTGCGCTTCAAAATTCGGGTTGAATGGTCTCACCGAAGTGCTGAAGATGGAAGGCGCGGCGGTGGGCATTCGTGTACTCGCCCTTTGCCCCGGCGCGATTGCCACCGAAATTTGGGGCGACTTGGCGACCGACGCCGAGAAGCACAAGATGATGACCCCCGAGCAAATTGGCGCTCTCGCGGCACAGATGCTTGCCACGCCAAGAAACATCGACGTCGGCAACTGGGTGATCCTGAATTCGATTGACCCATTTAGCGGCTAAGCCACGTTATTCCTTACCAAACTTTTCGGAATCCTTTGGATTCACCATTTTTGGGCCCGACATCGGAACCAAACCGCGCAACGCGGCAAACCACTCCGTCGCGATAATCGATTGGCCGTCCGCGTTCGGGTGAATGTAATCCCACATGTGATAGGGATAAATGTTGCGCTGATTGATGTCGATCAGCCTGACTTTCTTTCCCTGCATTTGCCATTGGCGAATCGGCCCCATGGTCGAGCGAAGCGCCGCGTTGAATCCAATCCACCCGGTCGAACCGCTCGAACCGATGAGCGTGGAAACGAGAATCATGGTGTTCGGCCGGCGCGCCATGATGTCGTTCAAATTGTTCGTGAAGTTGCTCAAAATTTGTTCGCCGGTCAAACCTTGGTTCGAGTCATTGATGCCCAGCAAATACAAAATGATGTCTGGGTGATAGCCGCCGCGCTCGGGGAACCAAGCGGCGGTCCGGTTGTACTCCACGTTTCCATAACCCGGTATGGGGCCAATGCCCATGCCGGATAGGCTGTTATGAAAAGTAAATTTGGCTTTCGGCGCGGGATTGGTGTTGAAGTCTCCGATGAATGCAAAGTCGGCAAAATGCTCCGTGAGCTTCGCTTCCAAAATCCCTCGATAGGAGCCGGCTGGCACATAAGTAACAATACCGGGCTGTCCAATCACCTGCCCAACCGTGATCGAATCACCGATCGGCATGATCTGGGTTGTCGCGCCAGCGGACATCGAAATGACCGCCGTCAGGGCAACTGTCGCTCTCTTCATGACTTCTTATTATGGACGCAATTTTTGATTCTTGGGCTCACAAAATACTCTAGGATTTTCGGTAACCGGCGCAATTACTGGCAAAAGGTGGCCCATTATTTGAAAAAGCTGGGCAAATCGTTGAATTGTCTTGATTTTTTAGTATGCTATAAATCATGAAAACAAGCTCGTGTATCTTTGGTCGTCTTGGCGCCGCGAGCGCGACGCTGGCGATCTTGTCCGGTTGTGGCGGCGGTGGCGGCGGTGTAGATGACGTTTTTGTGGCCCAACAGCAAACTGTTGTGGGCCAGTGGAATGCGGCATTGATCCAAGCGATTCGCAACACGAATCCCGGACCGACGGTTTCGGCGCGTCAATTTGCGGTTGTGCATACCGCGATGTTTGATGCGTGGGCAGCTTATGATCCGGTCGCAGTCGGCACGCGATTGGGCGGAACATTGCGGCGGCCCAGCGCTGAATTCAATACCGCCAACAAGACGATCGCGGTCAGCTACGCGGCCTATCGCGCGCTGATGGACCTTATGCCTTCGCAGCAAGCGGTCTATGACGCGGTGATGAAGTCACTGAACCTTGATACAAGCAACGTGGCGATGGACTCAACTCCGGCGGGAATCGGCAACCAAGCGGCTAACGCGGTAATCACCTATCGGCACTCCGATGGTTCGAATCAGCTTGGTAACCTCGGCGGCGGAAGCGCTTATGCCGATTACACCGGCTACGCGCCAGTCAATACTGTAGGCACGATCAACGATCCAAATCACTGGCAACCGCTAACCTATTCCACTGGCGCAACGCCGAAATTCTTGACGCCTCAATGGGGGCAGGTTAAGACGTTCGCAGTCACCAACGTTCCTGCGATGCGGCCAGGTGCACCCGCTCAGGCTGGATCGGCTGAATATTTGGCGCAAGCACAGGAGATCGTGGACCTGACCGCGAACCTGACCGACAAGCAAAAGATGATCGCCGAATACTGGGCCAATGGACCGAAGAGCGAATTGCCGCCCGGCCACTGGAACCTGTTCGCTCAGTTTGTCAGCGAGCGCGATAAGCACACGCTGGACCAAGACGTAAAGATGTTCTTTGCGCTCGGCAACGCGCTGCTGGATTCCAGCATTTGCTGCTGGGATTCGAAGCGGTTCTATGATTATTGCCGGCCAATCACCGCGATCCACTACCTGTTCAAGGATCAAACGATCAAAGGTTGGGGCGGCCCCGGATTCGATACGGTCGATGTGCTGGGCCAAAACTGGGTTCCCTATCAGCCTGGATCGTTCATCACGCCGCCGTTCGCCGAATACACGAGCGGCCACAGCACGTTCAGCGCCGCGGGCGCCGAGATTCTGAAGCGATTCACCGGTAGTGACTCGTTTGGCAGCTACGTACACTTCTTGCCGGGCAGTTCCGCGCATGATCCCGGCCGCTCGCCGAAGCAATTTGTCGAACTCGCTTGGAGCACGTTCTCCGAAGCCGCCGACGAGGCCGGTATGTCGCGGCGATACGGCGGAATCCACTTCAAAGATGGTGACCTTCGGGCTCGCCAGATGGGCCGCGTAATCGGGCAATTGGCTTGGGACAAGGCGCAAACGTACATCGACGGCACCGGCACCGTGAACCCGTAGGTCTCGTTGAGAAAAGAAGTCCCCTCACGAAGCTGAGGGGGATTTAGGGGTGGGCACGCAAACAAGAGCCACAATCACTGCCATCGACCGAGGCCGATGGCAATGGCACAGGACCGAGAATGTCCCGCTGAACGAAGTGAGTGGGGAGTTTCATTCGGCATCCATACAAGTTTGAAGCGAATTATGACGCGGAGTGCGCGGCAAAGTCCCCCTCACGAAGATGAGGGGGATTTAGGGGGAGACCATAATACTCAAACCGTAGCTGAACCCAACGATCGCAAACTCGGGGCCAAAAATCAGCCCGCGCTGATCAGTTCTCGCGCGTTTGCGAGCGCGGATTCGCCGATCGATTCGCCTGCCAAGAGCCTAGCGATTTCCGCGACCCGCTCCTCGCCCACCAACTCGCGAACTTGAGTGAGCGTACGCTTCCCAGCCTCAACCTTTTCAATTGTGAAGTGCGTCGTCGCTCGGCCCGCGATCTGCGGCAAGTGGCTGATCACGATCACCTGATATTGCTGCGAAAGCGATTGGAGCTTGGTCGCCACGATGGCGGCGGCGCGTCCGCTGAGCCCTGCATCAACTTCGT
>CAYRAX010000121.1:0-2499 GCA_964422285.1 uncultured Chthonomonas sp.
TTATTGGCCAGCCTGGAATTCGTTCAATTGTCGCCTATCCGCTCGCTTTGGCAGCACGGGACCGACCCTGCCGCATTTCGTTGTCTCGGGCAAACTAAAAATGAAGTATACGTTCGAGGTCTACAAGTTACAAGGGGTACATCCAGTCGCAGAGATAGACAACGATGGACGGCCAAACCGCGAGTACTACACCTCGCACGCCGAACGCCGATACTATTCCACTTCCTACGACCCCGATAATCCTGGTGAAGCTAGTCGGAAAGGGATCCTCGCGGATCAATGGACGTTGATTCTTCCAGACGGGAGCGAAGTTTCGTACCTAGGCCCAGTTTTTTACGCGAACTTTAAGAAGAACGGCGTGTACAAGCTTAAGTTGCGCTCGTTTGATGATGAGGGCATGAGTGACGAAGTTAGTCAAACTATCGTAGTTATCAAGAATTTTCAGATTCCGTCAGAAACGTCAGTCGGCACACTCGGATAACGCGCAGAAGCGCACTTCTTAACCTATGAGGTGGTCAGCTTCAGGTATCTTTTGCCTAGAGTTGGCCGGGTGGCGGCTCCCGAAAGGGGGAGGAAAGTCCGGACTTCGAAGAGCGCGGTGCCCGGCGCAAGTCGGGACGGGGTGACCCGATGGAAAGTGCCACAGAAACTACACCGCCCGCAAGGGTAAGGGTGAAAAAGTGAGGTAAGAGCTCACTCCGCGTTGCCGCAAGGCGCGTCGGGGGTAAACCCCACCGGAAGCAAGACCAAATAGGGAGAGAATGACGCTGCTCGCTGACTCTCCGGGTTGGTCGCGCAGATAAATCGCCACACAAATACAGAATCCGGCTTATAGGCCAACTCAACCATCACTCGGCACAAGTGCCAGAACCGATGGCAAGTCGTTCGCCAGCGCGCCGTTGGTGACCAAGTGGTCGATTTTTGCTTCTCTGCCCCTAGCCATCAACGGTCGATCGGCGTGCCCTGCATGGCCAACGATCGTGCAACCGGCGGCGCGCATCTCGGCGACGAACTCGGCGGTGAGGAACTTCTCGACGCTTAGGTTGATGATGCACAAATTGGGCTTGACGACCGGCAGTTCCGGCTCGTGCATGATCACGCAGGTGTGGCCCAGGTGGATGGAGGCGTTGCGTAGCTTCACCGACCAAAGCAAGTTGTTTTCATAAACCGCGATGTGCATGGCGTGCTGATATTGTGGCCCAAAGCTTGCACAACTTCAAATTCTCATGGACTGCGGGGCCATGGCACTTATTAGCTCGACGTCGGCCTAGCATGCACAAGGTCGTTGCCAACGCTATGGGCTCATCCAGGACACGTTCTCGAAGTCTTCGCTCTCAGAAATATCACGAAGCGAACCCGCGCTAGGGCCTCGTTTGTTCTTTTGCGCCGCGTTGTTGTTGTCGTTGTTCCAAAAGGTCGTGTCGTCACAGCCTGCTCCGACCAGACGCGAATCAGCGATGATCATGTGAGTGTTTGTCCATCGAACGTTTAAGTTGTCGTTGTTTCCGTCATCGGCGCTTCCCATGTTTAGTCCCGGTTTGATCGAAGCGCCGCTCAGCGTGAACGTGCACCCGTTGAAGTAGATGTTCGATAGGCCCACTATTTTGCGCGTATAGAAACCGCATTGCCCTTGAGTATGGGTCAGCTGGCAGTTGTTGAATACGATGCCATAGTATTGATTCTGCGGCGGTAAGTAGTTGTTGTTGCCAGCCTGCACGAGACCGTCGATGCTAGCGCTAGAACTGATGGTGCAATTATCAAATGTGCACTGCTCCGGATAGTTTTTGGGGGTTGAAAAGTTTGGGTCAGACTCCGTCGCATTCAGGGTCACGTGGGAACAACTCGTGTTACTGATCGTGATGGAGCGGGCACCGGCCCAGAGCTCAATTTCGCCAAAGACGCAATTATTTACACTAACGTTTTTGCAACCCTTTCTCCAACTGCCATTGCCAAGTTGCAATTTTTGCCCTTGACCCACGCAATTGGATATTGTGACGTTAAGGTTGTCGCCGCCGTGAAGGTCGATAAAGGAGTCGTTCGTTTTGGTCGGTTCTACCGGATGTTGATAGTAGCAAAAACAAGACGTGGCCGTGAAAGCGGAAGTTCCGCAGTCAAGCAAGATGCCGTCGCGCGAATTCTCGATCTGGCAACCCTCCATAGTGACGTCTGTGCACCGATCCACCAAAAAGGCGTACCCATTTCCGGTGCCGGTTGCTTCAATCTTTACTCCTTTCGCAGAGCATCGATAAAATGACACGTTTCTGCTCGTGACCGCGTCGATGCCGGTGATGCGCGAGTTTACGCCCTTGACAAATCGGAATCGTAGCCCTTGAACATATCCGGTCGCGATCCAACCCAGAAAGTCTGCCGCGTCTTTTCCAACGAACTTGCCGCCGAGAAAGGTGATGTTTTCGCAGACTCTGTCCGTGACATGGGCGGCGATGGAAGTGTTGGCGTAAGATCGCGCAAATTTGGGGGTGACGGTGTAGCGCTCATTGA
>CAYRAX010000121.1:2599-8546 GCA_964422285.1 uncultured Chthonomonas sp.
CGCGTCGGGCGGAAAGATGAACTTGGCGTGGCGAAGGTCGAGGGTTAGGTTTTGAGTCTTGTCCTTAAGAATGAGCCATCCGTTATTGGTATTCGGCACCATGTATCTACCGACGACTCGCAGGCGGCGACTGGCAGTTGACGATGCCTCAACACGCGTCTCGAAGCGATCTTTCAAAGGAGAAAAACTCCTTAATCGCGAAACCCTCAACCGTCGCGTGCCAATCATTTCCTGGTTCCTTGTCGGACTCGTCGCACTGCAAAGAGGGTGAGCGCGCCAATCCCAAGGGCTACCGCTGACGCCGGTTCGGGAACGTTAGTCAATCGATAGTCATCCACGAACAGTGGCGGACCACCGATTGGGTAGGAGTAGCCGGCACCAGCCGCAGCGAGTGCTTGCGCTCCAAAAATGGCTCCGGTGTACCGGCGCGAATCTCCCGTTGCGGTTCTGCCACGCGCGCTGACGACATTTTTGCCATTCAGCCGAACTGAATGCATATTTGTCACCCAATCACTTCGCATGACCAAGACAGCCCATGTGCCGACAGCCAGCGGCAAAGTGCCAAATTTAGGTGACTCATCTGTCCCCGTGAGCCTCCAATTGCCATTATGCAAATCTATTTCAAAAGAATGGGCTCGCTCACCAGAAGTGTGGGGGCTTGCGAAAACACGCTGGCAACGGGCGTTTTCGGCCCCCACGTAAAAGGCAAAGGAAAATTCAGACGCGGGCGGCAACACGCTCGACTCCAATCCGCGGGAATCAGAGATGGACCGCGACCCTTCGCCTTCGACGGGTGTGGCGATGCCGTACATCTGGTTTCCTTCGTAGGGCTTGATGCCTTGGTATTCGCCGCGGATGAATCCCGTGCTCATCGTATCGAAGTCGTATCCGTAGTGGCCCCAGTTGTTGCCGTTGATCGAGAGAGGGATATCTTTGGTGTAGCTCTCGAAACCATCGTGGACCAGCACCTGAGCTGAGCACAGCGAGGCCGCTGAAGTCAAAAGGAATGAAGAAAGCAAGATTTTTTTCATGAGTAAGTCTCCAAGGCGGAGTGTCATTGCCAGCGCTGAAGCAAGGTCTTGAGTCCGCCCACCGTTCCGGACGCTTGTGTTAGCTTGACAGACCACAATCCTTGATCCAGTTCTACGTACGCCGCAACCGTGTCGTCAGCAGGCACGCCAAACGTTTCGTCAACGGTGTAGACGGTTCCCGTCCAAGACGTTTGCGGCGATCCTTCCAGAGAGATCACTTTTCGTGCCGCTTGAACTCTTAGCGTCGAACTTGCTCCAGTCCAATTCACAAAAAGGGTTGCAGCTACACTGGACGTCACATCAACTTCAAACGTAACGGTCCCAGACACAAGCGTGTGTTCCGTTGTCGAGATTGGAATGTCGTAAAATCCTGGGTTCGAAGCAGGTTGCCAAGTCAAATCTGGTCCACCCAACACTACTGGACCCGGTCGTAACAAGATCGCTCCCGCCTGCGGTGTGTAGCCATCGACGGCGGCACTCGCAGTCGCATTGCGCCCGCCAGGAATGCACTTGACTGGGCCGCCATAGAGTATTCCGCGAAACACCGCAACATCAGCCCAAAGTCTTTCGCTTGACGGACTGCCATGGCGATTCATGTACCAATACCCGAGAGGTAGCGGCGCACTATTAGTGATTGGTATGGAAAATGAAGCCTCTGGTTGGGTTTCGTTGGATCGCAACTCGCGTCCATCGAGGCCGATAAACGTGCCGACCAACCGCCGCGGTCGATCATCGGTCGCTTGCATCGTGTAGTTGAGCGGGCACCTCCCAGCTCCGGCGTTAACGAGCGTATATATAGGCTCAATCGTGAATTGGGTATCCACGGAGGTGCCTTCAAAGTAATAAACGGTGACAGATGTGTACAGATCGTACGTGGCACCCGGAGCAATGGTTGCCACTGGACTGCCGCTCGAATCACTGACTTTTACTTCGAGGTTCTCGCCCGAACCCACCTGTTGATTGTATAACCGGAACAGTCTTCCTCCTAGCGGGAATGTGACCTTGGCCCCCCCCCCCCCCCTGCAGAAGTCTTTGCGATCAGCGCCACACCGCAAGTTGGCACGTACGGGTTTTTGGATTCATCAATTGCCATTTAGTGTCCTCTCCAAAGCCTCCGTGACCAACCTGTCACATCAGGCCTCTATGTGACCACTATACTACACCTTCAAACCAAAAGCAAGTAGATTTTGCTATTTTTTGTCATCAATTTTTGATCACAGGTGTGGCCCAGCTGGATGGCGGCGTTGCGCAGCTTCACCGACCAAAGCAAGTTGTTTTCATAAACCGCAATGTGCATGGCGTGCTGATATTGTGGCTCATGGTTTGGTACCCTGCCTACCATGAGATTGCAGCCAGTACGGTGGACCGACGACGGCCTCATGATGCTAGATCAGCGCCTATTGCCCCAGCGCGAAGAGTGGTTGACATTGCGGACTTGGCAGGACGTCGAGCAGGCGATTCGAAACATGACCGTTCGGGGTGCGCCAGCAATCGGAATCTCCGCCGCGTATGGCATGGCGTTGGCGGCCAGATCGGAAGATGATTTCGAACTCGCCTTGAATGGATTAGCGGCCAGCCGTCCCACCGCGGTTAATCTATTTTGGGCGCTGGACCGCATTCGTGCGCTATCAAGCCGCGATTTTGCATCAGTACTCGCCGAAGCGAAACGCATCGAGGAAGAAGACTACGCAATGAACCTGGCGATTGGCGAGTTGGGTGCGGATCTCATCAAGCCCAACAGCAGGATCATGACGATTTGCAACACGGGCGCGATCGCGACTTCGGGCCACGGAACCGCGCTCGGGATCATCCGCACAGCGCACTCTCAGGGCAAAGTTCAGCACGTTTTTTCGTGCGAGACTCGGCCTCGTCAACAGGGCCTGAGGTTGACCGCTTGGGAACTCATGAAGGAGGGCATCCCGTTCCAAAGCATCGTGGATTCGGCGGCCGCATCGCTGTTTCGTGCGGGAAAGGTGGACGCGGTGATCGCGGGTGCGGACCGTATCGCGGCGAACGGCGACACCGCGAACAAAGTCGGCACGTACATGCTCGCCGTGCTCGCCAGCCACCATGGAGTGCCGTTCTATATTGCGGCGCCAAGCTCCACGCTGGATCCATCCATGGCGGACGGCTCAAGCATTCCAATCGAGGAAAGATCATCAGAAGAAATCACCCACATCGAAGGAGTTCCGGTCGCACCCGCTGGTTGCCCGGTTTGGAATCCAGGGTTCGACGTCACGCCCGGCGCGCTGATCACCGCGATCATCACCGAGAGGGCCGTTTTTCGCGGTCCCTATTGCTTCGAGCTTAGTGGTGCCTCGGCATGAATATGTTGGATATTATTGGCGCGCGCCGAGATGGTCGAGTGCACTCGCGCGAGCAGATTAAGTTTTTGGTGGCTGGTGCCACGGACAAATCTATTCCCGATTACCAGCTGAGCGCGTGGCTCATGGCCGCAGTTTTGAACCCGCTTGGACCAGAAGAGACGGCGTGGCTCACCTTGGAAATGGCGGCAAGCGGCGAGCGATTGGACCTGTCGCTTGTCCAAAAACCCTGGGTGGACAAGCACAGCACGGGCGGCGTCGGCGACAAAACCACGCTTGTCGCACTACCGCTCATGGCAGCGTGTGGGCTCACGGCGGTCAAGATGTCGGGTCGCGGGCTGGGAATCACCGGTGGCACGATTGACAAATTGGAATCAATCCCTGGCTTCCGCACGGACTTGTCGCCAAAGCAGTTGCTGGAACAGGCGGCAAAGCACGGCATCGCCTTGACCGGACAAACACCCGCGCTCGCCCCCGCCGACAAGGTGCTTTATGCGCTGCGGGACGCGACGGGAACCGTCGCTTCGGTTCCGTTGATCACCAGCAGCATTTTGAGCAAGAAAATCGCGGGCGGGGCGGAGCACTTGGTGCTGGATGTCAAGGCGGGCACCGGCGCGTTCATGCGGTCAGTGGACGATGCGATGACCTTGGCGAGGAGCCTGAAATCGGTGGCCGAACGCGCAGGATTGAAGACGTTGGTCGCGATCACCGACATGAACCAGCCGCTCGGAAGGGCATGCGGCAACGCGGTCGAAATCGTCGAAGCGGTCGAAACTCTCAACCATGATCACCACAGTCGTTTCGCGTGGCTTTGTAAGCGGCTCGTCGGCATGGTCCTTTGGTCGACGGGCAAAGCGGAATCAATCGAAGCTGGCCACGCGCTAGCCCGCGAGGCGCTGGAATCTGGTCGCGCGAAAGCCAAAGCGATGGAGTGGATGGGCGCTCAGGGCGCGGATGTCGAAGCGTTGTTCGCTGATCCAGAAGCGCTTTTGCCGTGCGCAAAGTACGTGCGTAAGGTTTTTGCGCACCAGGCGGGATGGTTGGAGCGCATGGATGCCGCCACAATTGGTCAGGCAGTGGTCGACTTGGGCGGCGGCCGAAGCAAAAAGGACGACGAAATCGATCACGCGGTCGGAATCGTTTGCGAAGTAGAAGTTGGTGACCAGATTGAAGATCAGCAGCTTCTTGCGGTGGTGCATGCGCAAACCGATGAGTCCGCGAACCGAGCTATCGAAGCGGTGAACGCGGCGGTCAAGATTAGTTCGAGCCGGATCGAGTCTGTCCCAGTCGTGCTACACACCGAATAAAAAAATCGTAGCCCGCTGGAGGGATCCAACGGGCTACGATTTGCAATTGATCCGAGGCTAGCTCAGCTCTTCTTCATGCGTTTGCGCAACAGAGCGGCAATGCCGAGTCCCATCGCAGCAACGGTTGAAGGCTCAGGAACCACCACGTTGAACGCTTGAATTCCTTGGTTCGTGCTCATGGCATACAGGGTTGCCTTGTTGCCATTGATTGCGCCCCATCGAACCTGACCGACGGCGTTGCCGTTTGCGGACAAGGTCCCCGACGTGTTTGTCAAGCTGGTGCGCAAGACAGCCGTCATGCCCGATCCGGAACCGAGGATTTCGTACAGGCGAACCATCGAGCTGTTGGCGTCTACAGTGGCGAGCATTTTGTAACCATCGATTACCGCGTAGTCCATCGCCATTTCGCCGCCCGAAGTGAGCGTCAGCGATTTCATTAGCGCGCTAGCCGCCGTATATCGAAGCGGGGCAGCTCCAGCGTTGGCGCCGGTTTGCTTGCCAAAGACATCAGTGTTGGTGTCGCCGAAAGTGATTCCAAGTCGGAAGTCACCCGCGTTGGTGCCAGTGATGCCGGTGACGGCACTACCAGTCGCAGCAGCGTTGATCGCCGCGTAGCCGTTCACACCGCTTCCGCCTAACGCCAAGCGCAAATTCGCCGCGTCGCCCATGGCATCCATTGAGTCACCGAGTCGTGGCGTGCCGGTGAACCCAGCAATCGTGCTATTGAAAAACACGGTTGGTGCAGCAGCGCCTTCGCCAGCCCACTTGTAAACCTTGAGTGCGCCAGTGGTCACGTTGGTCTGCAGGTTGGCGACGTAGATGTTGCCATCGTCATCAGCGGCGGCCATGTTGGTTGTAAACGTTCCGCCAGCGATGATGCCGGTGCCCTGATTCAAAAATCCGGTGTCGGCGCCAGACGTTCCATTGATAACGCGCAGGCCATTGCCGAGAGTGCTTCGGCTGACCAAAACTAGATTACCGGTGGCCTTGTTGTAGGCGAGCCCGCGCTCCAAGCTGCCTGTTCCCAGGTAGCCGTAGCCGCCTTCGCCAGGTGCCAACCAACCATCGCCGCCGCCAAAAGAACTCATCGCTTGGAGCGTAATGCCTGCATGCGCTGCAGCAGCCATTACCCCCGCCATTGCGATTAATGAACCCTTGATTACTCCTTTCATCTTTCCAATTCTCCTTTCTGCACTAAGTGCCGGGCACGACGATTTACGAAGTGCCAACGGGCAAACATTGATATCCCGCCACATAAATATCGTCGAATCCGAATGCGGACGTG
>CAYRAX010000122.1:0-8546 GCA_964422285.1 uncultured Chthonomonas sp.
TTTGCCGTCGCTGCGGACTGCATCGATTCCAGATTCTCAACTTGGAACCAGATACTCGGTGACTTGCCCGAGTTGACCTCATCCACCTTCATGAGGCCGCCGATATGCTCTTCGCCGATCCCAAAAATGACCATCGTGTCCATGAACGGTCGAAAAGTCCAACCAAAAAGGGCTGCATAAAAGGCCTGTGCGCGCGCCAGGTCCGTAACGTCAAATTCAATGTGACAAACTCGGTTATATGTAGACATGCCTGGCATTGTATCCGAGGAAATTTATCCCGGAATGCTAATTTTTTGGCATGATTTTTTGCGGCGATACGCCGAATTTTTGTCGGAATAGACGCGCGAATGTCGGCACGCTGGAATAGCCCAACTGCCGGGCCGCCGAAGCAACGGATGCACCATGCTCCAACAAAACCCGCGCGTGCTGTAGCCGCAGGTCAGAGCGATACTTGGCCGGGCTTTGACCATAAGTGATCGCAAAAAGCCGGGTGAAATGCGCGAGCGACAAATTGGCCTGCTTTGCCAGCTCCGACGTCTGGATCATGCGCTCCGGGTGACGCGCAATCAGCCTGCGAGCGACCTCAAGCTGCTCGCAAAGGCCCACGCGCGTCGACCATCGTTTGGCCGGCACTCGGTTGGATTTTAGGGCAAAGCAGCAAGGCATGCCAACGATTATAGTGCAACTTTTTCAGAAATGAAAGAGGAGAATCGCTCGCACAAATGCGAAGCCAATTGGTTTTCATCCACGTCGATCCAGTTCGGTTCGCTCGCTTGACGCAAGATTTCCCGCGGATGGATCGATGGTCGCCGAACCGGGATACTCGCTTGCAAGAGCACGTCTCGCTCGCTCATCCGAAGCGCGCAGCCGCAAAGCTTGGCACCGCTACCAGCGTGAACAACATCGTTGGCGGAGACGTGCGCGAAGCAATCGGGCGAACCGCCAACGAGCCTCGCGAATCGGGTGTCCTCGCCAAGAGCGGCGGGAACGCCGACCTCGTTCAGCGCGTCAACGATCGGAGCGACGATTTGCCTGTACGCGACGCGCAAAGAACGACTTCCATCCGGCAAACCGAGGCGATTTAGGCTTACGCACACGCCAACAGTCACGTCGTGGCCGTGCAGCACGGCGCGCCCTCCGGTTGGTCTACTTGCGACCTCAATGCCTTCGGGCAAAGGAGAAACCAACGCTACCTCGCAAAGCTGCGAAAACCCCAGCGTCACCGCGACCGACGACCAACCATAAACGCGAAAAGAGCCCGGTCCCTCGCTGGGTAGCCGGGAATCAAGCTCCATATTTTCGCGGGCAGATAATCGAGGCAGCACGAAAATCATGCTACCTCGACCCGCGTTGGGTTACTGCGATACCATCGAGGCACCCTTTCTGGCGCGGATGGCGTCTTCGTACATCGCGACGTAAAGCACCGCGCTTTTCGACCAGCCATAGTCTTCTGACATGCCCTGCACAACCAATTTTTGCCAGGCGGCCCGGTCGCCAAAAGCGCGCACCGCTCGCTTCAAGGCTTCGTGCAATTCGCGCGGATTGCGGTGCTCGAACACGAAACCATTTTTGCCTTCAAAGACCGTATCCGCTAGGCCACCGGTCCGGCGAACAACGGGGATCGTGCCGTATCGCAGCGCGATCAATTGCCCCAATCCACACGGCTCAAACGCGCTCGGCATCAAGAACATGTCCGATCCGCCATAGATGCGCTGGGCGAGTGGCGCGTCATATCGCTCCACAAAACGCACCCGGTCGGGCCACTCCCTTTGGAGCGCATGCAACTCACCGGCCGCCCATGGATCGCCGACCGCAAGCACGACGAACTGCACGGGCTGATCGAGCATTCCGTATGCCGCGCGGATCACGTGGTCAAATCCCTTTTGATTGCTGAGCCGCGTAACCATCGACACAATCGGCACATCTTGCTCGACCGGCAACTCAAGCTCGCGCTGCAGTGCCGTTTTGCAACTCGCCTTGCCGCTCAAGTCGTCGGCCGAATAGTTCGCGGGCAAGAACTTATCGGTCTTCGGATCAAAAAAGTCGGTATCGATTCCGTTCAAAATTCCGCGCAGCCGACCCAAATCGGTCAAATCGCGCATCACGCCCCAAAGGCCGCAGCCGTACTCTTCGGTCAAAATTTCTTTCGCGTAGGTCGGGCTAACCGTATTCACCTGCTCGCTGAAAACGCACCCAGACTTGAGGAAGTTGACCCCGCCAAACGTCTCTAGCTGGTGCATATTGAATAGCTTTTCGGGTAGGCCCGCTGCCGGCAGCGTATCGGGTCCAAACTCGCCTTGATAGGCCAAATTGTGGATGGTGTATACGCAAGCGACGCTAGCCCATTTCGGCCCGCCAAGCTCCCGCAAAATGACGGGAAGCAGTCCAGTGTGCCAGTCGTTGCAATGCACAACATCGGGAATCCATCCGAGCCGCTCGCACGACTCCAAAATTGCCTTCGCCATGTAGAG
Organism: uncultured Chthonomonas sp.; assembly: GCA_964422285.1. Taxonomy (GTDB): domain Bacteria; phylum Armatimonadota; class Fimbriimonadia; order Fimbriimonadales; family Fimbriimonadaceae; genus UBA2391. The sequence goes on from CAYRAX010000122.1 coordinate 2,472, forward strand.
ATAGGCGTCGCGGTTAGGAGTGTAAACGTCTTCGCTGCGCATGATCGGGTCAAAAAGTCCATTCGCATCGAGCAGCCACACTGGAACTCCGTCGTGAGAAGTCTCCTTCACCACGGTCGGCACCGACCAATGCTTGTTCACTTCACATTGGAATGGCTCGGTCACCGCGCGGGCGTCGTATGCCGAGTTGTGGGTGATCATGCCGTACCCCGGCATAAATATGCGGGCATCGTGGCCCAGGTCGCGCAGTGCTTTTGGAAGCGACGCCGCAACATCGGCTAGGCCACCCACCTTCGCAAAAGGCGCAACTTCAACGGATACTACAAGTATTTTTAAGCCCATCGTGCCCATTATTCCCCGAGTGCGCCGGGTTTAACCCAGGCATTATTAGACAGGTCTTATCGGTGTTTTTGGACCTATTGGACCTATAAGACCTTCCCATTCTCCAAATTCATCTTCGCATTGCGGCGCCATTGCTCCGCTTTGGCGCGCCGCGTTGCCGAGCCCCGAGTCATCGCGTCCCACGCCTCGCCAGAAAGCTCGGCAAGTTCAACCAGACTCGGCCACTCGCGCACGTCCAGGAAGTCAGACTCCTTTGTCACCGCGGATCGTTCGGGTTGGTGCGCACGAGGCGCATTAAAAGGACAAACATCCTGGCAAATATCACAGCCAAATGTCCAATCGCCCACTCCTCGGTGCAGTTCAGCGTCGATCGGACCGCGGTGTTCAATCGTGAGATAGCTGACGCAGCGCCGAGCATCCACCGTCCACCGACCCTCCAACTGCACAATCGCACCGGTGGGGCATGCATGCACGCATTTTTTACAGGTACCGCAACCACCATTCGCCACCTTATCGACTTCGAGCCACGCGGTCGTCAGTAGCACTCCAATGAAAAACCAACTTCCCTTTCTCGTGTTGATTAGACAAGAGTTCTTCCCCAGCCAACCCAGCCCGGCCCGAACCGCGAATTCACGTTCAAAAATCGGCACCGAGTCAACGCACGCACGAAATTGCTCGCCTGGTAGCTGATCCGACAGCCCTCGCGCCAGCGCGCGCAGTTTGCCTCGAATGACCTTATGGTAGTCACGGCCGAGCGCGTATTTGGCAATCCTCGGCTGGCCGGCGACCGGTTCGCTAGGCTGAAAATAGTTGAGGCCGACAACGATTGCACTTGTCGCTCCCGGCAATATTGACTGCGCATCCCCGCGAATCGGGAGCGACTTCGCCATAAAACCCATCGAGCCATGGAAGCCAGATTCAACCCACAGGCGGGCAAACTCGACCGATTCGGCCCGCTCCACCCCGCAAACGCCGACGAGATCAAACCCAATTTTGTGGGCCATGGCCTTGATCTTGTCGCGCATATCCCTATTGTAATGAATTGAAGAGGTCGATCCACGCGTCGCGGCCCAATTGGTGCGGCCTCACGGTTGTCGGCAAAGCAAGCCGTTCCAGTGCGTCGCCCACTCGGTCCTTCGGAAATCTCGATTGCAAATTGTTGACGATCGTCTTGCGCGGCTGCTTGAATCCTGCGCGAACAAAGCTCAGGAACGACTCTTCCCGCTCGCCCAGCCCGGAGTCGCGCGGCACCAACTTCAATACGATGCTATCGACTTTTGGCGGCGGAAAAAACGCTCCCGGCGGGACATTGACGACTTTCGAAATATCAAAAAGCGTTTGCATGACCACCGACAGCGATCCAGCATGCGAATCACCCTTCTGAGCCAAAATCTTCGTCCCGACCTCCGCCTGCATCATGAGCACCGCGCCAACCACCAAGTGCCGCAGCCCGCAAAATCGACTCAGCAAAGGCCCCGTGATGTTGTAGGGCATATTGGAAACGATGCCTCGAGGCGCGGGCAAGTCGGCTACGAGCGCAGACAAGTCCATTTCGAGCGCGTCGGCATGGATCACTTTCGCCAATGGAGCAGATTCGCGCAGCGCAGAAACCGCAACAGGGTCGATTTCGACCGCGACAACTGGGCAGCGAGAAGATAATTCTCGCGTGAGGATTCCCGGCCCTGGCCCGATTTCCAAGACGCCCTGAAAAACAGCCGATTCCGCCAGTATCCGGTCTACAACCGAGCGCGAGACCAAAAAATGTTGGCCCCACTTCTTCGTTGGCGACAAGCCATGCCGAATCAGTAGGGCCTTCAGAACTTGTGGGTCCGTCAGGGTCACTTTGTTGACAAGATGTGAACTTTCACCTTTCGGCGGCCCCAGTTGTACATCGTCCGCTTATCCAAAACGCAAACATCAATGATGTTGCCTTTGATCGCGCCGCCAGTATCGCATGCGTAGCCCACGCCGTAACCTTCGACATAAAGCCATGTGCCGAGCGGAATTTGGCGCGGATCAACGGCGATACAGCCGTACGTCGCGACGATGCCCAGTTTGGTGAGCGGCGGACCGTTGCGGCTAATGCCGTCGTATGGCATGTAAGCCGTAGCGGTCATCGTTCGAACACCCTTCACAGTGAACGCACCGCGTGAAGTTCGAAATCCGGAGCGCCCGATTTCAAAAATTGTTGGTTTGGGTTCAATTCGCTCGGTCGAGATGAGTTTCTTAGAAACCGTCTTGTTATCTCGAACGATGACCTTGTAGGTCTTCACGATTTTGCCCGGTGTACCGTCTTTTGCCTTTCGAATTCGGCCCGCGCTCATATCGCGGCTGAATTGGTACACGGTGGAGGATGGAATGTCGGTCTTCGATGTGACCGTATCCACCGTCATATTGAGTTGTTTGTCGCTTTGTTCTGCGACCGCTGACCAAGCCAGCAAGCCACAGATCAGGAACGTGGCGGCAATTTTGCCTTTACGCATTCAGAACCTCCTCTTGCGTCAAAGTTACGTTGGTGATACCCCTGCAAAATCAAAAGGGTCAACCACTTGACAAGGCCACCAAATTTGTGGTCTGTCAAGCGATCCAGCCGTCACCAGGTTCGCCGAAGCACGACGAAACCGTGTCCTTGATGATTGGTCAATACTAGTAAATATGCTAGTCTTTTTAGGTTCGTTTTAGAGTTGTTTGTCGCGTCTTTGCGATGTCTCAGAACTGACATGCAAAATGGACACTGGGCAGGGGTTCCCTTCGCTGGACAGCAGCAGCGCGTCATCGTCTTTCGAATACGTGATCGCTTCTGCCTGGGTCATGAACGGTGGCGAAACGCGAGCAGACGAGCCCAAATACCACTTGGAAAAGTCACTTCCCACCGCAAATTCGACGATCGCCGTGTACGTTCTCAGCGCGACAAATCGCCCGTCGTGAGAGATCGCGCCATCGGTCACGCGCTCGCCGAACGGCACGGGATCGCCCACCCGAACTTCACCGACGAACTTAAGCGTAAAGGAGCCGCTTTTGCGTGGCCGGGGCAGAAAATAGACCCTCGACTTGCCCGACGCTACCTTGCTGACGATCCAAATGTCGCCGGATTTTGGGTGCACCATCAGGGTCTCGGCATCGCGCGCGCCGTCTGGATAGCTGATGGTGTACGAGTCAAAATTGCTGATCGAGCCGAGCGTAGATTCCTGGCAGCGGTACACCTGGATTGAGTTCCGCACCGCATTGTTGTCACCAATATCACCGAGATAAACGTAATTCTTGCCGGCGATTCGCGCGGTCGCCATTCCTTCCCAGTCGGTCGCTTTCACGCCCTTAAGCGATTGCACAGACAGGATCGCGCCCGACTTATCGAACCTGAAGAATCGGGCCGTATCACCGCTGTCGTTGTGCGTATAGTAGGTTCCAGGAAACGCGTTGCTCGCCGCGATTCCGGAGCTCTCATTGATCTGTTTGTCAATGATCGAGCAGAACGCAACGCCCGCAGAATAATGGTGCGGCTTCAGCGGATTCTCGGCTTGCGGCGATCCGGCAAGAGCAGCGACGAGGAACAGTGCGTGCGTCATGCGCGGCAGTGTACCGGCTTCGTTCCGCGACCGCGAGGACCAAATAGCTCGTGGGCAAAAATCAATAGTTGCGCCTCGCCAGCGTGGTCTCCAAACCGAGCGCGGATCGCGTTCGCGGCTTCCGAATATCGCTTGGGAGTGATCGCCAGTCCCGTCAAATGGGGTTCATAGCGCTGGCAATACGCGCGCCAAAGGTGGGTGTCAATCGGCACGCTCGCTCGGCGATGAAACGCATACAGCATGATGCAGTCCGCGAGCTTTGGCCCCACGCCGGGCAGCTTTTGGAGATCCATCCGCAATGTCGCGTCATCTAGGTTTTCCAGGCGATCCGTGCCGCCTTGCTCGGCTAGCGCGCTGGCCACCAATGGCAACGTTTTTGCGCGGTAGCCAAACCCTTGTGCCCGCAGTGTCGATTCCTCGATTTTCGCTAGTTCGGCGAGTTCTGGCCAGTGATGGTCGCCCTCGATGTGCCCGCATATTGGTCCGGTTGCGGCGAGTTTGCGCACCATCGATGCAATCCGGCTAACGTGGTTGTTGCTCGTGCAAAGGAAGCTAAACAGCACTTCCTGCGCGCACGATTGGCACAAAATTCTCAGGCCGGGCAGTGCGCTACGCAGTTCAAGCAGCTCATCGCTTACCCCCACATCAAATTCGGGTCGATCCAGGCCAAAGTATTTCCGCGCCAGCTCAAAGGTAGCGCTCGTTTCGACGATCTGGCGGTCATCGCAAATTTCAACGCGGTACCAATCGCCGCCATCCAATCCCACCCAGTGGTTTGGGTCCAATTGGCGCCAGCGAAACGTCTGCCCGCAACTCACGCTCAGCGGAATATCGACCTCATCGAGCCAAAGTTCGAACCGGTTCACGATGGATTCACAAGCGCGGCGATCACTTCGGGCGGCAGCATCTCCAAAAATTCTGCTTCGTCCACGACTCGCACGCCTAGACTTTCCGCCTTTGCGAGCTTGCTTCCCGCGCCTGGTCCCGCGACGACGAGCGTGGTTTGTTTGCTGACCGAACCCACCGCCCGCCCGCCAAGCCGCATCACCATTTCCTCCGCCGCCGATCGGTCGAGTTGTTCCAGCTTGCCCGTGAAGCAAATGGTTTGGGCCGCGAAGGTGTCGCCGCGCGGGGCGGTATCTTCCGCAGGTCGTACTCCTAGCTGTTCGAGCTCCGCGATCAGCGCCCTGTTTTCGTTGGATTCAAACCAGGATTCAATCTCGGATGCCGTCTTGGGGCCGATGTCCGGCACATTTTTGAGCGCATCAAAATCTGCATGGCCCAGCGCGTCCAGTGACCCAAAAACGCGCGCCAAATCCCGCGACGTGCGCTCGCCAACTTGGGGAATTCCCAACCCAAAAATCAGCCGGTCGAGGGGCCGGGTTTTGCAATCTTCTATTCCCGCCAGCAGCTTGGTGACGCTCGCTTCACCCATGCGGTCCAGTTCGATTAACGCGTCTCGATGCTCCGAAAGGCGAAAGATCGAAGCGACATCGGTCAAGTAACCCAACTCCATAAATCGCGCAATTTGCTTTTCGCCCAGCCCCTCAATATCCATCGCATTTCGCGAGGCAAAGTGGATGAGCTTGGCGGCGATCTGCGCGGGGCAGGCGCGATTTGGGCATCGCCACGCGGCATACCCTTCGGCGCGAACCAGCTTCGTGGCGCATTCCGGGCAGACCTCGGGAAACGTGGGCATGGCCGCGCCAGGCAATCGCTTCGCGGCGACCGCACCGACGACTTCGGGGATCACGTCGCCCGCCCGCCGAACGATCACGGTGTCTCCCAAGTGCACGTCTTTCGCGCGCATTTCCTCTTCGTTATGCAAAGTCGCGCGGCTGATCGTTACGCCACCAACCACCACGGGTTCAAGTTCGGCAACCGGTGTAACCGCCCCGGTCCGACCGACCTGAAAGGTCACATCGCGCAAAATCGTGAATGATTCCTCAGAGGGGTACTTGAAGGCGATTGCCCATCGCGGCCCGCGCGCGGTCATGCCCGCCTCCGCCTGGAGGTCGAGCGAATTTACCTTGATGACCACGCCATCGATGCCAAAACTGAGGTCTGCCCGTTTGGCCAGCAACTGATCGGTGTACGCGATGACCGCATCAATGCCAGCGCACTGCTTCGATTCAAAGCTGCGGTTGAACCCCAGGCTGGTGAGTGC
>CAYRAX010000123.1:0-1678 GCA_964422285.1 uncultured Chthonomonas sp.
GTGATCGATCCGATTGATGGAACCAAGAGCTTCGTGGCCGGTGTTCCCTTGTATGGCACGCTTTTGAGCATGGAAAGGGATGGCATTCCGCAGCTTGGAGTGGCCTATTTTCCTGCGCTGGATGAGATGGTTTATGCGGAAATTGGTGGCGGCTGCTGGTGGAACGGGCGCCCTTGCCAAGTGTCTGCTGTCGATGCCCTGGCTAGTGCAAAAATCAGCTGCGGAGGTCACGCTAGCATGGAAAAAGCGGGCCGCGCAGAAGGAATTCAAAGGCTCGCCGGCCGCGTAATGGCGACCCGCACTTGGTGCGATGCTTACGGTCACATGCTGGTCGCGACGGGACGTGTTGAGGCGATGCTGGATCCGGTCATAAAGTGGTACGACGTGAGCGCGATGAAGGTGATTGTCGAAGAAGCGGGTGGAATGTTCACCAACTTTTCTGGCGGCACCGAGTTTGTCGGCGAAGCGGTTTCGGTGAACCGCGCACTGGCGCAAACCATTCTGGAGTTTTTCAAAAGTTGAGGGTGATTGGCGTGGATTTTGGTGCGAAACGAATCGGCATCGCGGTCGGCGAGGTCGAACCCAAGGTCGCAACCGCCAGGCCCCCGATCAGCGCTTCCGGCAGGCTGGCGACCGACGCAGAAGCCATCGTGCAACTGATGAAGCGCGAGGAAGCGGTTGCGATCGTTTTGGGTTCGCCGGTTCACGAGAGCGATGACCGCATGGCGCGGATTTGCAAAAAACTTAGCGACGAACTTGTGGCTCGGGGCGCGACGGTTCACATGGTTGACGAATCGCTGACGAGCGTGGCGGCGGAGACCGCGCTACGAACAACAAACCTGACCGCGGCCGGACGACGTAAACTCAGAGACGGCGAGGCAGCTTGCCATATTTTGGAGCGATTTTTCGAACAACTCCCATGAAGAAGATTCGAGCGTTTTTCTTGGCGATTTTTGCGTTGCCGGTCGCGGCAGCGGTCGGCGGATTCGTGTGGATGAACAACGGAATCGCGCCGACCGAACCCGGAAAGCACACCTACCTGCGATTCGATAATGCTGAAAGCTTCGAACTCGCGCTACGGCAATTGGAAACGCGTGGAATCGTCCGCAGCGCAACCGCGCTCAAAGCATACGCGAAGCTGAAAGGGAAGGCGCATCCGCTCATCGTGGGCACTTTTGAGTTCAAATCGGGCATGACTGCCGACGAAATATTGCGCGCCCTTTATGCGCCGGTCAAGCGCATGGTGCGAATTCCCGAAGGGTGGTGGATCCAACGCGTCGGAAAGCGATTAGAAGATTTGGGAATCTGCACGAAGGACGAGTACGTCAAGGCGGCGAGCGATGTGAATGCTTTGCGGCAGGTGGTGCCGATTCCCAACGGGCGCAAAAATGCCGAAGGCTATTTGTATCCGGATACCTACGACATTCCACCCGGAACCAGCGCCGAGCAAATCGTGCTGATGCAGGCGAGCACCATGAAGAAACGCCTCGACCAATGCGGAAATGTGCAGTTTATCGACAAAAAGTTAAACATAGCGGCGATGGTGCAGGCAGAAGTTGCTCTGGATCGAGAGCGGCCAATCGTGGCGGGAGTCATCATGAACCGCCTCAAGAAGAACATGCCGTTACAGATCGATGCCACGGTTCTCTATGCGCTCGGCGTGTGGAAGCAACTGGGG
>CAYRAX010000123.1:1688-8368 GCA_964422285.1 uncultured Chthonomonas sp.
AACACCTATCGCCACGCTGGCTTGCCGCCAGGGCCAATCGCCTCGCCAACATTGCCGAGCATTAAGGCGGCCATCAGCCCCGCTGTTACACCGTATTTTTACTATGTTGCGATGCCGGATAAGTCACACTTATTCGCAAAAACTTATGCAGAACACATCCAAAATATCAAGCGGTCGCGACAAGCTTTTGCCAAGGAACAAAAGTGAGCGAATTTCGAACGGGCAAATTTGAACGAAAGGTCGCGCACAAGCGAATTCGCAATTTGGTGCCGGATCGTGCGATCGAAAGCATCCATCAACTTGACTTAGCCGAACTCGCTGCGCAAGGTTGCCGCTTGGTGCTTTTGGATGTTGACAACACGCTGCTGCCCTGGCGCGGCGAAGAAATGCCTCAGGAGAGCATCGATTGGGTTCGGCGCGGCAAGGATTTGGGTTTGCAATTCTGCCTCATTTCCAACACGCGCAATGTGCCAAGGCTCGAAAACTTGGCGGGCCAATTGGGAGTCAAGCACCTCGCCGGAAAATTTAAGCCAAGCAAGGAAATGTTTCTGCAGGCGATGAGCGACTTTGGTGCCACCACCGACCAAGTCGTCATGATCGGCGACCAGCTCTTCACGGACATTTTGGGCGCGAACCGTAGCGGGGTCGCCGCGATCCTCGTGAAGCCACTTTCGAAGACCGAATTCGTGGGGACAAAAGTCAATCGCGCGCTAGAACGCGCGGTTCGCCCGAGCCTCTACAAGGTTCTGATTGATGAAGATGACGACTTGCCCATCGTGCCGAGGACGGGCGTTTTCAGCAGTCGATTAGTGCGTCAATTCGCCAAATTCTGCATCGTGGGCGGTTCGTCGTTCGTCATCGACGCCGGGCTGCACAAGTTGCTGATGTTCGCGATCACCATCAACGGTAAGCCGCTCAGTCGAGTGTTTGGCGTGTGGGTTCAATCGGCGTTGCATGGTTCGCCGCCCACCGCGTGGCAGGCCGACAACGCCTCTTTCACCGTGTTCAAGTTCTTCACCTCCGGCCTCGCGATGCTCAACAGCTTCTACTGGAACCGAAAATGGACGTTTGGCATCCACGGTCCCGAGGAACGCGGCCGCCAACTCGCAAAATTCCTCACGATTTCAGTAATAGGTATGGGCCTGAACATCCTGATCGCCAGCGGCCTGAACCGGGTAGGTAAAGGTTCGGCGGAAGGGAATTGGTGGTTCGCCACTCTGATTGCCACCGCGATCGTTGCGGTTTGGAATTTCTGCGGCCAACGGCTTTATGCGTTTCGGCGGGATGCCTGATGTCCTATTGGCGTCATGCTCCGAAGGCGACCTACGCGGTTTTGGGCGATCCGGTTGGCCATAGCTGGTCTCCGGCATTGCATTCTGCTGCGCTGGCCGCGATGGGCAGGGACGAGACCTACGTCGCGCTGCAAGTTCCGCTGGAGGAATTCAATGAGGCGCTCGATTCGCTTCGAGCCCAAGGCTATTCTGGCGTTAATTGCACGGTTCCGCTGAAAGAAGCGGCGCACCGCTGGGCTGCGTCGTTTGTTGGTTCGAGTGATCGATTTGGGGCGATCAATACGCTGCGGCTGTCGGATCGTGCAGGATTGAATACAGACGTACCCGGCTTTTTCGAGACCTTGGATGAACTCGGAATCGAGCCTCCGGGTCCTGTGCTGATGTTGGGTGCGGGCGGCACCGCGCGCTCGCTGCTGATCGGGTTGGTCGACCGCGGATTCGATGTCAGTCTTTTCAATCGAACTCGCGCGAAGGCAGAATCGTTGCGCGATGAGTTGAAAATCGAGTTCGAAATTTTGTCGGATCCGGTAATCAAAGACGAAGTGATGGTGCTGAACGCGACGTCTGCTGGACTCAGCGGAGAATCGCTATCAATCGATTGGTCGCGTGCGCGCCGGGAGATCGTTGCTTACGACTTGCTCTATGCCGCTGAGCAAACTCCGTTCTTGCGCGATGCGGCGGGCCAAGGCATCTGGGGGGTCGATGGCCGGCACATGCTCGTCGCCCAAGCGGCGCTCGCGCTCGAATTTTGGACTGGCGAGCCGGTTTCCCGGCAAATAATGATGGGAGCGTTGCCGGGGTAGTGTTTCCGCCGACCGTTGAAAACATCGCGATGGCGGCCGAGTTGTTACGGCACAACCGTCTCGTCATCATTCCCACAGAAACCGTTTACGGTCTGGCGGGTCTTGCCTTGAGCGAGGATGCGGTGGGTCGAATCTTCAAAGCTAAAGGCCGGCCCGCGACCAACCCATTGATCGTGCACGTTGCTGAACCGAGCCAGGTCGAGCGGGTCGCGCTGGTCAACCACCCAGATTTTGACCTTCTGGCGGCGCATTTTTGGCCGGGCCCACTCACCATGGTATTGCCGAAGCTCGAAAACGTGCCTTCGATCACCACGGGCGGCCTCGAGACCGTCGCGGTGCGCGTGCCGAGTCACCCCGTCGCTTTGGCCCTGCTTCGCGAAATTGGCGAGCCGCTCGCCGCTCCGTCGGCTAACCTCTTCACCGGACTATCGCCCACGCGGCCGGAGCATCTTTCAAGCGAAATGATGTTTGCCGCGAGCATGATTTTGGATGGTGGACCGTGCGATGTGGGGATCGAATCGACGGTGATTGACCTAACTCAGCCCGAGGTCAAAATTTTGCGACCCGGCATCGTTTCTACGCAGCAATTGTCGGATTTGCTCGGAAAACAGGTGGGAAATGTCGTGGATTCGCCGGTTTCGCCGGGTCACCATCGAAAGCACTATTCACCACAAACGCCAATCCAAATCGTTGACAAAATCGGCGTGCAACCGGGCCTAACATTTCAGCGACCGGCAAACGAAGCGCAGGTCGAAATGCCCGCGGATCCAGCCGGATACGCGCGCGAACTCTATGCCGCGCTCGCCAGCATCGACCGCTTGGGGTTCGAGGAATTCTACGTTCAAGCACCTCCGAGAACGCAAGAATGGGCGGCAATTTGGGATCGGCTCAACAAGGCGAGCGAGCGTTAAGACAGAGCCAACATGTACACCGCGAGCACGATGAGCATCGTGTAATTGTTGAGCACATGGAAAAACGTGGCTTGCCGAACGCCGCCAACGAAGTACTGGTGGGTCAACCAAACGCCCAAAATCGACAGCGCCATCGCGGCAGCCACCGGCACACCCACGATCATGTGAACGAATCCAAATTTGATGGAGCGCAAAATTCCATCTCGCCAATCTTTGGTGCCGCGCCGGAACGTATCTTCCTCCAGCCGCGCGAGTCGGGGAATGTTCACCGCGAGCAACAGACCAAAAACGATGCCGAGGATCGGCAATGTCGTTGTGCTTACAATCAAGTTGGTGCCGCCGTGCTCGGCTTCGGATTTGGTTGAAATCAGCTGTAGCCAAGAAAAGGACAGGATCGGATTCCGCAAGCTGAGTAGCGAGCCGACGCACACCATGATAACGACCAAAACGGCTACCGCTTGAAGCCAAGATGCAATCCACTCGCCCCAAGAACGGCGCAAGAAGACGGTGAAATGGCGCCGAATCGTGCCTTTTCGCACGTATCGAATGAAGTCGTTGGCGACGTACGCGGCGAACCCCCATTTGACCAAATCCAGAACCGTCATTGCATCCTATTATCGGCGTCGATGGGGCTATCCGTTACGCGCTGCTGCTGCTGCTGGCGTTCTCAGAGCGTGAGTAATTGCAATCGCGAGCGCGTCAGCGACATCGTCGGGCTTTGGGGTCTCGCGAAGCCCCAGCAACTTGGTCACCATGAATTGAACCTGGCGCTTGTCGGCGCTCCCGTTTCCGACAATGCTCAGCTTGATTTCGGGCGGCGAATATTCGCTCCAAGGCAAGCCCGCTCGTCCCACCGCCAAGAGCGCAACGCCGAGCGCCTTGCTCACGTCAAGCGCGGTGGTTTTGTTTTGCGCAAAAAAGAGCTTTTCGGTCGCGACCTGTTCGGGCTGAAACTGATCAAGAATGCGGCTGAGTTCTGCTTCGATCAGCAGAAGGCGGTCGGGCAACTTGATCTGCGGCGTCTTGATGAGCCCATACTCGATCGCGGTCAGCTTTGAACCCACGCGATCTACCAGCGCGTAGCCCATTCGCTCCAATCCGGGGTCGATTCCCAAAATCCTCATTTGCTCCATCAGTGTTGCATGAATCCGTGCATCCGGCGCAGTGGCCAGCGTTCGTTGTATGCTTAAACCACAGGAGTCAACGATGACAATTGATCAGCATCAAAACCCATTTGAAATCGCCCAGCGGCAACTCGACGAAGCCGCGCGCTTCTTGGAATTGGACCGAGCCACCCACGAGCTATTGCGCAATCCCATGCATGAGCTCAAGGTCTCCATTCCCGTGCGCATGGACGATGGCTCAACCAACATTTTCACCGGATATCGCGTTCAATACAATGACGCTCGCGGCCCATACAAAGGCGGCTTGCGCTGGCATCCCGCCGAGACGATCGACACGGTACGCGCGCTCGCCGCATGGATGACTTGGAAAACCGCGGTGGTTGATATCCCTCTCGGTGGCGGTAAGGGCGGCGTCATTTGCGATCCGAAAAAGCTCTCGAAAACCGAAAAGGAGCGTTTAGCGCGCGGCTACATTCGCCAAGTCGCGAAGATTCTCGGCCCTGAAGTTGACGTTCCTGCTCCGGACGTTTATACCGATCCGCAGATCATGGCGTGGATGCTGGATGAATACGAAGTAATCACCGGTCGCCACGCGGCGGGCATCATTACCGGCAAGCCGCTCAGCGTGGGCGGAGTCGTTGGCCGGGACGATGCGACCGCGCGCGGCGGCATGTACACTCTCCGCGAATGCGCCAAGGCATTGAAAATTGACTTGAAGGGCGCGCGGGTCGCGGTTCAAGGATTTGGCAACGCTGGTCAACACGCGCACCGACTTTTGGAGCAAATGTTCGGGGCAGTTGTCATCGCGGTCAGCGACAGCAGCGGTGGCATTTTTGATCCCAATGGACTTTCCTACGACAAGGTGAAAGCGCACAAGGATTCAACCGGCAAGGTGACAGGGTTCGCTGGCTCGAAGGAAATTTCGAACGAAGCAATCTTGGCCCTCGATGTCGATATCTTGGTTCCTGCTGCGCTTGAAAACGTCCTTCGAGCTGACAATGCGGGGCAAGTGACCGCCAAGGTCGTTGCCGAGCTTGCGAACGGCCCAACAACGCCCGAAGCCGACGAAATTCTGTACCAAAAGGGCATCTACGTCATTCCAGATTTTCTCTGCAATGCGGGTGGCGTGACGGTTTCGTGGATGGAGCAGGTGCAAAACGCTGGCCTGGACAAGTGGACTTTGGACCGAGTGCACAGACAGCTTGACGATATCATGTCGCTGGCATTCGCGACGGTCCACGAAAAGCGCGAATCTGCGGGCGTTCACACTCGCATGGCGGCATATCTGGTCGCGGTTCAGCGCGTTGCTGATGCTTGCAAACTGCGCGGCTGGGTCTAGTTAGGACTCGTCGGCCCAATCGAATTAATTGTAAGTGCAGGGTGCTTGCAGGGTCGATTGGGCCGATTTTGTGTCGATGTTCGCCTTTTCCACCTTCAGCAATTTGGCGATTCCTGAGTTCATTTCGTCCAGCGCGGAGGCTGACCAGCCTTCCCATCGACCCACGATTTCGCTGGATGTGGCGACCAAAACCGCGGATGGACCACGCTCAAACTTGTATTGCTCGATGAAGTGGTGGTCAACATCGGGAATGATGGGAATCTTGAGATTCGGCCTTGAACTAAGCCACTTCTTGGTCGGATCTTCTTGGTCGACGTATACGCCGATCACCATCGCTTTGCCCCGATAGGCACTTTCGAGTAGCGAAAAATATTGCAATGCTTCGTCCGCCGCGGCACATCCACGGGGAATGAAAACGACCAGCGCTGGGCCTTGGATGAGCGAATCGAGTAGCGAATAAGCCTTGCCATCTCGCGGTGATCGGCCCTTGAATGGCGGCGCAACTTTGTCTGGATCGATTTTTGCGGGCAAGTTGCAACCGAATCCGGCACTTAGGCCGATGATGGCGATGATTGATTTTTGTAGGAAAACGCGAGTGTGACCCATCCGATGATCAAGCATACGCCACCAATGGGGGTTATCGCTCCGAACCATCGCTGCCCAGTGAGTACGAGCAGGTAGAGGCTTCCTGCGAAAATGATCACACCGGCGAGCCACCACCGCAAGCAACGGGCCGCGCGATCACCCGCAAGCGCCACCGCCAACATCGCCACGCAATGCACAAGTTGGTACTGCGCGCCGGTCTTCCAAATTTCCAAGTCGGTTGGCGCCACTTTGTCTTTCAAAATATGTGCGCCAAATGCGCCCGCCACCACCGCGAGTGCGCCCAAAAGTCCCGTTACCTTGATCCAGCGATCCATCCTCTTCATTCAACCCGATCAGGATGCCATACTGTAAGTTCCCCATGAGCGCAAAAGAAGGAATTACATCCCGAGCTTCGAGTTTCTCGGATTGGTATAACGACATCGTGATAAAGGCTGGATTGGCCGATTACGCCGCGGTTCGCGGTTGCATGGTCATCAAGCCGCACGGTTATGCCATTTGGGAGCTCATGCAACGCGCTTTGGACGACATGTTCAAAGCGACCGGCCACGTTAACGCGTGCTTCCCGCTCATGATTCCAAAGTCGTTTTTGTCAAAAGAAGCGGAGC
>CAYRAX010000124.1:0-8341 GCA_964422285.1 uncultured Chthonomonas sp.
TCAACACGACCAATGGTGTCGAATCCTCCACCATAGGAATTGAATCCACGCACCGCTTATAAAAGACATAGGGTTGAAGGACCAGATGCCCCGGATCGAGTGTCCGGCCTTGCGTCGAGAGCAGGGTGCCGGTGAACCAGGGAGCTGTGGTTTGGAACTGGGGATCGACCTCTCCGCTCTGGACTAACTGAGGAAAGCAGGCACCAGAGAAGAACAGGCTCAGACAGATCTGGAAAAGCGTCTGTGTTAGCAGCGTGCGAACGTCGGGGATCGGCATATCACTCGACTGCTCACTAAACTAAGAACTGCATCGGCATGAATGATGGTGTTGGAAGGCAAGATATGGTACCTATTCTTCGAAGATATTCTTAGCACAGCCACGGCCGTGATTCACTTACATCGTCGCTGCCTCGGCATCGAGACCGATCGCCTCACGATGAGCGATCTATGCGCGGCCAAGGACTCAGTCGGCCATTCCAGTACGTCGCGGTGCGCTGCTAATGTTAGCGCGAAGATGGAGCGGATCTTTCGCCGGATGCATTGGGAGCGTTCGCTTGTTCTGTCAAGACTGAGACAAACGCCTGTCATCACGGTGAGGAATGGCAAATCGATCGCGTTTGACGATGTATTATGTGCGGCACTGCTGATTCGGGTAGCAATTAGCACCAAGCCTTTGAAGGAATTGTCTCATTGCATAGCGCAAGTCAATCAAGCAATGCATCAAAGACTCTATCGCCGTGGCAGATGCTTTGCGAGCCACTACTACTCTTGCTTGGCAGAGCAGTTCCACATTCATCCGACGATAGACTGCAAAACTAGGTCGGCGTTCACAATAAGAAGCTGTAGGGACAGTCAGTCCAGCAATCATCAGAGGAGGATATGGCGGCGATGACAAATGAATGGCTCAATTACCATCATCTGCTGTATTTTTGGTCCGTCGCCAAACACGGGACTGTGGCGAAAGCCTGCGAGGAACTTCGCCTGGCTCAACCAACGATCAGTAAACAAATCGGGCTTTTGGAGGACACATTGGGAGAAAAGTTGTTTCAGCGGATCGGCCGGAGCCTCGTCCTGACGGAAATGGGCCACATCGTCTTCAAGTACGCCGAGGATATCTTTTCTCTTGGACATGACCTCATGAATACGGTGAAGGGGCGGGGGACCGGCCGTCCGATCCGCCTGAACGTCGGCATCGTGGACGTTGTACCCAAGCTGCTGGCGACCAGGCTTTTAGAGTCTGCCTTCAAACATTCACCGTCGACGCATATGGTCTGTCGGGAGGCCAAGTTAGATCAACTATTGGCTGATCTGGCGATTCATACACTAGATTTGGTCATTGCCGATTCGCCGGCTCCTTCCTCAATCAAGGTGCAGACGCATAACCACCCGTTGGGAGAATCCAGCGTAACGTTTTTTGCTGTGCCAAAGCTAGCTGCTCGATACCGGCGCCACTTCCCCTCCTCCTTGAGCGGCGCACCGGTATTGCTGCCGACCTCCAATACCATGTTTCGGATGTCGCTGAATAACTGGTTGACACGTCATGAACTCCACCCCGCCATCGTCGCGGAGTTCGAGGATAGCGCCACGTTGAAAGCCTTTGGGCAAGAGGGGCATGGACTATTCCCCGCATCGACCGCGATGGAACAAGCAGTTTGCCGGCAATATCATGTGCAGGTGGTAGGACGAGCGGAGTCCGTGAAGCAGAGATTCTACGCGATCACCGTCGAGCGGCGCTTGAAGCATCCAGCCGTCGTGGCGCTCTTGCACGCGGCGCATCACGAAATATTGCCCTGACTGGCGTATCAGCGCGCCCATCAGATCCTCCAGGCTTACCTCTTCAACGTGCGAACGTACGTCCGGACACTCAGCTTGCGCGAGTCGCCGCGGAAGTTAAGTCCGCCACCTCGGCCTCGACGATTTCAAGCCCATCCCCTTTGCCTCCGGGCCCATGGCACGTCACACAATGTTTATCGAACAGTCCTTTGCCCACTTGGGCATCTCCGGTGACTATCACCTGGCGCGGTGAGTCGGTTGCGTTACGGGGAGCCAAGCCCGGCGCCGCCACGACCGGTGGACTGACTGAGCAGCGTTTGAGAAATTCGCGATTCCCGCAATAGTGGGTGGCGGCATGGATTATGCCCTGACTCAGCTGATGCCCACCACGCTGAAAGGCTCCTGTTGAACGTGGACACCACGTGGACACGGAACCAGCCAAGAGCCGAGTGATCGACCATCGGTTTACTGGTCGGTGTCCGCCGGACATGTTGACCGCGCCGGACGACACTGATGCAGGAGGACTCACTTCCGCTCGTTCGGATCGTCCTGCGGAAGATCTACCCCGCGATGAGCCGCCTCTAGGTTATCACGGGCCTGCTGTGTCTCCGACGCACCAGGCCCGAACACCGTCTCCTGTATGGTCAATGCCTGCTGATAGAGGGGGATCGCCAAATCCAGCCGGTCATGCGTTTCATAGAGAACGGCCATGGCATTGACAGATTCCGCCACTAACGGATGGTCATGCCCGAAGGCCTTTTCTCGAATCTCCATCGATCGGAGGAGAATCGGGATCGCCCGCGATACATTATCAGCGTACAAACCGAATGCCAGATGGTGAAGACTGTCCGCGACGGCAGGATGGTTCGGACCCAAAAGTTTCTCGCGAACCGCCCACGCACGATAGAACAACGGACCCGCCAGCGATCGTCTTGGCTGTTGCTCGAACAGGACGGTGGCCAGTTGATCCAACAGATCGGCTACTCGGAGGTCATCGGCGCCCCTCGTCGAGGTGTAGATCGTCAGTGCCCTGGTATAAGCCGTTTCTGCTCCGACCAAATCCTTTTGCCTGTGCCGCATGGCCCCTAACTTGTCGAGCAGCGATGCAAAGCCCTGATCGACATGCTGGACGCTCCCTCGTTCCAGCACTTCAACCGCCTGGGCATAGGCTCTTTCGGCTTCGGACCAGTTTCCCAACGATCTCGCGTGGTCTCCTTGAGCCTCGTACCCGGGCCATTCCGCTTCATCGGCGGCCTCCGATAAACCAACACAGGCCGTCATCGGCAATCCGAGCCAATCAGGCCGGCCCCTACGTTCGCCGTTCTCCGGTGCATCGCGTGTGGAGAAACACGCCTCTATTCTGCCTCCCGGAAAATCCTCCGGGTAAGCCAGGTACTCTTTCTTCGCATACTCATCGCTTCCGAACGTGAAATCGATTGATGGAGGGAATGTCGTTCCATGATGTGTCGGAAAAGAGACGCTCGCGAAAGCTACGGAGGATGTCAGACAACAGCTCAGGCATCCGGTGAGGATCATTCTCCGGCAAACAATGTTCGGAGAAGAATCGTGCGTCTCTGCTGATTCCGGTTGTTCGAGATGCACGGTGCGAGATTTTTTGAAATTCGCCTCGCCCATGGGGACGGTCACCTCGCTACGCCGCAGTAGGTCGGCGACCACATCCGCTTGAGATTGCTCGACTTCGGCAACCCTGGAGAACAACGCTTGCACATTTGCACGTACATCTGAAATGAAATGCCAGTAGCTTCCATGCCGAAGCGCGCTTCTCTTCAGAGATATGAGGACATCCCGGAACGTCTTACTCGAGATGGTGCCGGTGTCCACCCACAGCCTTCCAGACCGACGATCCCGAATACGCGTTACCGTCATGGATCGGCGTAGTGGATTCATAACTCCTCCATAAGGTATGGACAGACAAATCGATCACGCTCTGCCTCCCTACTTATCGAATGTCCAACTGAACATCAACGCTCCGCCGTCGGCGATATTTGCATGGTGGTTCACGGCATGAGAAGGTCTATGGCCGTCAAGCAAATGCGGATCCGTATGGATGAAGCGGACGCCATCATCCGCAGCGACCTTCTCGGGTGCGGGCGGCCCAAAGAACTGTGCTCCCGCGAGGTTGACGTAGCTCGTCTTGTCGGGCGGCTGCTGGGACTCCGTACGAGGGCGTTCTTTATGAAGTCGCGTGCTCACTTCCGCCCAGGCCGGAGTAACGGTAAGCCCGACTAGGACGAACAGCGTGAGAGCCGTGGATATTCCGACGATGGGTGTAACCGCTGTCGTTCCTCGGCCGGCCGCTTGGGTGATGGTTCGTGTGTTCATGATGCTCCTCCTCCAGGTGCTATGCATGCCGTCACGACAGAATGTACCCGGTCTCTTCATCATAGACAAATAGATAACTTACATTTAATTCATTTATTAAATACATATGTGACGCGATCACTCATGCCGAGGCACCGGGATTGCGACCAGGCGATGTCGAAGTCTGGTTTGGCTTGTCTGGCCAAAACTCTGCGGGATTCTGCTGGACACCAGCCGCTATTGAAGCGTGATGAGCGGACTCAATGGAGTCGGCTGCCGGCACGCCATGGGCTGGGATAGCGGCACGTCAAATGCCGTTGGGAGCATGAACATGGGGCTATTCCAACTCCACAGCCATGGAAAAGGACAACAGGCAGACAGTACGAGTGGTGGGACGAAAGGATTCAATCAAGCAGAAACTTAGTACTGATGGAAAGGTAAGGGGCCGAGCGTGAGTCTGATCCGGCCACGAGACAGCCAGATTTAGGGGTGAAGGGTTGGCGACGGCGTCAGGCTTTCTTCAGTTCTAGGTCCCGCCCCGACTATGGTATCGTACTGATCCGACCGCAGCGGCCTCGTTCGAATCATAAAGATACTGACGATCAACAGCATGATCAGCCCCGCGTTCATGGTCATATCCTTTAGATACTTATCGAAAAAATCGTCAGGCACATGGCGCAGGTCTCCGAGTTCCGCGCTCGCCGTCAGCATACGACGGATGCAGGCAATAATGCCGACGGCCAGATAAGGTTCCACCCTGAAGGCGTCGGTTTCCAGGGAACGGATGATCGTACGGAACAATTCCAGGAGGATGACGACGAGAAGCAGATTATTGATGTGCGTAAGGCTGCTCACGAAAAAGGCGCCTGATCGCGCGGACTCGAGAAACTCAGCCCAACTGTGCGCGAACAGCAACACGCTGATGAGGAGCAAACTGAATCCAACGGTGATGTACCCCCAGCGGTCCAACCGTTCCATCCACGCGAAAGTGCGCTTTACGGAATCCGTTACATGGTCGTACATTCCTATGTCCTGTAGGCTCTCCGTGACGCGCACAGAGTGTTACGTTGGAAACTTTGCGCTGAGAATCCGCTGAAAACTGCCGAGCGCCCATCAATAAGGACCCTATGCCATCTCATAACCGCGCATCATGGGTTGATGTAGA
This sequence comes from uncultured Chthonomonas sp., assembly GCA_964422285.1. Lineage (GTDB taxonomy): Bacteria > Armatimonadota > Fimbriimonadia > Fimbriimonadales > Fimbriimonadaceae > UBA2391. The sequence goes on from CAYRAX010000124.1 coordinate 5,261, forward strand.
TGAAGGTAGCTTAGGCCTCTGTCCAGTGACGGTAAACAAACGTCGACTCCGCTCTTCCAATCAGCCCAAGGGGCTATTCTGCAAGTTAGGACCAGACTTACTCGCGGAGGTGCCTACTTCCTCAACGTGCGAACGTACGCCAGGACATCCTTGGATTGCTGCTCGGAGAGACGCCATTTCCAGGTCGGCATCACCTTTTCGGGTCGTCCTTCGTGAATGGTCTTCAGCAAATCCATGTTCAGTTTCCGTTGAGTCGCCGCAGAGGTTAAGTCAGCCACCTCAGCCCCGACGATTTCAAGCCCATCGCCTTTGCCTCGCGGGCCGTGGCACGTGGCGCAATGTTTCTCGAACAGTCCTTTGCCCACTTGGGCATCTCCGTCAACGGCGACGCGCTGCCTTGCACCGGCTTGGGTACGGGGAGTCGAAGCCGACGGCGGCTCGGACGGTGTAGTGAACTGCGCAGCACCCAAGAGGATTGGGGTCGCTGCGGTCATTACGATGAAGGTTATGGGCCATTGGAACCTCCACCATCCATGCCTTATGAAGCGTAGGTTTTTAAATATTATCATTCCAGCTCCTCTTGCTAATTCATTAACTTGTTATAGGCATCAAGCGCCGCCACCTTGTAGCATTCCGCCAGGGTCGGATAGTTGAACGCGGTCGTGAGGAAGTACTCCAAGCCCCCTTGTAATCCCAACACCGCTTGGCCGATGTGCACCAACTCGGTGGCTCCGGTTCCGACCACGTGCACGCCCAAGAGTCGTCGGGTTTCCCGGTGGAACAGCATTTTGAGAAAACCGCTGTCATCGCCAAGGATATGGCCGCGAGCGATCTCGCGATAACGGGCCACACCGCTCTCGTACGGGACTTTTTTTGCCGTCAGCACATGCTCCGGCTCTCCGACCGTCGACACTTCGGGAATCGTGTAGACCCCGATAGGAAAATGGGCCACCATCGGCCCGGCTTCTATGCCGAACGCGTGACAGGCAGCCAGACGACCTTGCTCAGCTGACGTCGCGGCAAGGCTGGGGAATCCGATGACGTCCCCCGCGGCGAAAATATGCGGCACGGCCGTGCGGTACTGTTGATCGACGATAAGGCGCCCCCGCGCGTCGGCTTCGAGACCGGCAGCCGGGAGGTTCAAGCGTTTGGTCGCGCCCTCCCGGCCGGCGCTGAAAAGCACGAGTTCCGAGACGAGGCGCTTTCCCGATTCCAGGAGAATCATCACCCGTCGCGGGCCCTCCTCGACGATTTCCAGCCGCGTGACGGTTTCCCCCAACCGAAACGTGACGCCGATTTTGCGCATCTCATGAAGCAGTTCATCGACCAATTCTCCGTCCAAAAATTCCAAGGGCCGCTCCCGTTTGTCTACCACGGTCACTTCGACGCCGAGCGCGGCAAACATGGAGGCGTACTCAAGCCCGATGACGCCGGCTCCGACCACGGCAAGCCGGCGGGGCAAGCAGGTCAATTGCAGCAATTCGTCGCTCGTGACGACCAGATCGGGCTCAATGGTACATCCCGGCGGGGGAGCGGGGACCGTGCCGACGGCGATCAGAATCTTCTCCGCTCTCACGATGCGTGATCCGTTTGAAGACAAGACGGCGACCGTATGAGGATCTTCGAAACTCGCCTCTCCCATGAGCACGGTTACCTCGTTGCGCCGCAGCTGGTCCTCGACGACGTCCGCTTGCGATTGCTCCACCTCGGCCACCCTCGAAAATAACGCTTGCGCATTCGATCGGACATCCGATAGCGAGTGCTGATAGCTTCCGCTCCGAAGCGCTCTTCTCTTCAGGGACATCACCGCCTCCCGGAACGTTTTACTCGGGATGGTGCCGGTGTCTACGCACACTCCCCCCACGATGTGCCCTCGCTCGATTACGGCTGCACGTTTGCCTAACTTGGCCGCCTGTACGGCTGCCCGTTGTCCAGCCGGACCGCTGCCGATACACAGCCAATCGTAGTCATAGCCCTCTCCCATCTGCCGTCTCTCCTTTCTTGTCCCTCGCTTTCTACCAGTCTTCAATAGCGGTACGAGCGGTCTTTCCGAACAACCCTGTACGATCTACAACCTGCGTGGTGTCGTGAGCGGATCAACCGGTACGGCCAGAACCGGACAGGCGGCACGGCGTAGGACACGCTCGGTCGTGCTTCCAAGTAACGCATCGAGAAAGCCGTGTCGCCATTCAGTGGCCATCACGATCAAATCGGACTGATGGACGTCGGCTGCCTCGAGAATCTCGTCCACTACGACGCCGGTTCGTATGTGCTCGGTCCAAATCCATCCGTCGCGCTGGGGCAGGCGCAACCGTGGCATGCCCGATGGCTCTCCCACACACAGGATTTCAAACATCACTGACGGTACCCCAAGACCGGCGACCAATGTATACGCGGCATCAATCGCGGCCTGTGGATCCGGACGCAGATCAATCGGAATGAGAATACGTTGCAGTCGAACGGCCCCGCTGTTCAGCGAGACGAATCCTTGGCAATGCCCCGGTACGAACAGACTCATCGTCCGTGACTTGCGCGCCAATGACTGACTGACCATATTAGGCAGCCATTTCCCGAGAGTATCTTCTGGATGAGTAGCCAACACGATCAGGTCTGCCGGTTTACGCCACAGGAGTTGAAGAATCGAGGCGACCGGATTGTCGGCCATCGCGAGAATCTTTCGCACGCCAAGCCCAAGTGCCACAAGGTCCTGTCGAGTGGCTCCCGGTGGGAGAATACCCCACTGGCTGAGTGTGGCCCGCACTCGAGGAAAGTTTTCAAAGTCTGGGTCGGCCCGTGTGGGATCGACATGCATGATCGTCAGGTCGCTGTTCATGCCCAGGCCGAGTTTCAGCGCATGACCGAACGCCGTCATGCTGGCGGGAGAAAAGTCAGTGGGATGCAGAATATGCCGGATGTGCCTCAACCTCTCGTCGATAGGAACAACCATTTTCCTCTCCTTCACGTGGCCTTGCTGGGTAGATTGTTTAATCAGCACGGTCTCCCCCTTTTCTGAAGCATAAAGTCTGGCGCTGCCATGATGCACTACTTGTCGAACGTCCAATTGAACATCAACGCTCCGCC
>CAYRAX010000125.1:0-8278 GCA_964422285.1 uncultured Chthonomonas sp.
ATCGCCGAGGCGCAAGAGATCGTTGTAGCGTACGAACGAGCGGTTTCCGAGGGCCTCGGCGCGATTCGAGTTTGCGGCAAGATGGTTGACGTTCCTGTTTACGAGCGTGCGAAACGCGTGCTCGCCGAGGTGCAATAGATGCCAACCATTTCCATGCGAACGAACGCGATTGGCCGGCAAGTGCCCGCGGAAATCAATGGACTAGAAATGCCTGAATACCGCGGCATCGGAGGCTTCGCGCCCCAAGGTAGGCACCACGGAGCACCGATCAAGTGCAACAGCAATTTCCCTGCAAACGGCGACAAAACCGTACCCACATTGGCAGATGCGCTACGAAAAGCCGGCCTGCGCGACGGCATGCGGATTTCGACTCACCACCATTTTCGAAATGGAGATTTGGTGGCCGAGCAGATCTTCGAAGTCGCCGAGAGCATGGGCGTCCGAGACCTCGTTTGGTTCCCAAGCGCCGTTTTTCCATGCCATCAAACTCTGTTGCGGCACCTGAAAAGTGGGGTGATCCACCACATTGAAGGCAGCCTGAACGGTCCCGTTGGCGCGTTCGCTTCGGCTGGAGAGATGCAGGGTCTTGCGGTGCTTCGATCTCATGGCGGTCGCTATCGGGCGATCCAAGATGGCGAGGTGAAGGTAGACATCGCCGCGATTGCTGCGCCGTCCGCTGACCCATTCGGAAACCTCAGCGGTGCGGTCGGGCCCGCCGCGTGTGGTGGGTTGGGGTTCGCGGTTGCAGACGCGCAATACGCCGACCACGTGATCGCGATCACCGATAATTTGGTTCCCTTTCCTTGCGTGCCTTGGCAAATTCCGGGCAACTATGTGGATCAGGTGGTCGTGGTGGATCAAATCGGCGATCCGGCGCAAATCGTTTCGGGCACCACTCGCATCACGCGGTCCCCAGAGCGGCTGATTATCGCAAAACGCGTAGCAGAGTTTGTTCAGGCGACGGGCGTGCTTCGGGACGGTTGGTCGTTTCAAGCTGGCGCGGGAGGCATCTCGCTCGCGTTCGCCGCTTATGTCCGCGATATGATGAGGCAACAAGGGCTGAAAGCGCGCTTCATTCGCGGCGGCAGCACGCAAGTTTTGGTGGAAATGTTGGAAGAAGGTCTCACCGACTACATTTTGGATGGGCAAACTTTTGACTTGGAGGGCGTGCGCTCGCTACGCGAGAACCCGAACCATATCATGACTAGCCCGTTCGTCAGCTACAACTACCATTCAAAAGGAAACGTCGCATCCATGCTTTCGTGCGCCTTGCTGGGTGCGACCGAAGTTGACTTGGAGTTCAATGCAAACGTCGTCAGCCATTCCGATGGTCAAATGCTGCACGGCATCGGAGGTTGGCAGGACGCCTTGTTCAGCGAATGCACGATTCTGGCGCTCCCCGCATTCAGAAATCGGGTGCCGATCGTGCGCGAATCGCTCACGACTTTTTGCGGCCCGGGCGAGCTTATTGATGTTGTTATCACCGAGCGCGGCGCGGCAATCAACCCTAGACGCGACGATCTCGCCAAGGCCGCGAAGAATGCGGGGTATCCGCTCACAACTCTAGAAGAGATCAAGCGAGAGACCGAAAAAATCTGCGGCGGGCCACCCGACCCGGCGCGGCTGACTGGGCGCCCGGTCGGCGTCGTGACCTGGGTCGATGGCACCGTCATCGACACACTCTATCAAGTTCAACCATGAAACTCTTGTTCATTGCTATCCTTGCTACCACGTTGGCCCAACCGCAAACGAACGGATTCGACTCGGCACGATTGAAACTCATCCCAGCCCGAATGCAAAAGTTTGTGGACGAGCGGGAAATTGCCGGCACCGTGACCTTGGTGCGCAAGGGCGGGGTTAACGTGCTCCTGGCCGCAAACGGATGGGCAGACCGCGAAGCGAAAATTCCGATGAGGTCGGACACGGTTTTCCAAGTGATGTCGATGACAAAACCGGTGACCGCGCTTGCCGTGATGATATGTGCTGAGCGTGGGCTACTCAACCTAGATGACCCGGTTGAGCGATTTATCCCCGAACTCGCCGATTTGAAGGTGACTCAAGCAGACGGGTCGCTCGTGAAAAAGAAATCGCGCTTGACCATTCGCCACTTGCTGACGCATACCAGCGGCTTCCCTTCGATCGATCCCGGAGGACTGGATGATGATCAAAAAATCAAGGTCACGCTGAAGCAATACGCCGCGCTGATGCCCTCTTTGCCATTGATCGCCGAGCCGGGCGAGCGCATTTCCTATAGCGGGCCAGGGATTGCTCTGGCTGGGCGCATCGTAGAAATTGCGTCAGGACAAAGTTTGCAGGACTTTGTGCAGTCTGCGATATTCGATCCGCTCAGCATGAAGGACACATCGTTCTTCTACAAGCCCAATTATTCTGGTCGTATGGCGCGCCTGCACGAGTCAGAACGATCCGAGATGAAGGTGATTGGCGGCGACCCAAAGCGGCCCGGCGCAATCTATGCCAATCCGGCGGGCGGCCTCTACTCCACCGCGCAAGACATGGCCAATTTTTTGGAGTGCATCGTCAACGGCGGCGCCTTACATGGCAAGCGGTTGGTCTCGCCGCGCGCTTGCAAAACGATGACCACTCTTCAGACCGGCGAGCTACTGTCCGATGGCACTGACGCTCAAGGATACGGACTCGGATTTTCGGTCGTCCGCTCGGCGCGGGGCACAGCGAACCTGAAGCCCATCGGAGCATTCGGACACACCGGCGCCTACGGCACGGAATTCTGGGCAGATCCGTCCCAAAAGTTCGTGGTCGTTTTTATGTCGCAGAGCTTTTCTGATCGCGTGCACAAGACCTTCAACACGATGGTTAACGCGGCTTACACATCGCCTTAAGCGAGGGTGCCCACAAACGCGTGCAACTCGTCCCAAGTGGGTATAGATTCCATCGCGCCATGTCGTGTCACTGCCAACGCGCCCACGCACGCCGCAAATTCGATTGCCTCGGCAATGTCGCGATCCTGGGCGATAAACAGCGCCAAAGCACCGGTGAACGCATCGCCAGCCGCGGTTGTGTCGACAGCCAGGACAGGCTTTGCCTGAAAATGCCGGCTCTCACCGGCCGTCGCCCAAAAACAGCCTTGGCTTCCCAACGTAATCACGACGTGCTCAACTCCGCGAGCGAGCAGGATTTCAGCCGCCCGCTTGGCTGAATCGGGGTCTATTGGGGCAACGCCGGTCAGCGATTGCGCTTCGGTCTCGTTTGGCGTGAGAATGTAGGTGGAGGCTAAGAGATCATCTGGCAAGTCGCGCGCAGGAGCCGGATTTAGGATCAATCGAGATCGTTGTGCGGCGGCTTGCACGGCGTCGAGCGGGACTTCGAGTTGGCACACCACTACTCGTGGTTCTAGCTGCGCAAGTGCCGACTCAACTTGCCTCGGCGTCACGTGCTCGTTTGCGCCGGGCGCAACGACGATCTGGTTCATGCCAGCACTATCGACCACCACCGCAGCAGTGCCGGTCGGCACACCCGGCAAGAACCGCAGATGGGCGACATCAACGCCGAACTCCTGCAGCGCACTCACCATTACTGCTCCGTTCGGATCGTCGCCAACGCATCCTACCAACGAGACCGCGCCGCCAAGTTTGGCAATTGCGCAGGCCTGATTCGCGCCTTTGCCGCCCGGATGAGTTGCAAACACTCCTCCGAGAACGGTCTCCCCTGGACGCGGAAGATTATTCGTCCGAAAAACCATATCGAGGTTTGCGCTTCCCACGACAGCAACTTGATGAGTCTTCATTGATTCGCCTTGCCTGCAAATGCCTTCAAAATTTCTTGCAGTTTTCTTGGATTTTGTCCCATTCAATGTTATAATGAAAGCACATGACCAAAGGTTTGGTCAAGTCCGGTGCCCTAATCGTCGGGCGAAAGTTTTCAACGGAGAAAATAACAATGAAAAAGGTTTTGATTTCAGCTGGCCTCGCTTCGCTGGTGATGGTGGCAAATGCTCAGGTTGCAGCAGATAATGCTGGCGATGCTGTCTATGTAGTTGGAGCTGAGTACATTCAAGTGGGTACGCCTCCAGGCGATCAAACCGGCGCCACCAACGGCTTGAACGGTGGATTTGGGTTCAATAAATGGCAACGCGGCGGCTATGGCACGCCCCCAAACAACGGCACGACTCTTATCACGAACATCAGCTCCGCATTCAACATGGGGTCCAAGCAATTTAGCATGCGCAGCGGGCCAGGCGGAGTGGAAGGCGCCGACGCCAGGCGACGAGCACTTGCCGACTTGGTGTACGGGCAAACCATGAGCTTCAGCATCATGCCGGGCGGCAATGGGGCTGGCGATTTGAACACCAAAGGCGACTTTGGAGTTGAAATTCGGTCTGCGAGCCTGAGCAATCCTGGCCGGGACATGATCTCGATTAACGGCTCGAATGATTTGGTTGGTAAGCGATATAGTTTGCTCGACTACGACGGCTATCAATTTTCGAGCGTTTTGGTGAATCCAGGCGAGCGCGTGGATATTACGGTTACCCAGATTACCGGCGACGATATTTGCGTTACGATGAAGCCGTTCGGCGGCGCCTTGAGCAGCTACTTGCTTCGTTCGGTAAGCACGGGCGTGCTCATGCGCACGGCCCAGTTCTACTGTTTCGAAACTTCCGGCGACTTTTACTTCAATAACCTTCAAATCGGCGGCCTTCCCCATAACGTTACCGGGACCGTGAACCTGACCGATTTTCCCCACGGTACTGCTGAGGGTGAATCCGTCGAGTTCCAGTTGATCGATGGCGCTGGAGTCGCCGTCGAAACCCTGAAAATGAAGTTGGGCGCTGGTGGTGCATTTGCATTCCCCACCGCACGAACAGGCAGCTATAAGATCGCGGCAAAGGGCAGAACTTGGCTACGCGAAGTGAGCGGTGCCGTAACGATTACGGCTTCCGGTGGCTCCATCGCCACGCCGATCTCGCTCATCAACGGCGACTGTGACGGTAGCAACTATATCAACACTGACGATTATCTGATCTTGTCAGATTCCTTCGACCTGTCTTCTGGCGATACTGGATTTGTAAAAGCTGCAGATCTGGACGGCAACGACTTGGTCAATACGGACGACTACCTAATTTTGAGTGATAACTTCGACATTTATGGATACGAACCCAACTAAGTTGGCCTTCTGATAATGATCCTGCCCCGATCCATTGCGTATCGGGGCATTTTTTTGCTTAAACAGCGGCCCCCCGTATATGTGCCTAATTTTATGATATGTATGGATTTGAGTTGCCAGATACCCCTTCAACATATATAATGATGATTACATGACCAAAGGTTTGGTCATATCCGGCTAAGTTAGCGTCGGAGGACTTTTTTTGAGGAGAAGACTATGAAACTTGCACTTGTGACTGCGGCCGTTTTTGGTGCCGTGGCATCTTCGTTTGCTCAGTACGCTTCGGACAACGCGTCTAACGCTCCTTACGTAGCGGGCCAAGAGTACATTCAGGTAGGCACCACGCTAGGCGACCAAACCGCGGCGACCAATGGCATGAACGGCGGCTTCGGATTCAACGCTTGGCAACGTGGCGGCTGGGGCGATGCTCCCAACTACGGAACTACACTGATCACGAATCTGAGTTCAACATTCAACATGGGCAGCCAGCAATTTGGCCTGCGAAGTGGCCCTGGCGGTCAAAATGGAGCCGACGCTCGTCGACGACTCAACAGCGACATGCCGGTCAATTCGGTGCTGAGCTTTAGCATGATGGCAGGCGGCGGCGGTGCTGGCACGCTAAACTCGCAGGGTGAATTCGGCGCGGAGATTCGCACTTCTTCGCTTTCGAACCCCGGCCGCGATATCCTGGGAATCTACGGTTCCAATGGCAACAATTGGAAATTCTGGGATAAAGTGGGCACCCACGACACTGGCCTCAGCTGCGCGGCTGGACAGCGCATGGACGTTTCGATCCTTACGACCGCGGCAGGTCAATTCCAGATTACGTTCACGCCATTCGGTGGATCAGGCACGACGATCGCGGCTGTTTCGGATACCGCTAACGGAATGATCCGAACCGCCCAGTTCTACGTGTACAACACGAACGGCGACTTTTACGTCAACAACCTTCAGGCAGTGCCCGAACCCGCGACCATCGCCGCTATGGCAATTGGTATCACGGCCATGGCGCGCATGCGACGCCGAAGCAAATAACGGCTTCATTTCGCTAAAACTGCCGCCGCGCTCTTCATTGGAGTGCGGCGGCATTTGTGTGTCATCCGCAACTTTGCACGATCTATGGTCTGGATCATTACTGTCCCTTCAATGTCTAAACAGACACTTTTACTGACCCCATGCGTTCTTAATGCTTAACGGCGTTCGGCGCGCTACGATAGGGAGTGCACAGCGGATCGCCCACAACAATGTCTTCCCAGCCGACGTACCGAGACGCTGCGTAAAAACTCTCGGCCAGGGTCCACCCTTTCGTGTAACGGTCGAACAAGATGCTGGGACTCGCGATTGCTTCTAAGAAAGGTTCATCGCAGTATCCTTTGACACCTGCAGCATTGTTATGAATTAGGTCCGCGATGAGGGATTGGCCGCCGGTGGTCGGCAAGAACGTCCTGGCTGAAGTAGAAACAGCCGTCTCGGCGATGCCGCCAGGTGCGAACATGATCGACTGATATTTCTTGGCCACGAACGCGCCATCGTTGCTGCCCCAACTCGCATATCCCATAACGTCTTGTCGAAAACCTACCATCGCTGGAGCTTCATCAAGGGTGACCTTCAGGCCATCTTTCTTGAGCGCTTCGCCAGCCACTTTCAAGTCGGCATCCCACTCGTTGTAAGCCATATCCGTCATTGGTTGCGGTTCCAAATCCACTTTCGGGGCGGGCGACAGTGGAACTTTGGTCACGTCGCCCGGCGTGTGCGCCATATCCAATAAGAAGCTTCCGATAGGCGCGCTCCGTTCAGCTTTTTGCGCAGAGCTGATCAATATGTAAACATCGCTTGTCGTATATCCATCCAGGCGTGTTACTAGGTATCCGCCGAACTTTTCGTGGGAGAACCGCTCTTTCGAATTCCAAAATTTGTTCGCCCAACATTTGCCCTTGAACCCGGTTTCGTTGACAACTATTGGATTGACATCTTTGCGTGTACTGTAACCCATAGCCGCGAGAGTAGAGTCTAGCGATGGGCGATCGTTGTTTACGCCGTGGGGCGCGCCAGCTACGCGTATTGGAATGCCCTTTGTAAGGACGATGAAGTCGATCCACGGCTTATCGCGTAATGCATCGCGAATTGGCGCTTCTACCTTTTGCTGAAAATCTGCATAGACGATCGTCTCGTTCGAGGCATTTTGTGCCGAATCCGGGCAGTCGACAATGCACCTGTTCTTGATATTGCGCACTTTTCGGTAGGCCGCGGCTATTTCCACCGATGCCGGGCTCGCGCTGTTTTCCACAACCAGCACACGGCCGGCTAAGTCAGGGGCGAGGAACGAAAGCGCCAAAGTAGTCAGCATACGGCACATTTTGGCACGAACTCAGCGCAGGCATAGGGCGCAGGTCTCGAGATGCAACCGCTACATCTTTGAAGCCAGAAGTTCAGCGTTCTTGAAACCAGGCGACTCGGCCTTCGCCCGCTAACACACCATGCAAGCGTGTTTCGAGCGCACTCAGTCGCCAAACTTGTCAAATGCTTCATTGAGTAGCAAGTAGTCGTCCGTGTTGATAAACCCATCCCCATTGAGATCTGCGCGTGGATCAAATTCCGGCGTACCCAACATCGCATCAAATGTAGTACTTAGTATGAAATAATCATCGGTTCCTACGTAGTTGTCACCGTTACAATCACCGCTAACCATAGAGAAATTGATTCCCGGCACGTCCCCTGATCCGAGCGTTACAAAGCCGGAATACATTCTTCTTAAGAATCTAGGAATCGTGGCATATACATCGTATGGTCCAGTTGCCTTAAGACCGCATGTGAAGCTTCCATCCTCCTCGATGCTTACCACTGGAAGAACAATCGTACTTCCCGCGCCGCGAGGGACAAACTTAAGCGAGGCTACTGGCTGAGGAATGGATCCGACGAAACTGCCCAAGTTAAACTTTCCCGAGACGCTAGTAAACCCGGGCATTTCATGGCGAAACATCTGTGCCTTAGAGTCCTTTCCAAGCTCAGAAAGGTTCATTGCATAGGAATCAAACGCAACAAAGTGTCCATCTGCGGAAAGTAACGCATGTTGCGACGAAGCGTCGCCAAGTACTCCTGTTGTGCTGATACTTGCGCAACTCGTATTTCCTGACCACAT
>CAYRAX010000126.1:0-8121 GCA_964422285.1 uncultured Chthonomonas sp.
CCGGTCGCTTGGATAGCCGCGCAAGCCTTGATCGTGGCGTTCTCGCGGTAGGTTGATCCGGTTACTTCGGGCTCCAAGGCGAGCGGATAATCCGCCAACGTCGCAAGCTGAACATCGGGCAATCCTGCCTGCAACAGGGTCAGCATTTCGCCCGCCTTTTTCAAATTGTGAGTGGCGACAACCAGCTTCACGGCAAGCCAAGTGCCTCGCGTTGCATGGTGTGTAGCTCAAAGATGCCTTTCTTGGCGAGCGCGAGCATCTTGCCCAGCGTGTTGGCGTCGAAGGGGTCTTGCTCGGCGGTGCCCTGGATTTCGATGAACTTGCCCGACGAGGTCATGACCACGTTCATGTCTGTCATCGCGGTGCTGTCTTCGTCGTAGTTCAGGTCGAGTAATTCGCGATTTCCGACGATGCCGACGCTGATTGCGGCAACCTGGTCGGTGAGCGGAATCTTTGATATGTATTTGTTCTTGACCATCCACTGCATGGCCTGATAGAGCGCGACATAGGAAGCGGTGATCGCTGCAGTTCGCGTTCCGCCATCGGCCTGGATCGCATCGCAGTCGAGCGTGATGGTTCGCTCGCCAAGCGCCGAAAGGTCGACCATTGCGCGCAAGCTGCGGCCGATGAGTCGCTGAATTTCCATGCTGCGGCCGTTTGGTACACGGTTGCTGTCGCGCTGATTTCGTTGGCGGCCCGAGCGCGGAAGCATCGAGTATTCAGCGGTCACCCAGCCTTCGCCTTTGCCCTTCATGAACGGCGGCACGCGGTCCTCCACAGTCGCCGCAACGAGCATGTGGGTCTCACCCATCTTGATCAAACAGGAGCCCTCGGCGAACTTGGCAAAGCCCGGCTCCATCGATACTTCACGCAATTGGTCTGGTTGTCGTCCGTCGGTTCGCATGTGAAGTGTCAGGTTACCTTTCGGGCGCAAGTGCGAGCGCGCAGGCTGCGATGGCGGCTGTTTCTACCCTCAATACTCGCGGCCCCAAACTGCGCGCTCGATCACCAATTAACTCGACTTCGCGCGGAGCCCAGCCGCCTTCGGGACCCACAACAAGCGCTAAGTCGCCGGTGGGTGGGTGAAATGGTGTGGCATCGTCTCGCTCGGAAAGCACGACAGCGTTGGGTTCGAGCGTCAGGCATTCCTCGAGCGATTTTGCCCACTGAATCTCGGGCAATTTCGCACGAAAGCTGAGTTCGCTGGCCTCGCGCATGATCGCTTCCAGCCGCCGCTGTTTGACGCCAATTTTGTCGGCATCCCAGCGAACTACTGTGCGTTCGGAAGGGAAGAGCACAAACTTGCTGGCGCCAAGCTCGGTCGCGGCTGCCAAGATGTCGTCCAGCTTGTCGCCCTTCGGCAGGGCCTGCATGAGCGTGACTTTTCGTGGCGATTCGGTGCGCAGGCTAGTCTGCTCGACGCACACGGCTTGATGGCCCTGCAACTGGCACGACCAAATTGAACCATCGTTGGGCAGAATTGCGACCCAATCGTTGTTGCCGAGGCGCAGCACGCGGTGCAGCTTGTCGTATTCAGCTTTCGGCAATTCAAATTCGCCCTCGACTGGCTCGGCTCCGGGCAAAAAGACGCGGGGCAGGGACCTTAGCGGCGGAATATTGCGGCGATCCACTCGTTCTCCTGCTGGTGGGTTTCGTACGTAAATCCAGATTTTTCTGCCGCCGCTCGGACATCAGGCCAATTTGGCTCAATGATGCCGCTGACGACCCAGTGACCGCCAGAATTCACCCGTTGAGCCGCGCTTGGTGCCAACGCAATCAGAGCCGCGCTGATGATGTTGCTGACCACGACATCGAACCGCGCATCATCGGGGTAAGGCTCAAATCCCTTGCCGGCCAATAGCTCGCAGTTGCATCCGTTGAGTGCGACGTTTTCGCGTGCAGGCTCCAAGCTGGCGGGGTCGATGTCGCTGCCAATGACCGATTTTGCGCCGAGCTTTTGGCATGCGATGGACAAAATGGCGGTGCCGCAGCCCACGTCCGCAACCGATCGGCCGTGCAAATCGATCGATTCAAATAGCTCCAAACACATTCGCGTCGTTGGGTGGTCGCCCGTTCCAAACGCTTGACCCGGGTCGAGCACCAATTCAATATCGCCTGGCTCAGCGGGGAACTCCTCCCACGTCGGCCTCACCACAAAACGCTTGCCGATCCGGCGCGGCTTGAAAAATTGCTTCCAACTCTCCGCCCAGTCTTCCTCCGGCACCTCGCTGATGCGGGTTTGAATCGCTCCAGCCGCTTTGAGCGTGCTCGTGAGCGACTCGAGTTCCGCCGCCGACGGCTCGAACGCATAGCCGCTCATCGACGGTGGGGAGTCGGATTGCACGGTGCCGGGAACGCCGTGCCGCTCAAAAATTTCGTGGATCGCGCTCCAATCTTCTGGCGCGGAGGAAAATTCGCCCTCAACCAGCGTCCAAACGCGCGACTGAACGCTCACTTCTTCCTCTTGAAAAGGCCGCCCAAGATTGACCCTTCGGTCGCGCCAGCGGGCAACGATTCGCCGCTCAGTTCAGCAAAATCTTTCACGAGCTGGGCTTGGCCTTCCGAGAGCTTTGTGGGAATTTTGACCACGGTTTGAACCCAAAGGTCACCACGCGCGCCGCCGTGAAGTGGGGGCAGGCCCATACCCTTAATCCTAAATTTGTGACCAGGCTGTGTACCCGCGGGAACATCGAACTTCACAGGCTCGCCGATTCCTTCAATCGTGACGTGGTCGCCAAGGATCGCCTGTGCAATCGTCAACTCCACCGCCGTGTAAACCTCGGTTTCGTCGCGTTCAAACCGCTCGTCTTGGGCGATAGAAAGCGCAACATACAGGTCGCCGCTACGCCCGCCGCCGGTGCCATCGCCACCTTTGCCAGCAACCCGAATCGTCTGGCCATCGTCAACGCCGGGAGGAATTTTTACGCTGAGCGATTGGGCCTTTGCGACGAGCCCTTGCCCGCGGCAGGTGTTGCAACGATTCTTGATAATCGTGCCTTCGCATTGCCCGCAAGTCGTGGAAGTTCGAACCTGACCGATGAACGTGTTTTGCACGCGAGTAACTTGGCCCGAGCCGCCACAAGCTGAACAGGTTTCGGGTTGCGTGCCCGACGCGGCACCAGTTCCTGAGCAATCGTCGCAGACCGCGAGTCGCTGGTATTTCAGGTCACGCTCAACGCCGTGCAAAACTTCTTGATAAGTGATCGTGACGTCCGCGCGAACGTCTTGTCCATCGCGACCCGTGCGCCGCCGCCTGCTTTGTTGGGCATGTCCACCGCCAAAAAAAGTCTCGAAAATATCGCCGAGGTCGATCCCGCCGCCACCACCAAAGAAGGGATCTTGCGGCACGCCATCCGTCGAACCAAAGCGGTCATATTGCGCGCGCTTCGCGTCGTCAGACAGCACGTTGTGAGCTTCGCTGATTTCTTTGAATCGTTCTTCGGCGTCGGGGTTACCGGGGTTGACGTCCGGGTGGTATTGGCGCGCTAACTTGCGATAGGCCGCCTTGATTTCGTCCTTGCTCGCGCCGCGGCTAACCCCCAAGACCTCGTAGAGATCCTTGGCCATCAACTTACCTCGTTAGAGATCGGCCTCTTCGCCTTCTTCTGCCGCACTTTCTTCATCCGCAATATCGGAGAGAGATACGGTTTCGCCATCATCAGAGGTTTCACTGCTCGCGACTTCGGTCTCCGTGTCGTCGAGAAGGTCGCTCAAGCTGGGAACGTCGCCATCGTGGTGCTCTTCTTCCTCGTGGTCGTGATCATCAGCTAGCAGAGAGCCAACGCCGATGAGTTCGGCCTCGGTATCTTCGAGAGCCGGAAGAAGCAATCCGCGCTCGGCTGGCACGGTGTCGTCGATCAAAGCCACCGCAGAATCGCCGTCGATCATCGTCGCGTCGTCCTCTTGGCCCAAAATCGCCCGAATTTTGCCAGCTGCGATCTCGGCAAGCGCAATCGTCAGCGGATGGTGGGAGTCAACTCGAACCAATGGCGGGGCACCTTCTTTCAGCTGCTTCGCGCGCTTGGCGGCGAGGTTGGAAAGCACAAATTTGCCATGCTCGTAGTCGTTTAGAATGTCGAGTGCAGGCAGTGTCGGTCCCTTGGGTGCATTCATCGGAATTTCGCATTATACCCAACCCGAATGCACCCGCCGCAACGGCGCGAGCGCACATTTCATCAAGTTTGAACACCTTAGCGCGGTAAAATCGTCGAAAGTCATATGCCAGGCATTCTCCCCACCTTCACGCTGCCGCATATGGCGCCATCGCAACCGCCATCCATGGGCCGCACGAAGGTTGGCGAGGAGCTGGTGGTCGAATGGCGAACCCAGCTTTACAACGTGGAGAAAAAGACCGCCAAGTTCACCGGCGGCATCATCGCGACTTACGGCAACACTGTGCTGAGCGCCGACGACCTGGAACTCGATTACGCCAACAAAATCGGTCGAGCCAGTGGCGCGGTGCACTTGAAGGACCCGGAAGGCGAACTCGAAGCCCACGATCTGACCTTTAACTGGGAGACGCGCGAAGGCGAGGCGCACAAGGTGAAGATTCGCATTGATCGTGTTTCGGGCACGGTCGAGCGATTGCAAATCGTCAATGACAAGACCAAGAACAAGATGACCTGGGTGATGGAGGGGGTTTATGCGACTCCTAGCCTTTCCAAACGGCCAGATATGGCATTTTCAGCGCCCAAGCTGGTGCTTAACCCTGGCCGGTCGGGCCGCGCGATTCGCCCCACCGTCTATCTTTTTGGTCGCAAAATCGTCACCCTGCCTTCATCGACATTCAGCCTGGATAAGCGCGTGGAGGGTTTGCGCTGGCCTGCGATTTCGTTCCAGCGCAAAGCGGGAGTCGGCCTTTCTTGGTCTAGCGGGTTTTTGCTCACCGATCAGAGCGCGATCAGTGCGCAGATTTCCAGCTTTCCCGACGTTTTGCCTTCGGCGACCGTCGCCTACACCCACAGCGGCATCCCGGCCGCGAACTCGACGCGCTTCCTATTGCCGACTCCCGAGCTAGACGAACGCGCCCGCAACGGGTACATGGATAACGTCTACATTGACCGGCCAACCGGCGAAGATGATGACATTCGTTCGCAACGCCGGACATTTGCCGCGATCTCGACTTGGAATCAGGGAACGTCGGGCCGCCTCGTCAACAGTTCATCGGTCAGCAAAGCGCTGGAGGTGGGGTACGAATATGGAGGCACCTTGGGTGGGTTCGGGTTCGTGGGTCATGCGCGGGCGCAGCAGCTTCGAGAAGGCACTAAGTCACCGTGGGTACGTCGCACGTTGCTAACCGCCACCGTGCAAGCGCCACCGATAAAATTGGGTGATCAGTTATCCGTTCGGTTGCGCGCTGATGCGTACCAGGCAGTGGGCAAAAAATCATTCGGATGGGGAAGGGGCGCGGCGTCGCTGGTTTATGCGCCCGTCAAGTCGGTTCGCCTCGGCGCCTCGTACGTTCTTGGATCAGAGTACGGTTCTCCCCAATTTTTGATGGATCCGCTCTTTAGCAAAAAGGCCGTGCATTTTCGCGGCGATCTGAACTTCGGAAACTACTCGTTCAGCTTGCTCCACAAGTACGACCTCAACAACAAAAAGTGGTACGACGCCGAGTGGGCGTTTAGCTTCTTGGCGGGTAGCTTTGAGCCATACGTGCAATCACGCCTCTATCCGCGTGAATTTCGAATTGGGTTCCGCATTCGCGCGCAAGAGGTTTTGGAGCGGTTGACATCGCGCGTGATCAAGCGCAAGGCTCAAACAAACAAGACGGACCAGCCAAAGGGCCGTTCCGACTTGAAGAAGTGAACTGAGTTCGAGCGGTTAAGCAGCGCGAAATGTTTCGGCAACGTAGGTTTGCATCGAATGCACGCGATCCAGGCGAATGTCGCCGACATCTGTGATCAAGCACGGACCATACAACGGCACAAAATTGACGTCAAAAACCTCGGCTACTTCAACAATCTCGAGCTGCCTTCGGTCGACGTAAGTCACTTCAACAGTTTGCCCCACAAATTTGCGCGCATCAGAAATTAGCATTTTCTTGTCCTTTTTTAGCCTCATGCGCGGGTCAAAGACTCCGCGTACCAAATTCATTCCGAAAGGGGCGATTTTCATCCCAGGTATAGGTATTGGATCGAATTGGTAGGCGGTGAGAACTAGCAACAAGCTAGTACACTTATCGGTATCGATGGTCTATACGCTTGACTCAGCGCAGTGTCGAAATTACGGCGTGTCCTCGCAAAAAGAATGGCTGCTCGCGAACGGCATTGGGGGCTTCGCGATGGGCACGGCCAGCGGCGCTAACACCCGGCGGTACCATGGATTGCTCGTCGCCGCCGTCCAACCGCCAGAATATCGAATGGTTTTGCTCGCGAATCTCGAAATCGAGGTACAAAGCGATGCGAACCCCATCGGCCTTTCGGCAAACCAATATTCCGGTGCCGTGCACCCCGAGGGATTCCAATTTTTGGAGCAATTCAGCGTCTCGGAGACCGCATATTGGCGATTCAAGGCGGCGGGAATGGTGCTGGAAAAGCGTGTAGCGATTCACCCTGGTGAAAATGCGGTGACCATCGGCCTGAAGAACGCGGGGCTGCGGCCATACAGACTCATCGCGCGACCGCTTGTTAGTCACAAGTTCTACCACGACAATTTTCGCGTTTTCGAGCACTATCCGCAGATCATGGCGTTCCCGAAGGGTCGAACGGTGATGGAGCATGGCGGGATTCCGCTGGAACTGGCCCACCCAGGAGCAGATCGAAACCCGGTGGCCGGGTGGTACTACCGGTTCGAGCACTTGCGCGAGATTGATCGTGGCCTCGATCCGCGAGATGACCTGTTTTGTCCGTGCGAATTGGTTTACGAACTCGCGCCTGGGCAAGAAGTCAAAATTGCCGCCGCGTCATTCCACGATCCCAAGCCGCTCGAAGAATGGCCGGTCGATTGCACGACTTCGCTGACCTCGATGAGCGAATCTTTGGCCCATGCTGCTTCGAAATTCTTTGTCGAAACGCCGCAGCGAACCAGCATCTTGGCGGGGTACCCCTGGTTTACCGATTGGGGCCGCGACACGATGATCTCCATACCGGGGCTTTGCCTCCATACCGGGCGAGTGAAGACCGCGCGAAAGATCATCACCGACTACATTTCGCAGATGAAAAAGGGACTGATCCCCAATCGATTTGTGGAGTACGGTCAGGAGCCCGAATACAACACGGTTGACGCGACCCTTTGGCTGGCGAACGCGCTCTACAAAACGCTTGAGGCAGAATGGGATGCCGAATTTGCCACCACGTGCTTTTCGGCACTGCGCGAAGTTATCGACTGGCACGTCAAGGGCACTGAGTTTGGGATCGTTGTCGATCAATCGGATGCGCTTTTGACGCAAGGTGCGCCTGGCGTTCAGCTAACGTGGATGGATGCCAAGGTAGGCGATTGGGTCGTTACGCCACGGCGCGGCAAGGCGGTGGAAATCAATGGCCTCTGGATCAATGCGCTGAGGGTTTATGCATGGCTCGCTGACAAGCTTGGTAAAGACGCTAAAGCGGAAATCAAGTTGGCCGAGCAAGCGGAAGCGAGTTTTGAGCGCAAGTTCTGGAAAGAAACGCTTGGCCACTACCTCGATATCGTTGACCCCGATGATGGCTCGCTGCGGCCAAACCAACTGATCGCGATGGCACTCCCGTTTGGTCCCGCAAAGGGCGAGCACGCAAAATCGGCGCTCGGCGTCATTTCACGCGAGTTGCTCACTCCGGTGGGCATGCGCACGCTAGGCCCGGAGGACGCAAGCTACCACGGAATTTTCAAGGGTTCGGTGCCCGAGCTCGATGCGGCCTATCACCAAGGTACCGTTTGGCCATGGCTGATGGGGTCGTACATCACCGCGCTGGTAAAGGTGACTGGCGATGTTGCGGAAGCGCGTAGAATTTTGAGAAATGCGAAGGACATGCTCACCGATTGTGGACTCGGCGGACTCGCTGAAGTGTACGATGGTGATGAACCCCGATCGCCCGGCGGCTGCCCATTCCAAGCCTGGAGCGTGGCGGAATGGTTGCGCGCGTGGGTGGAAGACGTCGGCGGAAAATGAAACGAACCCTCAAGCCAAGTGGCTGGAGGGTT
>CAYRAX010000127.1:0-1126 GCA_964422285.1 uncultured Chthonomonas sp.
GCTGCCGTTGCGCCGCATCCAATCCGCTGCTGCCGCCGCACTACCGGTCCCGCAACCCAAGGTCTCGCCAACGCCGCGCTCCCAAATGCGCAACCGCAAGTGGTGGTCGCTGAGCACTTCGCACCAAATCACGCTGGTCCGCTCTGGAAATAGGGGGTGATGCTCGATGACGGGGCTCGCCGCGAAAAACAATTCGTCGGTTGGTAACTCCGGAACGTGGATGATGGTGTGCGCGGTGCCAGTGGACAGCGTGGATATCTGCAGCCGTTCCCCGGTCGGCATCGGCAAATCGGCCAAAAACAATTCGCCTTCCGCGTTCGTCGGAATCAGTCGGTGATCGTATGTGGCGAATCCAAGATCGGTGCTGATGTGATTTTTGTCAACTTGGCATCGCACGCGCCGACCAAAATGGGTGATGCCAAAATCCTCGCCGACCCACCCGAGATCATAAGCCTGGCGCGCACAGCAACGAATGCCATTGCCGCAAAAATCTTCGGTGCCGTCCGCGTTGAACATCTTCAAATGGACCTCGCCGTTCAACTGGGAAACTACTAAAACGCCGTCTGCGCCGAGTCCAGTTTTGCGATCGCAGATGAGCGGAATGATTCGCGTCGCGTCCAATCCCAATTTGCCCAACGAGTTCCAGCAATCCTCGTGAAGGATTACGAAGTCGTTTCCGACCGACTGGTATTTCCAAAATTTCAGCGATTCCATTCTTAAAGGAGAGATTCGAGATAATACGCCGCAGTTCCTGTTGTTCGCTCGTACCACCCTCCGGACGGGCAAACCAATCGGAACCACCACGCGCTGGGCCGAAACGCCGCTTTTGGCAATCCTTTGGATACCGTGATCGCGTTTCGAGCAATCCTGAGACGCTCAAATTCAGCTTCGAGTTCGATTTGTCGTCGCCGGTCGTGGCAGCGGGTGATTTTCGGGTCACGCACGAGGTCTCTTTGCTGGCGGTCAAGCTCGTTCCAGCGCTGCTTAACATGCTGAGTCTCGCTGACCGTTCGGTTGAGCTGATCATCGAACGCGGATCGCTCGGCGAGCTCCGCTGCGCTGGGCGACTTCTCAAAAATCTTTGCGCGAAAATGGTCGCCCTTTGCTCGTTCTAGAGCTAGGCGCT
>CAYRAX010000127.1:1136-8049 GCA_964422285.1 uncultured Chthonomonas sp.
TAGGCGCTCGGCTTTTAGCTGTCGAATCTGGTCGACGGCGCGGCGTTTTTGTTGCTTGATCGCGGAGACGGCGTCATGAAGTTCCAAAAGCTGGTCGTGCAGTTCTTCATACTCAATCGCCTGAGTGCTCCAGATTCCGTAGTTCTTTTCGGCCAACCATCGCACAAATTGAATCGGCGAGCGGAGTCCCGTGAGTTCCTTCAGTAGCTCCTTTTGACCCGCGACCACGGTTCGCCATCGGCTCGCGAATCCTGGCGCGCAGGTTTCATCGACGCCAAAGGGCTGCCGCAGCGGCTCAGGCAACTTAAACCATGTTTTGCATCCTTGAAGCTGATCCCACGTGGAATAGCGAACCCGCAGAATCGGAAAGAACGGCTTTTCCGGTGCCTCGCCGTACATTTTTTGGTGTAGTGCTCGCGAAAGGTTCACGTACGAACTCGCCGTTTCGTGGAAGACAAAGACGAACTCTCGCGACATCATGCCGATGAGCGTCAGGGCCTTGCCCACGAGCACGCATTCCGACCCAAATTTGCGCTCGATGGCATCGGCAAGGTCGCGCACGCTCGTGATCGGCTTTTTCAGCGTGATGAAAAGCGGTTTTGGCGTCATGATCACCACCGCCTTGGGCGCAACGCGAATCGTTCCGCGGCCCAGTCCAGGCACGACCAAATCGAACGGGATCGCCCACGACCCGAATCGGTCGAGCGTATACATTTCGGTTTGCGAAACGGTCTCGTTGTAGGCGCGAATGGACTCAAATTTGGTGAGCGGATCGAGGAATCTGCCCAAGATTTCGAACCGGTCTTGCCGACAGGTCAGCGTGTTGAAGCGTAGCAATTCTGTCGTGCGCGTTGCCGTGATATCGACATGCTTTGAGCTACAAAACTTGTAGATATCGGGCAGAATCCTTGCGAAATATTCCGACAAAGATTCGCCTGCCTTGGCGTCGGTCAAGAGCTCATTGATTTCGGCAGCAACCGCAAGGCAGTCCTCTTTAGGGTTTGCCAGGCATTCCAGCGATCGCTCGACCGCCCAAGCGAGCGTCGATCGAAGGTGCGGGATCAATGGCTCGGCCGGCACCTCGGCAATGACGCGCGTCTCGTCATCCATCGATGCAATGCCGCGCCAGCCAAAGGCCCTTGTTGCGCGATCCAAAATGCCGGGCCGCTCGCGAGCGATGCGCGAAAGCCGAATGCCCGCCTCCTGCAACCACTCCCGGCGAATGACGGTCTCGCTACCAAAAAGTGCGGAAAACTCCGCCGCCGCCGACCAGAGCGCTTGGGTGGTTGTGTCGTTGTGCGCCAGGGCCTGATAGCCCTTCTGCTGGGTCGCGCCGGGGTGCTTGGCAAAGTAGTCGGTATCGTGGATGCCCGCGATGAATGGCCGCTCGAATCCATGTTGCTGAAGCGCGTCAATCACGCCCGCCTTCATGGGCTCGTCCCACAAAATCGTCTGTCCAAGTGCTAAAAATGGCGCCCCAGGACAAATATCCTGAAGCTGCTGCAAAACCTCCGCTTGACCTAGACACGGAACGTCGCTGATCGACATTGTTCTTATTCTACGTCCACCTTACGCCAAATTAGTGCTCATTCTTGCGTTTTTGCGGCTTCGCCCACCGCTTTTTCGACAGCCAAGCGCACTTGACGGGCCAATTCGGCGAGGTTGTCCGTCGTACCATTTAGCTCGATGGTCGTCAAGGTCTTGCGGTTTTGTTGCGCGTCAAATTTCTGGACGAACAGCTTTAACTTGATTTCCTTGACGGAGAGTGTGTACGAACCCGAAGTGCGGAAAACATTCGGATGCTTCGCGATATCGAACCAAGGCTTGATGGCGGCGGACTCGCGCATGGAGGCGTCAACCGCTTTTTCCAGCCCAGCGGGGTCTTCTTCTTCCTGTTGAAAGCTGCCAACGATGACGATCGGTTTAGGTTGCTTCAGCCCGAGCGATCCGCGGAACGAAGGGTCAACCACACCGAGGTCGAATGACTGGCTGCTCTTGGATCGCTTGAACTCGGGCCGCTGGATGCCGCGAATTCCGACGTCGTTTTTCAGTGATTCCACGCGGTTCGCTGCGTAAGAAAGCCATCGCTCAACGTCCACAAACAATTCGTCATTAGCCGAACCTTGGCGCAAGCCATCGGGATTGGCCTTGTCGAGCGCTTCCAACAGCGAATAGGTCAGCATGCCATGCTCCACGTTTCCCGATTCGTAGCTCTTTTGGTCGCTCGCCGCGCCCGCCAGCAGCCAAGTCCCAGTCGTGTCTTTGATCGATTCCCAGGCGCGTTGATAATCGCCAGAAACGGATCGATCCGCCGCCAAAAGGTCGCCAGCCGCCGCGCCCGAGTGGCAGGTATCAAGGATGACCACTTGCTTATTGGCGGGAATCGCCGCGAGTTTTTGCCGCAAGTCATCGGCAGATATCGTTGTCGTTCCTGCGCTCGCCGCCGTCACGTCGCCCGGATCGGCTTCGCTAGTCAAAAAGAAGTAGCCGCGCTGCGATCCGAGTTCGCTCACCCCGTGACCGGCGAAAAACGCGAGGATGATGTCGCTGGAACCCGCTTGGCGCGCAACTTGGTCGAACCAAGCCAAGATGTTCTTTCGAGTGGGTCTTTCGGATTCGGTCGTGGTGAGCGTGGTGATATCCACTTTGCCAGGCAGCAACTTTTGCGAAACGCGGCCAATGGCTTGGGCGAGCGCTCTGGCATCACCCGCCGGAGCTTCGAGATCGCCCGCTTCGCCAGCATAGTCGCTGACTCCAACGCACAGCACATGAAGGTGAACATCGGGAACCGAGAGTTCCGCGGGCACGCCGATATCCACCGTGACCGGCGGCGATTGCAGCGTCTCGGATTCGTTGGTTGCGACCACCGCCAAGGTGTTGCCTTGGCCCTTGGGCAGCATCGTCGCGGGCAGCATGAAGGACTTGTAATCTTCCAGATTTAGCTTGAAATAACCCGTGCTGGACTTTGAGAAAACCCGCTTTCCGTTGATCGAAACTTCAACTTTGCCGATCCCACCTTGGTCGCGATCCTTTAGTGAGACGGTGACCACCTTCGCGATAGCGGCATCGGTTTTGACGTCAATCGCCGGATAGAGACGAAGCGCATCCATATTCGGCACGTCGCGTTTGGATTCGCGGCTTGCGCCAAGGATCTTCGCCAGCAAATTCGGTTCGTAGAACTGCGCCTTAAGCTGTGACATCGCAATCGGCTCGATGCCGCCCTCCCAATCCATCACGAAATAGACGCCGCCGACATTGCTCGGATCGGTCGCGTCGAACCGGCCATCTTCGTCGTAAACCAGCCAGCTACCATCGTTCATCGCGACGAGCGTGCCGAGTTTGTTCGGTTGCGCGGCGTCCTCCGGCTTGGCCTTTGCCTTGGGGCGACTCGACCAGAAACTAACGCTTCCCGAACGGTCGCACGTCATGATTCGCTCGTCATTGGTGATGAACTGCACGGTTTCGCAATCGTTCAGGTGCGGCAATCGCATCAGCTCCTTCTTGGTGGCGAGGTCGACGATGATGCAGTCGGTCCCATCCAAAATTGCTGCCCGCTGGCCATCCGCGCTCAGGCGGCATTCTTCGCAGCGAAATGACTTTTCGGGATCGCGTGATTGGGTAAAAAGCTGTGCGCCGGTCGCGATGTCGAAGACGCTGGAACGCTCGTTGGCGTTAACGATCACCCGGTCGGCCTTTGCGGCCACTTTGAACGAATGCGAGGTGCCGATTCCCGCCTCGCCGGCCGCTAGCTTCCAAAGCTCCTTGCCAGACTCGACATCAAAAGCGTGGACCGCGCTGTATGTAGAAACCACCAAAAATCGACCATCACCGGTGAACTCTGCATCGGTCATGTAGTCGCCGAGCACGCCGAAACTCTTTTCGACAATGCCGGTGTTGGCGTCGAACATGATGAGTTGTTTGGAGTCGCCGTTCTGGGTGAGGATCAGTGGCTTCTGGGGGTGTGAAACAACCCGGATAAAGTCCTCTTTGGCTTGAAAAGTCCAGCCTTTGGGTTCAACTTGGCCGTCAATGCTCACGACCACAAAGGTGCCGAGTTCACTGCGTAGCGTGTAAAGGTTATCGCCAGGCAAGAACGCGTAATCGAAAAGTAGGCTCTTGAATCCCCCTAGCGCCTTTTGCGCTTGCAAATCGAAAAGCACAGTCGGAGTGGAAAACGTGCGGCTCGAAGCCAGCGCGTAGCGCCCGTCAGGCGAAAACGTGTAGCCATCCCAGTTCATGTTGAACGAATAGGCCTTGCGCGAGCCATCCACATCGAGGAAGAAGTGGGTCGTGGACCGTGACGATCCAAAGCCGCCCGAGGCTCCATCGGTCAGCCAAATCCGTTGGTCTGCGCCGAGCATTTGCGCCTTTGCCGGAGCCATGACTTCGCCGAGCGTGGTCTTCACCGCTTTGCCGGTTTTCAGGTCATAGCGACGCAAAAAGCCCTCGCTGTATCCGAGCCACCAGCAGTCGCCGCGCGCGCCAAATTCGCCGGCAGTGGGCAACCCAAATTCCTCTTCAAACGGCATTGCGGACCCTTGGTAAGCGTCCCAAATCTTGAGTTGTTCGTCGCTTCCATATGAGGCCACATAGTGCCCGTCCTTGGTGCATCGCACTTCGCGGATCAAGCCTTCGTGGGCGCTCCATTCGCGGATCGGCTTTTCCTGCTTTGGATCAAACACGCGCATTTGACCCGCAGCTGAACAGGTTAGCAGCTCGTTTTGGTTCGCGCCGACCCAAAGCGCACCCATCATCGTGTTCACGCGGAACATCGAATGATCAAGCGCGTGCTCAAATTTGCGCCCGATCGCACCCGTTTTGGCGTCGATCAGCGCGCATCCTCCGGCTGACGACGTTGCCGCGACGGTCGTGCCATCGCGGTTGACAGTGATCCAGTTGATGACCGAACTGCTCGCACTGGCGGTCCAAGCGGCGGATTTGCCATCGAGCAAGAAGGCCACCACTTTGCCCGATTTCGTTCCCAAAAGTGCCTGATT
This sequence comes from uncultured Chthonomonas sp., assembly GCA_964422285.1. Classification (GTDB taxonomy): domain Bacteria; phylum Armatimonadota; class Fimbriimonadia; order Fimbriimonadales; family Fimbriimonadaceae; genus UBA2391. Next base: position 6,134 of record CAYRAX010000127.1, read on the forward strand.
GCCCGCCACGGTCAAGCACATCGGCATCTCGCTGGTCGGCTTGATTTCTGCCGGATTCGCGGCCGACTTCACGCCATAAACCCATGCCCGTCCGTCGCTCAAGGTCGTGACGATGCGTTGACCATCTGGCGCAAATCGTGAGGCGGTAAACACGGCTGGCGTTGGCGCTTTGACGCTCGCAACCAACTTCGCGCGCAGGCTATCCCAAATTCGAACTTCGGTTCCGGAGTGGGTGAGCGCATATTCGCCGCTCGGCGAAAAGCTAACGTACGTCACCAGGTCGCGATGGCCGCCGAGAATTTGCAGCAAAATTTGCCGTTTAGGATCCCAAAGACGGGGCGCTTGCAGCCGGTCGCTGGTGATCAAGCGCGATCCATCGGGGGACTCTTGAATATCTTCCATTCGCGCGTCCGTGGATTGCGGCATGATGCGAATGCGCGATGCCTCTGGATCGAAAAGCGATGACCGAGATTCACACAATGCAGTAGCGGAGATCGCGGCCAGCGCGGCGATCCAAACAAATAGTTTCATGGTCTTGGGTTCCCGTGGTGGAATCGGTTGCCGCGCGGGTTGCTTCGGCGCGGCAACTCGGGTCAATCGTTATTTCAGGAGCATGGGAAGCGCGGCCCGGTCGGCACTGCTGGATTCCATCATCGGCTCTTGTGCAAAGCCCTTGTCCTTCATGAACTGGGCGACCGCGGCGATGGCTTCGCTCATTGGTGCTTCCGGCATGTTCTCCATGAGCGAACCAAAGACGAGCGTGAATAGCCCGTGCGCCTTCATGGTGGGATCCTTAAAGCTTAGGTCGCTGGTCGGCTGGCCTTCTTGCCCGGCAAACAGGAAAAGATATTGGCCAGTTGTCGTTTGTTTGGGACGCACGGCGGCCTTGGTGATCGAACTCATGGTCGCGCTGTTGGCGATCTTGATCGCGCCTTTTTCTTTCTTCGTAAAGCTCAGCGCGCGCTTCGTGTTGGTCTTGATTGCTTTGCCGTCATAGGTCATTGGATCGCGCGACATGCCACCGCTAAAGCAGCTATCAAAGAGGAACGTTGAATTGACGCCAGCCGCACTCAGGCTTTTTGCGACCGTGTTGAAAATGTCGCCAGGAACGAGCGTATAGTCTTGCAGCACGATCGCCTCTTGCTTGCCATCGGCTTCATCTTTGGAGTCGAACTGCGTGCCGTGGCCGCTGAATTGAAAGAACACCTGGTCGCCCGCTTTGGCCGTCGCGAGTAGCCATTTGATGGCCGTCACGAATCCTTGCTCATTGGCCTGCCCATCCGTGATCACCTTGATATTCGCCGCTTTGACGCCGAATTTGCTGGTCAAAAGGTCGCGATAGGTCTCTGCATCGTTCGCTGCGCCGACCAAATCATGGTTGACCGGATTGCCTTTTTCGTCCTTGATGGGGTTTCCACTGGCGTCTTTGAGGTCGGCGTAATCATTGACTCCGACGCACAAGGCATAGGTCTCCGCGTGGCCCGCGGTGGCAACTAGAGCGAGCGCCAGCATCGGCGCGAATGTCGAAAATAGCTTCATTGTTTTCATCTCATAACCCGAAAAGTTGTGTAACTTTGCCAGTCAAACGGTCAGCGTTTGGGTTGGTTACTGCCGGTCCTGGGACCAATTGCGGTGTTCAGGGCGTCAATCATTCCTATTTTGGCCGTTTTTGGGTCGTGAAGCAGGCAGTTTTGGTTCGGGATGGATGAAAGTCCCCCTCACGAAGTTGAGTGGGGCTTGTTCGGTCCCGTGCCATTGTCATCGACTTTTGTCGATGGCAATTACTAGCGCTGAATCTTGTGCATGGGGCCGCACATTTCGAAGACTGCATCGCGAGGACGAAGCGTCCGCGATCCCGGACTGAAAGTCTCCCCCTAAATCCCCCTCATCTTCGTGAGGGGGACTTCACCGCGCTC
>CAYRAX010000128.1:0-8008 GCA_964422285.1 uncultured Chthonomonas sp.
GACTCGCTACAACAGTTGACTTCATTGCTGGGCGGTTTGGCCAAGATGGAAGCGCCGAAGCTTGAGTTCAAATCTGCGCCGAAGAAGCTGGCGACGGGTTGCAGCTTCGATTGAAGTCAAGAATTGCTACGAAAATCGCGGAGTGTTGTGCGAAAGTATTTCGGGTGTTTTTGCCCTGGCATACCGGTCCAGCGACAATCCTATTCTTCTTCGGGACGAGTCGACCGATCCCACTTTTCCACGGTTCGCGCGTCCCGTTGTCGCCGTTCCAGTGCTTGGTCGATCTTTGTCGTTAAGAGTTCAAAAACGTCGGTGTTCGGCGAGTTTTTTTCCAAGTAGTCAAAGGCTCCGCGTCGCATGCACTCAACCGCGTTTGACACATTGCCGTAGGCGGTCATCACGATGACCTGCGAGAAAAGATCGCGCGCGAACGCGGCATTCAAAACTTTCAGGCCCGCGTCGGGTCGCTCCATGCTCATGTCGGTCACGATGACGTCGAATGGCCGAGTTCCATGCTGGATCAGGCGTATGCCGTCGTCGGCGGTGCTGGCCGTAACGACCTCTAGGCCGTGGCGCTCCAATCGGCGCTTCAACGCCGCGAGCACGCTTTCTTCATCGTCAATCACCAAGACGTGGGCCATCGAGAGCATTATATCCGCCGGGAGCAGCGCCGAACGTTAACCGAAACTTAACGCAAAGCCAATGAACGGTTAACATTCGTTGGCGAAAATCCCGTTGGTCGCGCAGAATTCGAGTCAGCGCGTCGAGGAGATGGTGAGGATGTTGAGAAAGCGCGCGTTTACGCTCATTGAATTGTTGGTGGTCATTGCGATCATCGCCATTTTGGCGGCGATCCTGTTCCCGGTTTTTGCCCAGGCAAAAACTGCCGCAAAAAAGTCGGCAGATCTGAGCAACATGAAGCAGATTGGCCTGGCCGCCATGATGTACAACGACTCCAACGACGACACTTATGGTCAGGCATATTGGTACAAGAATGACACCGGTGACACAAACGGCTATTGGCACTGGACGGCGTCTTTCATGCCCTATATGAAGAGTGCCCAAATTTTTGTTTCGCCCGGCGATTCGAATGGTGGTCTGGTGCCAACGAATCCCGCGTGCAAATCAATCGGCGAAACAGCGGCAAGTACGCCTGGATGCGATAGCCAAGTTCCAAAGTTGAGTTACACGGTGAACGCGGCGCTGATGCCTCGCAAGCGAAGGTCCATTGATCCAGCAAACGTCGTTGCGTACTCAATGGTGGATGCCCCCGCCGAGACAATCTTGGTGGCACCTTTCTCGCATACCCCCGCTTGCGTGAACGATACTTCCAACCAAACTAGCACGGGCTTCAAGAACAAGTCGCACCGGTCGGTGAACGCGGTCATGAACAAAAGCGGCTCTAAGTGGAAGGGTGAAGCGGTAGAAGAGTTTGCTCCAACAACGACCGCCGTGTATGCGGTAAGTGAAGCCAAAGCTCGCGAGGCCTTCACCGGATGCAAGTCCAAGCCCGGACCAGACTACGTTCAAATCGCCTATATTCAACCCGACCGATTTGGAGATGGTTCGAACTACTCGTTTGGAGACGGCCACGCGAAGTTCTTTAACTTCTACCAAACCATTCGCACGACCCGCTATATGTGGGGCAAGAGCATGTATTCCGCTGGCGGCATGCCAATTCTCGATCAAAACAACCAGCCAGTTCAGTAGTCTCTGGCGTAGATTTTGTAATGACTCGTCTGGCCCCGGCGGTTGCTTTTCCTGGCAGCCGAGCCCGGGGTCAGGCCTTTTGCCGGTATAATTGAGTGGCCATTCCCAACTGATCTGGCCGCACGAAACCATGCCAACACTCGTCATTGTGGGTGCCCAGTGGGGCGACGAAGCCAAAGGGAAAATTGTCGATTGGCTCGGCTCAGAAGCCGACTACGTGGTTCGCTATAGCGGCGGAAACAACGCCGGACACACCGTCATCGTTGGCGACCAAGAATTCAAATTCCACCTGCTTCCCGCAGGAATTTTGCATCCGCATTGCACGTCGATCTTGGGCAGCGGCATGGTCATTTGCCCGCAATCTTTGCTCGCCGAAATCGAACGCACGAAGGCGATGCGCCCGCAACTGAGCACGTTGAAAATATCCTCGGCCGCCCACGTTGTTTTTCCTTATCATCGCATGCTGGATAATCTGGAAGAAGAAGCGCGCGGGCACAACAAAATTGGCACCACATCGCGCGGAATTGGACCGGCTTATCAAGACAAAGTGGCGCGTACGGGCATTCGTTTTGCTGAATTTGTGAACCCAGATCGCTTGCACGAAAGGCTGAGCGAGGTCGTCGGCGCCAAGAATAAGTTGCTCAAAATGATGGGCGGCGAGCTGATTGAATTCAAGGGCCTGTACGCCGAATATGCGCGCTATGCGGCCGAGCTTGCACCGTATGTCACCGACACCGATTGGGAGCTACAACAGGCGGTTCGCGATGGTAAAAAGGTGCTGTTCGAAGGCGCGCAAGGCACGTTCCTCGACCTTGACCACGGCACCTATCCCTACGTGACCAGCAGCCACCCAATCGCGGCTGGCGCGTGCCTCGGCACTGGAATCGGGCCGCGCGATATTCATTCGATTTTGGGAGTTTGCAAAGCCTATACCACCCGCGTTGGCACCGGGCCATTTCCGACGGAGCTGCACGACGAAATCGGTACGCAAATACGCGAACAAGGGCGCGAATATGGCACGACGACAGGGCGGGGAAGGCGGTGTGGGTGGCTCGACTTGGTTGCTTTGCGGCACAGTTGCCGTCTCAATTCTCTCACGGGCTTGGTTGTCACGCGGCTGGATGTCCTATCCGGAATTGGTGATCTTCAGGTTTGTGTGGGATACCGGTTGGATGGGCGCGAGGTGCCTTGTTTGCCCGCTGATGTGGACGATCTGGCGCGCGTGGAACCGGTGTATCAATCGTTCGAAGGATGGACGGGCAACCTGCGACTGGCGCGCAAGTTGGATGAGCTTCCGGAGGCAACGCGGCGCTATTTGAAGTTCATTGCCGAGTTCTGCGAGACTCCGGTTGCGGTTGTTTCCATCGGCCCAGACCGCGCGGAAACGATCATGCTGGACCCAGCGAGCACCTGGGGATAGGCCGCGCGCACTTGCCGGATCGCAATTTGACTTGCGAGCACGGCGCTTCGCAGATCGGTGTAAACTGACCTTGAACCGCGTGGGGGTATAGCTCAGCTGGGAGAGCGCTTCGTTCGCAACGAAGAGGTCACGGGTTCGAATCCCGTTACCTCCACCAGAAATTCACTTTCAGCGGAAGGCAATAATCCTCCTATTCTTGAATCAATTAGGAACATGCGGCGGGATAGGACTGTCGTGCAACATCTAACTAAGCTGATTCAATCCTCGCCCTATTTGTCATAGTGCCGACCTATTCACGAGTCAGCCACGGCAGGTGAAGACAATTTTTTCATGAAATGCAACAAAAATCTTGCATAATACGAACAATTGGTGTATCATGCACCCAAAAGGTTGCATATTATGGAAATCACCAGAACCTCTGACGCCCTTCGCGGCGAACTCGTCGTCAATGCTCCGCTTGAAAAGGCGTGGGCTGCCTTCACCACCAAAGAAGGCTGGGAATCTTGGTTTAGCGATCAAGTCACCAGCGACTTTCAGGTCGGAAGCACTCTTCTTATGGTGTTCGAAGGGTACGGCGAGAGCATTGGCACGGTCACCGAGCGCGACGAGCTAAAGGCGTTTGCCTACCAGTGGCACCCCGGCGAGGGAGATTGGTCCGACCGTCCGAACGAAGAAAAGACCACTGTGCGGTTCACGGTTGAGCCAGTGGCCGGTGGCACCAAGATCACGATGGTGGAATCAGGATTCAGCAAAGTGCTGGAATCAAGAAGGCCGAAGGCATTCGAAGACAACTCCGGCGGTTGGGCATACATGTTGAAGCAGATCGTCAGCTGGCTGAATGACGGGATCCGCCAATCAGGTTCAATCAAGCAATAAGATGGCATGCCACAAAATTTTTGAGGCCCTCGGCGATCCCACTCGGTTGGCGATCGTCGAGAGGCTGTCGCTTAATGGTCCAATGCCGACGGTCGAACTCGTCAGCGAGTTGGGGATGACTCGCCAAGCGGCGACCAGGCACCTCCAAATATTGGAGAATTGCGGCCTCGTTCGTAGCGAAACGAAGGGGCGAGTCATCCTGCGAATGGTGGAGCCTTCGGCGTTTGCCGTTGCCCAAAATTGGATGGACAAGCACGCGGAAATGTGGAGCAAAAAGCTCAACGCATTGGCGAACTACTTGAACAACTAGGCGCACGGAAACTTGTCCTTCCGGGGCCACGCGCGGACCAGTCCGCGGTGCTCGCCCAAGAGCGTTCAACCGCCGAGGGCCATCGACCACTTTCGGAAGTTGCCCGCGCCGATTGTCAACGTCTTCAATTTCGCGGCTTTGGGCACTTCGAACACCATTCGAAAGTGATATTCGTCGCCGGTTTTGAATTCCTTTTCCGCGGGCTCGTCCTTGCTCGCCTTATAAAAGTGCGTCGGCCGATATTTTTCGCCGTCCGCATCCTCGATCGCGTGCAGGGGGTCGTCGCCGCCCGTAATCGTGAACATGTTGTCGTCTTGGCCGGCGAGTAGCTTGCCCGTCATTTTGAGCACGATAAACAGATTGCCTTCCGCAGGCGGATTGCCTTCTAGCGGATCGGTGGACGTGGTCATTTCGTCGATTCGGAGCGAGAACGGACCGGAGGAAACATATGCGCCTTTTTCTAACTTCCCGCTCGGTAAAGCAATCGCGCCGGATGGGTCGGCCGCGCGAACATTGTCTGGCAAGGGAGCGATGACGTTCTTCTCGTCCTTCTTCGCGTTTTCGACAACGATAGGAAACCGAATGACTTTTTCGTCAGTGTTCAGCCGGCCTTGGTTGAGCATGATCTTGTCGATCTTCACGTTGCCGGGAATGGGGAATGCGACGCGCAGAGCATCTTTGAGTTCGGGTTGGCCCAAGCCTTGGCCAGGGCGCAGGTTAAAGCTGCCTTCTGTGGCGCCCTTGCTTTCCAGCGCAATGCCGAAATCTTGATACACCTGCCCCTTCGTGTCGACAACGCTGAATATGCTGGAGCTATCAAAAAAGTTGTCGTCCGGCCGGGCATTCTTGAGCGAAAAGTCGATGACCAAGATTTTTTGGTCCACTTGGGCGTTCACGCCGAGGTAGGCGTTGAATGGATCGACCGTGTATCGCGCCTTCAAAATCGCCAAGTTGAACCCATTTTGCAGGCTATACACCGTGCCAAAAGCGCCGCTTATGCCCTTCAATTGCGCTTGACCCTTGACGTCGTTTTGGGACTGGGCGATTGCGCAGACCGACAAGATTCCGACTAAGACAAATATCCGTTTCATGAACAGAATTCTAGCCAAATTTATGCAAATCTGGCCAGAAATCAGTTCAAATTGGGTGCGAAAGCCGCGAACCAAATATCAGTTGCGAGTCCAGATGTACGAGTGGACGACCCCCGCAGTATCAACCGAATACCCGACGATATTCCCAAATGCGTCGACGCTGGTTGCACGACTTGAGATCATGTTTGCCGGCAACAGGGCGTGCAGGTCGATGTTCTGGCGGATTGCCCCCACCCAAGCCTCTGCGCGGCTGTAAATCGGGTGCCCGATCACGTCGGTCGTGTTGCCATACCCGGCGATCGTGTCTCCCGCGATCGTTAGCGCGAAGGAGTGCCGATAGTTGCTTGGCAAGTATTGCATCGTGCTCGCGTCGCCATTCCAATAGACCGCGGAAAAGAACCGAATATCGTGCGGCTTGCCTTCGTGACGGACGCGAACGTCCAGGCCAACATATCCCACTTGTGTTGTGCCATCGGTCGCCGTAGCCGCCGAAACGTCAGTCGTGTTTGGGTCCAAATCGACGTACGAATTCGAAGTTCCTTGCCAAAATCCTGCGGTGGCGCCATTGGAACCGAATTTGTATCCAGCTTGTTGACCACCTCCCACGCCGGAAACGATGGCGTTTGTATCGAGGTCGATCGCTGTGCCAGATTGCAGGTTCCAAAGGATCGCGTGCACGTTTCCGATTCCTCGCTCGTCATCGCCTTCATAGGCTTGTCCACCAGCTTCGACACCGTCGGTGCTGTTCACTCTTGCGCTGTAAAAGGCGAAGGGAACCGGCAAGACGTGAGCGACTGCCGTGGTTTTGACGGCGGTTCCTCGGGCGGCGGTGGCCGTCGACTTGTCGGGATCCAGTTGCCAAACCACGGCGGATCGATCAGCGTATCCGGCCGCATATCCACCAGACATGGCCACGATTGCAGAATACGCAAACCCACTCGGATGAATGTCAATGGGGCGGTTGCCGCTCCATAGTTTGGCGTGGGTCGGACTACCTTGATAGCCGCCGATGAGATTGCCGGAAGTGCCATTAATGAATCCTCCAGCGGTGACTTCGCGCACCGTGTAAGACTGAGCAAATGCGCTCGAAATGGCTCCGGCGATGATGAAAACGAGAATTTTTTTCATGGGTTGTTCCTGCCTATGATTCAGCGATGATCAATAGAGACCGCCATCAGCCCAGTAAATACACAATTCCCAAGAAAGTTGAAAAATTGTTTGCATTTGCAATCAAATGTCTCTATTTTGAAGGTCAATAGCTCAGTCGCGGCGGCTTGGTATTAGCCCAAAATGGGTGATGCGATGGCTCAGGAAGTTGTTCCGCTTGCGCTTTAGCGCGCATTGCGAATACGTTTTGGGCACCTCGCTCGAAATTCAGGCGATCGCAAAGTCACGGTCTCAATGGCACTCCGTGTTGAATGCCGCGCTTCACCGGATAGATGAATTGGAAAGCATTTTCTCTGTTTACCGGAGCGACAGCGAGTTCATGCGATGGCAAAACACGCGTGAAGTTCCGGTTCCCGTTTCACCCGAATTGGCACATGTTCTTTCCCAAGCCGAGTACTTCAGGGTTGCTTCAAACAACGCGTTTTGCCCGGTCGCCGACGCGCTATATGCTGCGTGGCGTGAGGGCACGGCTGTTGACCAAGACTCGCTCGCCGAACCGCTATGGACGGTTGACCTCGACCGCGGAACGGCGACGCGCCATACGCACCTGCCGGCAACGCTCAACGCAATCGCCAAAGGATACATCATTGACGAGGCAGCATTGGCGGCGCTCAAGCAAGGCGCGAACGAGCTATTGGTCAACATCGGCGGCGACTTAATTCATTTGGGAGCCGAATCAATTGTGGTTAAGATAACCAACCCGACTGATGACTCAGAGAATGCCGAGCCATTGCAAAAGGTTAGGATATCTAATGAAGCCATGGCGACCAGCGGAGGTTACCGGCGCGGATTTATGCATGATGGCAATTGGATTTCGCACATATTCAATGTGCAAACCATGGAGCCGACAGAGGCGCACGCCAGCGTGTCGGTCATCGCCCCAACCGCGATTCAAGCCGACGCTTTGGCCACCGTTTGCGGCGTTCTGCCGCCGGGCGACGCATTATTATTTGCCAACAAGATGAACGACATTGGCGTGTTGATCGTCAGTGCTCAAGGTGAAATCGCCAGCAATAACGTCTGGGATCGCCACATAATCGACTAATCAGACCAACACCATGAACGAAATCGAACCGTCAACCCAACTTTCTCGGCGTAGCGTCCTAAAGAGTGCGCTGTCGCTGGCCCTGTTTTTTCCCGGAATCGCCGCGTTCGCCAAGCAAACCGCAAAGGTGGTCAAGTGGGATGCACGTTTCGAGGTTTCGATTCAGTTCGAGATCGCAGCGCAAGAAGGCCGTCGCGTACAACGGCCGTATGTAGCGGTTTGGTTTGAAGATAAGGATGGAAAATCGGTGCGGACGATCAGCCTTTGGGTTCAAACGACTCGCCGAGGACCGAAGTGGATTCCCGATTTGCGTCGCTGGTTCCGGGGCGAAGAAGCGCGAGCCGAGGTCGGCGGTGGTGATTTGGTCGCCACGATTTCCAGCGCAACCC
>CAYRAX010000129.1:0-7973 GCA_964422285.1 uncultured Chthonomonas sp.
TAGGCAACGGCATATTAACAGCTTACCGTGGGACTTTTGGCCCGAACTGGAGCAAAACACTGAACCGAGCCGAAGCGACCGAGTATTCTCCTATGTGGACGCGTGCGTCCCAAGAACTGAGGAGGATAGAAACCACATCATGATCAACATTTTGAAGTTTGCAGTCATCATTGTTCTCGCAATCATTGGCATCAACATCGCCTTTGGTGTGATTGGAACCGTGTTGGGTGTCGCCATGCAGATTCTATTCTCGGTAGCAATCTTGGGCGGCATCCTTTTTGTGATTTACACACTTTCGGGCGGTAAACGCGCCCTTAATGGCTCAGGCAATTCGCTGCGCTAACTTTTAGTATTCTGCTCTCCACTCAGTGCCCCCAAGCCGCGGTTGCTTGGGGGCTTTGTCTTTGGGTCACAATGTTTGAATGTTTGCGGCAACCACTCTCTTGCTATGCTCCTTTTTGGCCCCCGGGACCGTTACTCGATCCGATTACGGCGTCCCTCACATCAAAGCCGCGAACCTAGAGGAAGCTTTTGAACTCGCCGGTTATGCGGTCGCCCAAGACCGGCTCTGGCAAATGGAGACATCGCGGCGCATCGCGCGGGGTCAAATGTCGGAGGTGTTTGGTTCCCGGTCCCTCGCCAGCGACATGGAAACCCTGAAACTGGGCTACACCGACGAAGAACTCCAATACCAAATTGACTCCAGCGGCACACTGCTCAAGAAGGTGTACGACTCCTACGCCAAAGGAATCAATCGGTACATCGACGATGCCACCAAGCTGGGCACGCTGCCCGAAGGCTACGCGAAGAACAATTTCAAGCCGCGTCCATGGAGTCCGGTTGACTCGGCCGCGATCGCGGTGATGATGTCGCAGCGGTTCGGGTCCGGCGCGATCGGCGAGCTGCGCAACAACGTCGCCCTGACCTACCTCAAGACGCAGCCATGCAAGGGTCAACTCCTAGATGTGGTGGACGACATCGCCTGGCAGAACGACCCGAACTCGCCGACGACGGTTCACAAAGAGGACGAAAGTCAGTGCAAGCCGATCACCTTCCCTGCGTTTAGCCGCGCGGACACCGAAAAGCAGCTTGCCGAGCTACCCATGGTCAACTTGGTGGAGGCGATGGGCGCGATCAAGCTCTCCGCAAAAGAAGAGGAGCGCGAGATCGCTATGATCAACGGCGCGCCTTACAAGGTGGGGAGCTACGCGGTGGTGGTCAGCGGCGCCAGAAGCGCACTTGGCACGCCTCTCTTGATGTCTGCGCCGCAAATGGGATTCACCAACCCAAGCGTTGTCCACGAGATGGTGATTGAAACGCCCGAGTTGAAGGTTTGTGGCCTAGACGTGCCTGGCATGCCAGGCGTGCTTATCGGTTACACGCCGAAATTCGCGTGGGGCCTGACAAGCGGAGTCGCGGACGGCCAAGACGTTTTCGTGAGCCACGTCACGGCGGGAGATTCGTACGAATACGGCCGCGAAACAAGAAAGATCACCCGCATCGACCGTACGATCAAGGTCGCGGGCCAATCTGACCGGACCATGACCGCCACGCGAACCCACTTTGGCCCGGTGATTCTGGAGAGCAAGTCGACGAAGTCCTTGTACAGCCAGCGCTCGGTCTTTTTCAACCGCGAACTCAAGAGCATGGCCGCCATGCTGGAGTTGCCCATGAAAAACTCCGCTAGCGAAATTCAAGCTTTGGCCGGGCACATCGACCTGACGTTCAACCTATTTTATGCAACGAACTCGGGCGATATCGGCTGGTCGTATTGCGGCGCCATGCCGATTCGAGCCAAAAACTTCGATCCGCGACTACCGACCATCGGACGACCCGAAAATGAATGGCAGGGCACGGTTCAAATTGCGGACCACGTTCGTGTTCTGAATCCGAAGGGCGGACTCATCACCAACTGGAACAACAAGCCGGTTTCTTGGTGGCCGAACCTGGACACGCCGGTTTGGGGCAACATTTTTCGAGTGACGAACCTGAACAACGCGCTGCCCAAAACAAAGTTGACTCCGCACGATTTGGAGCACGCGGCCTGGACCATCGCGCGAATGGATGACGCGACCTGCAACGCGTTCTTGCCCGATATGCAGGCAATGCTCGCCAAAACCCGCCTCGGCGAAACCGAAAAGCAAGCGGCGCAGTACATCTTGGGCTGGGATGGACTCGAAGTCGAAGGCTCGCAAGGCGCGACGATTTACGAGGCTTGGATAACCGAACTTCGCAGAGAGATCTTCAAGCAACACACCGGCAACTTTTTGAACGACAGCGCGTTTGAACTCGTCATGCAGCCATCGTTGATCCAAAAGGCGCTCGCAAAGAAGACCAAATACCCCTATCTTGGCAAACGCACGAAGGACGAGGTCCTGCTCAGTTCCTATCGCAAGGCGATTGCGACGTTGGCGAAGAACGGAACGGTGCCGTCGTGGCGATTTTCCGCGTGGAGCATCAAGTGGCCGAACGGCAACGGCTTCATGTACGGAAATCGCGGCACGTTTATCCAGATTGTTGAGCTCACAAGGCAGATCAGCGGTCGCACGGTCAACCCGCCGGGAGTCGCCGAATCTGGCACCCACGCTAACGATCAGTCCGCGCTGGCGCAAGGCTGGCTTTGGAAAAATTCAGTCACCTGGGACAAGTAACTAGCGGCTAGCTTTTGAGTGCGGCTTCTAGCGCGGCGGTAACGTCGGCGGCGGGAATATCGCTGACGGTCAGGCCCTCGGGGCACACAATGCTCGTCAGGTTGCTGACCGGCGGTGCCCAAAGCCGGTGAATCCCGTGGCGAAATAGCCCAACCACTGGCCGCGATCCGGCCGCCGCGAGATGCATGATTCCGTTGTCCAATGTGAGCACGCATCGGCACATCGCGACCGCGCCAGCCACTTGGGGCAGCGTCAGTTTTCCACGCAGATCGTCGGCGAGTCCCGCTTCGATCAGATCGGATTCCAGGTTCTGACCTTTCCAATATTGCTGCTGGATTGCCGGAGCCGCGCCAAGAATTCCGCTGGTCAACCCACGATCCTTGAGCCAACCAAGGGCAGCTTGCCACTTTTCAAACGGCCAAAGCTTTTCGGGCAGGCTCGCGCTCGGTGCGACCAAAACGTCTGGCAACGTAACCAGCGGCGGCTCGGTCGGCACGGAATATCGCGGCACTTCGCCATCCAAATAAGCAAGCCGCGCGAATATCTCGCAAATGAATCCTGTTCGCAAAAATGAGTACTTTGCGCAGAGATCGCGACTGATCCACTCCTTATCGCGCCATAAGTCTCCAGGCCGGTCGTCGGCATAGTCCAGGTCTTTACGGCCCTCGGCGTCGAGCGAAGGACCACACACAAATCCATCCTCACTGACCAGCGCTGCGGTGACAAACTTCGCAAGCGCGGTTTGTTCCATGTTGAAGACGAGCGCATAGGTGCCCGCTTCGGCCTGCAGGTCGCGCGTCAGTTCTGCTGGCGCAGTGCCGTGCATGGGAAACCACTGCTCGAAAAGCGCATTTCCATCGCAAAACTCGGCGACGCGGGTGCCGGAAAGATAGGTGATGCGACACGAAGGATGCGCTTGGCGCAGCATCTGGATTAGCGGGGTCGCCACAACAAAATTTCCAATCGCGTCGTTGCTAATGACCGCGATTTTTGCGCCCTCCGGCAAGGGTTGACCCTGATATCGCTTCACAATCAAGCATTCTGACACGTCGGAAGTGCGGTACATTACCCAGAGACTTATGGCGGTTTATGTTGGACTGGATTGCGGGGGAACGAGCACCCGCGCGCTGGCGATCGACGACAGTGAATCACCGCTATTTGAAGGCCGGTCCGGCCCTGCGAACTGGGCATCCACCGACCGCGACTGCCTGATCGACCACCTTAAAGAAGCCCTCGCTGGTGCGCCAAAAGTCGACGCGATTTGCGGCTGTTTCGCTGGAATTCTCACGCCGCAAGATGCCAGCGATGCGGCGGCTATTTTGAAGTCCGTTTCGGGTGCGGAAGTTGCCGTAGCTCGGCCCGATTTTCATGCTGCGCTCAGTGCGGCAGACCCTGATACGACGTGCTGCGTGATTGCGGGAACCGGTTCGCTTGTCTTTTCGAACGCGTCAGGCGAGATCGTTAAGAGTGGGGGCGGCGGCCCTTTGCTGGGTGACGTCGGCTCAGCATTTTCCATTGCGCGCGCGGCTTTGGGGATCGCGCTTTTCGGTAGCGCGGTGGTGGGCGGCGTTTCGGATGACTTTTTGGTTGCGTGCGAAAAGCTGTTCGGCTCGCGCGATCCAAGTTTGATTCCAGCGCGTGTTTATGCCGAAGGTTCGCCCGCCGCGTTGGTTGCCAAACTCGTACCAACAATCGCCGCCGATTACGAGAAGGGCGAAGACTATGCGGCGAATGTGATCACCGAGCAGATGCGCCAGCTCGCGTTCATTGTTCATGGTCATCTGTGGCGATTCCACAGCGAGCAGCGGCCATGGAAAATCTGCCTGACCGGCGGGCTATGGGATATCGCACCCATTTTTGAAAAGAAGTTTGTTGCGTGCATGCGCATGATGGCTGGCGGCAAAGAAGCCACCATAGAGCGCCTGGCGAGCGCGCCGGTGATTGGCGCGGCGCGTCTGGCCAAGGGTCTGATGAAATGAGCACAGAAGGAAGAAATCCGCGATCGATCGGGCTGGACCGAATGTCCGCTGTCGACATCATCAAGTTGATGAATGAGGAGGAGCAGTCGGTCATGCGGGCGATGCAGGCCGCCGAACCTCAATTAGCGCTGACCGCCACCAAGGCAGCCGAGGCTTTTCAAACTGGCAATCGCGTGATTTATGTTGGCGCGGGCACGAGCGGCCGCATAGCCACCATGGACGCCGCCGAAATGCCGCCAACCTTTGGCATTGATGTCGACCGGTTCATCGCTTTGCATGCGGGCGGCGCGAGTGCCGGCGCGCAGGCCATCGAGGACGCCGAAGATAGCGACCACGCCGCAATTCACGATTTGAACGAACTCGACCCCACGCGCGGCGACATCGTGATTGGTATTGCCGCTTCCGGTCGAACGCCGTACGTACTTGCGGCGGTTCGGCATGCTCGGCAAAAGGGACTGTGGACCTGTGGGATCGCCAACAACAAGAATGCGCCGTTGCTCACCGAGGCGGACACCGGCATCTTGCTCGATACCGGCCCTGAGGTCTTGACCGGATCGACGCGCCTGAAGGCCGGTACCGCGCAAAAGCTCGCCCTGAACCGAATTTCAACGGCGGCGATGGTGCTTTCCGGCAAGGTAATCGAGAACTTGATGGTGGACGTTAAGGCGAAGAACCACAAGCTAAAAGAGCGATGCGTGCGGATTGTGCGCGACTTGACCACGGCTACCGAAGACGAAGCGCGCGAAGCACTGGAAAGCAACGATTGGAATGTGCGCTCGGTTTTGCTTGCGTTGCGAAATTAGTCGGCCGGTAGTAGACAAATTTTCCACGCTTGGGGAATAATTGCGCCATGAGGAAATTGCCTGTAATTCTTGCCCTAGTGGTGATGTCAGTCACCGCGTTTGCTGGTTCCCTGCGCGCCGACATTGAGGCTTCAAATGCCAAAATCTGCGGTTTCTTGAAGAACAAGGACATCGACGGATTTGAGAAGTATGCGCGGCCGCGCGTAACCGACGACTTCAAGCACGTCGAAAATGGCCAATCGATGACCTTTGACGAAATGATCACTCAAATGCGAGCGGGAATTGGTTCCACTGGCAAAATCTCGATGGTAACCACGAAGATACTTGAGTTCAAGACGAAGGGAGACATTTGCTATGTGCTTACGAGGCACGCGATGGTCGCCACCACCCCACCAGACCCCAAAAACAAAACGCACAAAATGGGCTTCACTGGTACGTCGAACGACGTTTACAAGAAGATTGGCGGCAAGTGGAAAATGGCTTCCATGACGTGGCTTAAACAAACCATGACGATGGATGGCAAGCCATTCGATCCTTCGAAAATGGGCGGTGCCCAGCCGAGCGGCAAGTAAGCCACTATAAACCAGACAGGAATGGATTGGGGCGACCAAGCATCGCTTCAATCCATTCTTTTTGGGCTTCGTCGTAGAGCTCCTCGCTCATCTCCACGAGGCCGTAGCAGCACTCATTCAGCCCCAACCGGACGGCCCAACCCGCGTCACCGTAGCTATAGTGCCACCATTCGTCGCGGCAATTGGAAAAACCAGCACCAATCATTGCATCGTGCAAAATCATGCGGTTTCGATGCGCTTCCTCGGTCAGCCCAAAGGTAAATGTCGGCGCGGCAACAAAACGATCAAATGGCGAAAACACGTCAATCTGCTCGCCGTTCGCGTCTTCCAGAATCACGTCAAGTGCAGCACCGGTGCAATGTCCAGGCGGCGCTTTTTGATCCACCGGAGCGACCCAGCGATTGATCTTTCGCCGCAGTTGCGCATAGTCGAGGTGGGGAAACGCTTCTTCGCCACACTTCCACATGAATTGGTAGATGAGCTCTTGCCGCGAAAATGGCCGCCAAGCGTCGGTGACAGCTAGGAACACGCCCGCAGGAAGAGATCGCGCGGCCGCTTCGGCCACGTCGGCCACCGTCTTGCGGGCGAATGGAATCGTAGTCGTTCGCGGAAATTTGAGCGACGGCGCCGCGACCCGAAGGTCAACCAATGGCTCGTGATTTTCGGACTCAAGGACCAAATTTAGGAGCCTAATAGGCTCCGGCCTACCTTTCGTTCGGTCCCACTTGATCACCGACCAAAGTATAGCATGGCGGCTGCGGCAGCCAAGAATATGGCGATACCCGCTGGCTTCTTTTGTCCTTGCCGAACAGCCTCAACGCGATCGCCCGGCTCCAGCATGACATCACCCAAAAAGCCTTGGACGATGCGCTGCAAGTTGTAAATCGCGGGACTGCGGAAGTCGTTCTTGGAGTTGTAGATCGCGACTCTTTCGACCGGGACATCGTCGCGAACGCCACCCGCATCGTTCAGCGCTTGCATCAGCGTCATGCCGTCGCGAAATTCGACATTGCCGGGGCGCGAAACGAAGCCCATGACCGTCACATATTGCCGCGTCGGGCGAAGCTCTACCACGATTCGGTCGCCACCTTGGAGCAAGATATCGCGATTTGGATCACCCAGGTCGTAGATAATCGCGGGCTGTTTTTCACGCTCCAAGCGAACCCGTCTTGGGTCGCCAGCCGCATCAAAGCCACCCGCGTCCTCGATGGCAGCGCGCAAAGTCAAGCCGGAGCGTAGTGGTCGAAGCCCAGGATTCCGCACGCCACCCAAGATAAAAATGTTCTCGGGTCGAGCTACCGTCGGCACCACGACCTGGTCGCCAGCTTTCAAATACGGGTTGTTTTCCAGCGGCGCATTGGGGTCGTCGACGAACTTGATCACCGTCTTTTTGCCGTTGAATGAAATGACTTCTACGCGGCTGATGTCGGCGTCCGGGCGCAATCGGCCCACGCGAATCACATCAGAAAGGCGCAAACCTTCGGCAAAGGGAAAGGTGCCGGTGGATTCGAGCGCACCCGAATACTGGATTCCCACCGATGCTGGCGCATCAAATTCAAGCCCGACCGTTGCCGAACGAAGAATGCGTTGCTGCATGAGTTCGGTCGCAATTTTCACCGCCGCTTCTTGGACCGTGATGTTCTTGATCTCGATGGCGCCCACAAACGGCAGCACAATGAGTCCATCTTTGGTGACGGTGTAGGTGTTGTTGAGTTGCGGCTCCTCGACACAAGTCAGCCTAAGCTTGTCGCCTGGCTTCACGATGCGATCAGGTTGCCCATCTGCCACCGCGATGCACGCTGCAAACAGGCACAGGATCGCCGCAAAAATCACCGCCAACTTCATATCAACGAAAAGACGAAGCGGGCCCGGCGTTCGCCGCAGAAAAATGGGAAAAGGAAGTGGTGCCGCAGGCCGGACTCGAACCGGCGACCCAAGCATTTTCAGTGCTTTGCTCTACCAACTGAG
>CAYRAX010000130.1:0-7949 GCA_964422285.1 uncultured Chthonomonas sp.
CGTCCCACCGTTGCAACTTCACGTAGCACTGTCCCATCCGGTACGTCGTATCGGCGAAATCCTCCTCGCTTGGATTGAGATTCGAAATATTGCCGAATACGGCGATGGCCTCCTCGCAGCGATCTACTTGCATCAACGTCAGGCCCAACTGATGGGTGGCGATGGGATCACCGGGGTTGAGCGCCAAGAGCTTCCGATACATTGGTTCGGCCTCCTGATATCGACCAGCCTCAAACAAGTTCCACGCATCCGACCGAATGGCAGCCCATTCCTTCAGTTGGGCCGCACTAGCCGCAGGCGTCAACGTTGGACTGAACCGCCGCCCTCGCTCCATCGACTCATGCAGTTGAGCCAGTTGATTCTTGGCCGGCAGTTCAAGCGGAGATCCAGGCGGAACATGTTCCAGCACATACTGAAGATCGGCATCCGCGCCTTGATAATCCAGCACATCGAAGCGGGCACGAGCCAAAGCAAGGCGCCAGCCCAGGAACTCCGGCTTTAGTTCCACCGCCCGTTTATAGGATTCCAGCGATTCCTCCAAGCGATCGATCTTGCGGAGCTCCTGCGCCAGCCGCCAGTGGGCCAGTGGATTCTTGGCATCAACCTGCGCGATGGAACAAAGCTCAGCAATCGCCTCCGCGTCCTGCCCCCACCGAACCAATACCGCCCATTTCGCCCAGTGCACATCGAGCGCAGCAGGCTCCACCGCAAGAACTCGATCGTAGGCCTGAACGGCTTCTTTCGGGTCACGAAAGGTCGAAAGAATATCACCTCGCAATTTATGGAGGACAAGCGCTTGTGGATCATCCTGAATCCCTTGGTCGATCAGTTCAAGTGCGGACGTCACCGCCCCACTTTCCCAGGCCGCCTTGGCCTGTGCTATGACCGTTTCCACTGAGCGGACGGACGAGTCTTCAGCATCCGTTGGCTGCGCAAAGCCAAGCACGAGGCAGACAAGCACTCTCGATAGGTGAAACGGTAACTGATTTTTCACAGCCCACACGCCAGATTTCATGGATCGACTTCAACCAGTCAGGTGGCATCTGATCGACCTTCACTATATCAAGAAGCCAAGCATTGGCGAAATGAGCCACGGCTCGACTCAATCACTTGACGGACCAGGCGAGAGCACCGTAAGTAAGGTGCCGCGCCATGTACCGTAACGATCTGGCCTATATCCATGACCAGGGGTATTCGTTGCCTGCAAAAGAGGCTGCGTCCTTCATTGTTGAACTATTGCAAGCGAAAGGACTACGGACAGGCCGTATTCTCGATACCGGCTGTGGCAGTGGCCACTCAACAGCTGTCTTTGCTAAGGCCGGCTATACCGTCATCGGGATAGATCGCTCTCCGGCAATGATCCGCTTGGCCAGGCGTCGAGTGCCGCGCGGCACATTCAAGATCAGCTCACGATTGACACACGCCAAGGGACCATGGGACGCGATCGTGGTCATCGGAGAGGTAGTCAATTATCTTCCTTCTCGCCAAGCGGTACAGGACATGATCCGCAGAACATTTGAGACACTTCGTCCTGGTGGATACTTGGCTCTCGATATCCGAACGCCTCCTCCGCCTGATGACCCACAGGAGTGGACGAATGGGCAAACCGGAAAGGATTGGGCTGTTATCGCAACCAGCCGTGTTGAACCAGCGCAACAGCAGCTGACGCGAACGATCACAATGTTCCGCAAAGTCCGTGGTCGATGGCGCCGTGGAAAAGAAACCCACCGGCAACGGTTGTATCACCCTGTCGAGGTTCTCCACTGGCTACGATCCGAAGGGTTTCGCGTGCAGATGCGATGTGGATATGGACGAACTCAGATTTCTCCCGGTGGAAAAGTCTTTATTGCCCGAAAACCGCTCAGCGAGAAATAAGGATTTCGCGGAATCAATTCCCAGATTTGGGGAGAGGCAACTCACGGCAATCCCGAGCCCTTGTTTCACAGTGGGAAACACTCGTGCGCCAGCAATAGTGAGCTCCAGTTCCTCGTAAACTGTTGTTCCAAATCGCGTTTCAATCTCATACCGGGCCGTTTGTTCAGATCCGTTCCCGGTGAGCACCCGTCAGTGAATTGCACAACGAGAAAAAGCGACTCCGACAGGGGCGGATACTCACAACCCAGGACCGTCTGGACTATCTGAGGTGCCATCCCCTCGTCGAGCGCGACATTTACCGCCATTTGTAAACAGGAAGCGCGATCTTCATGCTGTGAGGTCACAATCCTTACCGCATGGGCCAACATCGGATCACACGCGCCGCGATGATCGGCGAGAGGCGGTATCAGCAGGAGCTTGACCGATCCAGAAAAGGAGGCCTCCCCCAGCAGGCTTAGATAGGCCACAGAAACCCTCGGCGTTCGTTGATGGTCCGTCGAACGCCCCGGATGAAGACCGTTCGCATGAAACACGTTCCTTCCTTGCACTGCCGTAGAAGAAGGCCTGGATGCGATGATCACACCCAGGCCATCGGCCTAGTTCTTATTGATCTGAATCGAGACCGGCACCGGATTCGACACAATGTCGTATACCGGTGAAAATTTTGTAAGCGCTTCCAACTGTTCTGCGGACGCATCCGATTTGATCGTGAAGCTGGCTCGGATTTGTTTATATCCCTTCCGAACTTGCTCGGACAGTCCGAGGAAGCCCTGCAAGTCGAGATCGCCCTCCAGTTTTGATTCGATCGACTCAATCTGAATGCCGCGCGCTGCAGCATGGTAGACCAGCGAAGTCGTCAGGCAAGCGGCTAACGCATGGAGGACGAACTCCACCGGATTTGCTCCTTGATCCTTCCCGAGCAATACGTACGGCTCGTCGGCATCGAGGACGAACGACTTCGTCCTGCTTGTATCCTCTTGACCTGCGCCAAAGAACCCCTTGATCGTTGATCGATTGTGTCCGCCGCTGATCCATCTATTGACGGCCCGGAACTCTGAGGTTCCCAAGCTTGGGTTCTGCTGGACCGCCTGAACTGTCTGCCCCAAACGCTCCACATCAACGCCATTGATCACTCCGCTCATCGTTGCCTGTGACATATGAATTCCTCCTTCTCGCTGACATTGGTTATTGACCTGTTGCCGAAAGAAAAGCCGGTCGGCACTCCGGCATATCAATTCCCAGTTCATCTCTGCACCCGCTCAAGCCACAAGTGCTGGAAGGCCGTCCCACACGATGGTATGACGGTCTGGCTTGAAAAGAACGTGCGCATGACAAGGTCCCACGATAACGGCCACCGACGGTTCCATGACGCCAAGGACAATACGCGCGCCAGAAAGCAGTACCCGATCCCGACCCTGGCACTGGTACCGACGAGTTGGACCCAGTGAATCCATTGGAGTGGTTCCCACCATCCGGCAAGCAACAACCCCAGATAAGCAACCCGTACCTGCACGGGAAACGACGTGACGTCTCGCGTCAGCGAGATCACATGGCCAATCTGAACGGCACACAAGGCCATCGCCAGATACAATCCCTTCCACCATCCCATGAGACTGGTTGCAAGTAATCCCACCGTCATGAGCCAGTACCACCAACCAAGATCTCGAGTGGTCGCCATCGTCATCCTCCTCCTGATGCGTATGACTGCGCTGCAATACCGTGAGAGCAGCATTGATGCCAGGGTGGCAACTTCGAGAAACCAATTGAATATCAGGCAGATTGGTGCGAGGAGGACAAACCGAGCCGCTCGCGAGATTTCACAACTCGTGAAATCTCACGAGAGGATTTGTGAAATATCGCAAGTCTGTCCGAAGACAACCACAAGGGGGTGAGGTGAAAGAGACGTGACAAGTCGAGAAAGAATATATGTTTAACGGGGTTTCTGAATCTTCAACGCTTTCATGCGCGATGAGAGTGTCGAGGCATTGATTCCGAGCAATGATGCGGCGCCCTGTGCACCGGCCACTTTCCACTTGGTAGTTTCAAGGGCTCTCAGGATATTGGCTCGTTCCAGTTCCTCGAGTTCCTTGGCTGAAAGAATAGCGCCAGGAAAAGATGCTGGCCTGTTCACTAAAACTCCCGGGGCGGAGGGCACCTCTGGTAACGCTCGATCGAGGTTGAGCTTGCCGGCTTCTGCCGTGATGACGGCTCGCTCGATCACATTCTGGAGCTCTCGCACATTCCCCGGCCAATGATAGGTTTGAAGCCGACGAGCCTCACTGGCGGTCAAAGGCGCAAGGGTCCGTCCCATCTTCCTTGCGAACCGTTGGGCAAAGACGGAGGCTAGACGCACGACATCGTCGCCCCGCTCACGGAGCGGTGGCAACCTGACTGGAAACACATTGAGTCTATAATACAGGTCTTCGCGGAAAGTGCCTTGCTTGACCGATGCAGCAAGATCCCGATTGGTTGCGGCCAGTACCCGTACATCGACTTTCCTGGTTCTCGAACTGCCGACGGGATCGAATTCTCCCTCTTGGAGCACGCGCAGCAGCTTCGCCTGTAGCTCAAGCGGCAATTCGCCGACTTCGTCCAGAAAGATGCTCCCGTTGTCGGCCAGCGCAAACCGGCCCTCGCGCTTCTTGGTCGCACCTGTAAAAGCGCCGGGCTCGTGGCCAAAGAATTCGCTCTCGATCAATGTCGCCGGGATGGCAGCGCAATTGACAATGATCAACGGCCGTTCACGCCGGCGACTGGCAGCATGGATGGCCCGCGCAACCAACTCCTTGCCGGTGCCGGTCTCACCCATGATAAGGACCGTCGTGTTCGTCGCTGCAACTTGGGCGATGTCGCGAAGTACCTGTTGAAGAGCCTGGCTCTCGCCGACCAGCGTCCCGTTTGGATGCAAGTCCTGCAATTCCTCACGGAGCAGTTCGGTTTCTACCGTCAGCGATTGGATTTTCTCCTCAGCTTCCATTCGATCATGGATGTTGCGCAGGATGAGTGTGGTGAATTTCTTTCGATGCAGTTCAAACCGGGACATGGTCGCCTCGGCAGGGAATGATTCACCCCCCGGGCAACGAGCGGTGAGCCCGCCGGGAATCCACAGTGATCGCTGCCCCTCCGGACGTCCGTCAAGCTCGGCAATCAGCGTTTCCAACCGAGCCTTGTCCTCGCTGCCCACAAACCGAGAAAAGCTTTGATGGACCATGTTGTCTGCCCGGCAAGCGAACGTTTTCTCCGCGGCGGGATTGACACGGGTAATCTGGAGCCGATCGTCTAATTCGATAATCGCGTCCATCGCACTCCCTAGAAGTCGGCCCACCTTTTCTTCCCGCGCTCGGACCTCGGCTTCCGCCCGTATCCGCCGCAATTCCGCCGTCGCGCGGGCCGCGAAGATCTGAAAGATCGCATGAATTCGTGGCGCTTCTGGAATCGGCCTCCGGTCGATCACCGCCATGTGCCCAAGTACGTGACCGTCTGTGCCTTGAAGCGGCACGCCCATATAGCTGACGGCCCCGGCCGCTCTCAGTTCCTCCTCCTGGGGATAAATCTCAAGAATCCGGTCAGGAAAATGTACCAATTGGGCTGTGTCGATCACGCGTTCACAGGGAGTTCCCGCGATGTCCACCTCATAGTCGCTGACCCACTTGCCATCCATCCAAAAAGCCAGGGCCCGCAGACGACGTCTGTCAGGGAAATATTCTGTGACCCAGGCTCCGTGCGTGCCAAGAGCTTTGGCCAGATTCTCGACCAGCGCGGTAAAAAACTGTTGTCCGGTTTCCGTTGCGGTGCCTTCGAGAATCGCGCGCAAGGCCACGTCGGTTTCGAGGTTCTGAAGAGGCCTGGATGGATCGGCCAATGGAATGGTCATGACATGGAAGTATGAAACGAGCGAGAAGCAGATTCAAGAGTTGGATTCGTTTCAAGACACAACTGCTCCCAATATGATCACTTGGTCGCATGGTCGACAGATGAGGCACGGCGGCACGAGATGCGTCTTTCTTTTATTGATCTCTTCCTTGACCTCCCTTCCTGACCTCGATACTCTGGCGTCAGTCGACTTCCCAGAAAACATTCAGCGGGAGATACGCCGTGATTTTAGTGACAGGCGGTGCCGGCTATATCGGTTCTCACACCTGTGTCGAGCTGCTTCAGGCGGGACAGGACGTGACCGTCTTCGATAATTTTTGCAACAGCCACCCTGAATCACTCGAGCGGGTCCAACGGATTGCGGGAAAGCAGCTTCGTATCATCCGTGGCGACATCCGCGACCGAGCAGCGCTGGTGACGGCGCTGCAAGACAGTGGCGCACAAGCGGTGATTCATTTTGCCGGTCTCAAGGCCGTCGGCGAGTCGGTTCAGCAGCCGCTGTCCTATTACGACAATAACGTTGTCGGATCTGTACGTCTATTGGAGGCGATGGGCATTTGTGGAGTCAAGACGCTGGTCTTCAGTTCTTCCGCCACGGTGTACGGCGATCCTCAACGGCTGCCGCTGACAGAAGACCATCCGCTGTCAACAACGAATCCCTATGGGCAAACGAAACTGACGGTGGAGCACATCCTGCGTGATCTACAACGCAGCGACACCTCATGGCGTATCGGCATTCTCCGATACTTCAACCCAGTCGGAGCGCACATGAGCGGATTGATCGGTGAAGATCCGCAAGGCACACCGAACAACTTAATGCCGTTCGTGGCACAGGTGGCAATCGGTCGCCGCCCGCACCTGAACGTGTTCGGGAATGACTACCCCACAAAGGACGGGACCGGCGTGCGCGACTACATCCATGTGGTGGATCTTGCTATCGGCCACCTCAAGGCGCTGGAAGCACTTGAGCGGGCGACGCACCGGACGGAATGTCTCACAGTCAATCTTGGCACCGGAACCGGGTACAGCGTGCTGGAAATTGTCCGGGCGTTCGAACAAGCCAGCGGCAAGCCGGTGGCGTACCAGATCGCACCTCGTCGGCCCGGCGATGTCGCAGCCTGCTATGCCGATCCCAGTCAGGCGGCTACCCTTCTCGGCTGGCAAGCGAAGCGGAACCTTGCTGAAATGTGCGCCGATACGTGGAAGTGGCAGGGCCTCAATCCGCATGGGTACAAACCTCTCCCCTAAACTCTGCCTGTGGATCCTCGGTCGTCGTGCCGAGCGCCGGCGCCGTGCTACACTGCGCCTGCGATGTTCGATGTCATCCTCTATCAGCCGGAAATTCCGCCGAACACCGGCAATATCATCCGCCTCTGTGCCAATAGTGGCGTACGACTGCACCTGGTGAAGCCTCTGGGGTTTTCTCTGGAAGATAAACAGTTGCTACGGGCCGGGTTGGACTATCACGAATTCGCGACCCTCAGTGTCTACGAGAATTGGGCCGAGTGTGCCGAACGATTCAAAGATCATCGCCTCTTTGCCTGCTCCACAAAAGGGACGACACGGTATGACCGAATCACCTATGGGCAGGGCGATGCGTTTTTATTCGGTCCGGAAACCCGTGGACTCCCGACCGACTTACTAGAAACGTTCTCCCCAGAACGTCGCATTCGGCTTCCCATGCGCCCAGAGAGTCGCAGCCTCAATCTCTCGAACGCGGTCGCGGTGGTTGTCTACGAGGCATGGCGGCAGATGGGCTTTGAGAACGGCCGTTGACATTGGACCGTTGAGGACAACGATGGCTTCAGCCTTCTCCCACGCATTTGTGGCAGTCACACTCGGCAAGAGTGCATCGCATCAGACAATGACATGGCCAGTCGTCCTGACAGGTGCCGTCTGTTCCATCGTGCCGGACCTCGATGTGATCGGATTTGCCTTTGGGATTCACTACGGCGATCTCTGGGGTCACCGCGGCATGACCCATTCCCTCGTCTTTGCGGGACTGCTCAGTGCAGCTCTCGTGGCAGGGGTCTATAGAGATCGAACAAGGGCGGCACAGCGGGGGCTCTTTGTGTATCTCTTCCTCTGCACCGCATCACATGGCGTCCTCGACGCGCTGACGGACGGAGGGCTTGGTATCGCCTTCTTCTCTCCATTTGATCCTACTCGCTATTTTTTCCCATTTCGACCGGTCGCAGTCT
>CAYRAX010000131.1:0-7623 GCA_964422285.1 uncultured Chthonomonas sp.
CGGCGGGTCAAGTAACCCGCGTCAGCGGTACGAAGTGCGGTATCGGCGAGACCCTTTCGTGCACCGTGGGTGGTGACGAAGTACTCAAGCATCGACAGGCCCTTGTGGAACGAGTTTTTGACGGGCAACTCATAGATAACCTCGTTAAACTGGTTAAACATGAGGCCGCGCATTCCAGATAGCTGGGCGAGCTGCTTAACCGAGCCACGAGCACCGGAAACGGTGATGATCGAGAGCGGATTGAATTGCTCCATGCCCGCCACGATTTCTTTTCCAATCGTGTCGTAGGTGTCGGTCCAAAGCTTGATGAGGCTTTGTTGCATTTCGTTAAAGGTCAGCAGGCCGCGTCGGTACTGTTCTGAAACGCGAGTGCTCTTCGAATCTGCTTCCTTCAGGATTTCTTCGCGGCGCTCCGGCGGGTCCATGTCGGTGAGCGCGATACTCAATCCGTACTTGGTCGCCCATCGGAAGCCCATATCCTTCAGGTCATCGAGCAGTTTGACCGTTGCATCGTAGCCCACCATCTTGTGGCAGCTGACAATGACTTCAGCGATGGCCTTTTTGCCAAGCTCGCAGTTCAAAAACCGCTCGCTGTAGCGCATTGGCCACGGCAACTGTTGGTTGAAGATCAATTGGCCGGGAGTGCAGATGCCGATGAACTCTTCGTACTGCAATTCGAGCGGTTCCAGTTCGCGCACTTCGTCGCCGTCTTCGTTCGTCACGGTGACGTATTTGTATTCCTGACCGGTTTGGCTATCGCGATAATCGATCTCTTCGTCGGGCCGGAAAACAGGCTTGGTGAGCCGCACTCGAACCGGATCGTTGAGCCCAAACGGACGCTCCACAACCGGGGATTCCAGCACGAATAGCACTTCGGCTGGATTGGCGTAAACGGGAGGCGCCGGGTTCTTCTCCGGGTCCTCTTTGTGCTTGGCCAGTTGCTGCTCTAGCTTCTGCTTCCCTGCTTGGCTCATGAACGTAAGAGCGTATGCGCCAAGAACGATATCTTGAATTGGCGAAACGGTCGGTCGTCCATCTGCCGGTGAGAACAGGTTCTGCGTCGACATCATCAGGACGCGCGCTTCAGCCTGAGCTTGGGTGCTCAGCGGAACGTGCACGGCCATTTGGTCGCCGTCAAAGTCTGCGTTATAGGCGTGGCAAACGAGTGGGTGAACCTGGATCGCCTTGCCTTCCACGAGGATCGGCTCGAACGCCTGAATACCGAGTCGGTGCAGGGTTGGAGCGCGGTTTAGAAGCACCGGATGCTCCTTAATAACCTCTTCCAAACCATCCCAAACGCTGGGGTGCATTCGGTCGATCATGCGCTTTGCCGTCTTGATGTTCTGCGTGATCTTTCGCTCGACCAGCGTCTTCATAACGAACGGCTTGAATAGCTCCAGCGCCATTTCTTTTGGCAAACCGCATTGGTTGAGCTTAAGGTGCGGCCCAACGACGATAACCGATCGACCGGAATAGTCAACGCGCTTTCCGAGCAAGTTCTTTCGGAATCGGCCTTCCTTACCCTTGAGCATGTCGCTCAAAGACTTGAGCGGGCGGCTGTTGCTACCGACGACGGGCCTCGTTCGGCGACCGTTGTCGATAAGCGCATCGACGGCCTCTTGCAACAATCGCTTTTCGTGGTTGATGATGGATTCAGGAGCCTGAATTTCCATGATCTTCTTGAGTCGGTTGTTGCGGTTGATGATTCGGCGATAAAGATCGTTGAGGTCGCTGGTGGCGAATCGGCCGCCGTCCAGCTGGACCATCGGTCGCAGTTCGGGGCTGATGATCGGCACGACATCCAAAATCATCCACTCGGGGCGACTCTTGCTTGAAATGAGCGCGTCGATCAGCTCCAATCGCTTGATCGCGCGGGCGCGTCGCAGGGTCGTCGTCATGACGATTTCCTGGCGCAGTTCGCGGCTCGATCGCTCCAAATCTACGCGGCGCAGCAATTCCTTGACCGCGTCGGCGCCGATGTTGGCGCGAACCAGTTCGCTAAAGTCCTTCTTCAGCCGTCGACCAACTGCGTCGAGCATCTTGCTGATCGCGCGCCACTTGTCTTCTTCGATGAGTTGGTTGACTTCGAGCTTGCTGAGCAATTCGACGGCGATGTCGAGGTCTTTGAGGCGATCATCGGCGTCGCGATATTCTGCGCGAATGCGGTCGAAGTTCGACTTCATGCGGTCGCGCACAAAGCTCTCGTCCAGGTACTCGTCCGGGTTGTTGCGCATCTCGTTCGTCAGCCGCTCGATCGACTCGATTTCGAGTTCTCGCATGGACTGCTGGATGGCGACCTTCTCCGATTCGACGGTTTGCCGAATTTCGGGCATCAGCTCTTGAATTCGCTCTCCGTCCAGCTCAATGATAATGAAGCTGGCGAAGTAGATGACCTTCTCGAGTTGCCGGGCAGCAATATCGAGGATCAACGAAAGGGGCGACGGAACGCCTTTCAGGTACCAGATATGGCAAACCGGAGCGGCCAGCTCGACGATGCCCATGCGCTCCCGGCGAACCTTGCTGCGCGTGACTTCGACGCCGCATCGTTCGCAGATGATGCCTTTGTACTTAATTTTCTTGTAGCGACCGCACTGGCATTCCCAATCTTTGGTGGGACCAAAAATGCGCTCGCAAAACAGGCCATCGCGTTCGGGCCTGAAAGTGCGGTAGTTGATTGTTTCCGGCTTTTTGACTTCGTAGTGAGTCATTTGGCCATTCGCATCCTTGCGATAAGACCAGCCGCGAATGTCCTCGGGACTAGCAATTCCAATACGGATTTTGTCGAAAAGACTGACGTCTGCCATAATTTTTTCGCGTGTTCGATGTGTCGGTATGATGCGTCCGAATACAAAAACTTAACCCATCGGCTTTAGGGGCCAGGCTGGGTTAGTCATTGGGGGGTTCGGGGACATCATGCTCGCCAAAAATGATCTCGCGCTAGTGTCCCAAAAACGGAGGTTGCAACCTTGCGGGACACGGAGCCACAAGATTCCACAGAATACCCTATGACTTTGCTTGATATTCGCGATTTAACGAAATATTCTTGAAAAAGTCTGGCGCTCAAATTTATTGCGTGCGCACACAAGCATCAAAAATTCAGGCTATGATGATTTCATGCGTCATTGCAGGGGTTACGTCGCCTTTCTGCTCTGCCTGGCAGCCTATTCGGCGACCGGCGAGCCACTCAGCCTATCGAACGCGCTAAAAATGGCCAAACTGCGCAATGGTGGTGTTGCCAGTAGCCGATTTCAAGCGGATCGTGCGCGGGCCGAGGCTCGGTCGGCTTTCGGTTCGTTGCTCCCGTCATTGACCCCATCGGTGACCTACCAAACCGGTAACACCAAACAAGACACTGGCACTCGAGCAAGTAGCAACAATCTCGCGAGTTCGACCGCCGTCACGTTGAGTTTGCCCATTCTCGACAACGGCACGAGATACCT
Organism: uncultured Chthonomonas sp.; assembly: GCA_964422285.1. GTDB lineage: Bacteria > Armatimonadota > Fimbriimonadia > Fimbriimonadales > Fimbriimonadaceae > UBA2391. Next base: position 3,441 of record CAYRAX010000131.1, read on the forward strand.
AAAGCTCAGCGCGGCCCGGCACACCGCCGATGCCCAGCAATCGACCTATGTCAACGACCTGCGGCAGCTTTTGCTGAATGTTCACCTGCAATTTTTCGCCGCGCTGCAAGCCGAAGAGACATTGAAGGTTCAGCAAACCCAGCTTGCACGCGCAAAAGCGATCCTGGCCGAAACCGAGGCGCGCGTGGAAGCGGGCAACGAAGCGGCAAAGCAAGTTTTTCAGGCGAAAGCTGACCTGCTAAACGCCGAAGTTTCGGTTCTTACGAGTGAATCCGCGGTGACCACTAATCGCGAAACCCTGTTCGCAACCATCGGCTTGGACGACGAAAACCCAGAAAACACGATCGCCGCCATCGAGCTACCAAGCGAGGCCCAAACCACGCCCTTGCCGCCAGCCGCGATCTCGGATGCGCTGGTCGTGCGGCCCGATTTGATTGCCATTCGAAAGCGCATTTCGGCCGCGAAGGAAAATGTGACGATTGCCAAGATGGCAGGCGCAGCCGAGTTTTCGCTCGATGCCCAATGGCGAAAGAACTTTAGCCGCGACGTTTTCCGAAGCTCGCAGATCGCGTTGACCGCAACCGTGCCGCTGTTCGATGGTGGCCGATCGCGAGAATCGGTACGGGCGCAGCAGGACAATGTGAAAGCACTGGAAGCGAGCCTGAAACAAGCCGAACGCTCGGCTCGTAGTGAAATCATATCGACCAGCCTTGAGCTCCAACAAAATGCCAAACGTCTGGTCGTGGCAAATGCAGCTTTTGAAGCGGCCAAGGTGAACTTTGATGCTGCGAGCGAGTCTAGGCGATTGGGTGCGGGAACACTTCTGGAAGTAATTACCGCTCAATTGTCGCTCACGACCGCAGAATCGAATCTGGTTCAGGCGCGATATGACTATCTCAGCTCGAAAGTTCGATTCGAGGTGGCGACCGGCAAGCCGATTGAAGGAGAAGAATGAAGGTACTAAGGATTGGTTTCTTTGCGTTTTCGGTGGCGAGTTTGATGCTCGTCGGCTGCCGTCAATCGACTTCTGAAATTGAATACAAATACGCAAAGATCAGCAAAGGCGAATTGATTCGTTCGATGACCGCAAACGGCACGCTGGTCGCCATGACCAGCGTCGACGTAAAATCAAAAGCTGGAGGCAAGGTCATCAAGCTCGCCGTTGACGAGGGCCAGATCGTCAAGAAAGGCGACTTGATCGCGCTCATCGATCCTTCGGACACGCAGGCAACCTTTGACCAGGCAAGCGCTGATCTCCAGTCCACCCAGTCGCGCGTTCAGCAATCCATGGCGAATTTGGATGTCCAGCGCTCGAACGCTCGATCCGCCGTTCGCGACGCCGAAATTGCCGTGAAATCGGCGCAGATTCGGTATGACCGCGCGTTGCTACAAGAGTCAACTCAGCCAGAGCTCACCAAAAACGACGTTGCATCGGCGGCGGCAAACTTGCAAAGCCAGCGGCAAGCCTTGCGCGAGCTAGAAACCGCAACTTTGCCGCAAGCACGGCGCGACGCCCAAGTTGCGCTCGACCGCACGAAGGCTGAATTTGGCGCGGCAAAGGCCAACGAACGGCGACAACGCGATTTGCTGGCAAAAGGTTATGTGAGCGTGGCGACCGTCGAGGCGGCGACCAGCGCCATGGAATCCGCGCGAGCGGCTTACGAGTCGAGCAAGATCCGGATGGAGAACCTGGACGCTCAGCAAGAGGCGCAGCGGGCTTCGCAACTTGCGCGAGTTTCGGATGCCGATGCAGCCTATCGCAAAGCACTTGCAAACCAATCGCAGATCAAGATCACTAAGCAAAACGCAGACGAATCGGCCCAAGCAGTTGCGCAAGCAAAATCAGACCTCGACAAGGCGCGCGCCAATTTGGCGAGCATACGCGCAAGCGAAGCCGATTTGGCCTCGGCACGAGCATCGATTGTTCGCAACCGGGTTGCCGTGAAAAACGCAAAAGTGCAACTCGACTCGACCACCGTAGTTGCCCCACGCGATGGAGTTGTCACCCAAAAATATCTCGAAGAAGGCACGATCATCCCGCCCGGAACGAGCACCTTCTCGCAAGGCACCAGTCTCGTTCAACTGAGCGACGTGAGCAGAATTTTTGTGGATTGTCTGGTGGATGAAGCGGACATTTCGCAAGTGGAAGTTGGCCAGAAAGTGCGCATTTTGCTCCAGGCATTTCCCCATCGACCTTTGAAGGGCGAAGTTAGCCGCGTTAGCCCGGCGGCGCTCACCGCGAATAACATTACAACCGTCAAAGTTCGCGTCGAAGTGCGGCCCGCCAAAGGCGTCGAAATGATGCCCGGCATGACCGCTACCTGCGAATTCATCACCTTCGAGAAGAGCGATGTGCTGGTGCTCCCATCGCAAGCCTTGAACCGAAAGGATGGCGAAACGATCGTCAAGATCAAGGACGCCAAGGGCACGCCGAAGGTTGTCAAGGTTAAGGTTGGCGAAACCGGCAACGACGGCGTCGAATTGCTGGAAGGTTTGAAAGCTGGCGACGAAGTTGTGGTCGCCGAAATCGACCTCGACAAGATGCGCGCCTTGCAGAAAAAGATGGAAGAAGCGCAACAAGGTGGCGGCTTAGCTGGCGGGCGCCCAGCCGGAATGGGTGGCGGCAGTGGTGGCCGATCCGGTGGAGGTGGAGGCTCCGGAGGTGGCGGTGGCTCCGGCGGCAGGCAGGGAGGCGGGAGCCGATAAGCGTCGATGAATTTTCTCGACAGCCTTGTCAGCGCGATTCGCTCCATCCTGGCGAACAAATTGCGGTCGGCGCTCACCATGCTGGGCGTCGTGATCGGCGTCGGCTCGGTCATCACGATGATCGGCATCGGTGAGGGCACCAAGCAAAAATCGCTCGAAAACCTGCAAGTCATGGGCTCCAACATGCTCACCGTCATGCCCGATTTTCGCCGCGGCGGCATGGGTGGCGGCTCGGCGGGTTTCACCCAGTTCAGCGATGAAGACGTGGACGCGTTGACCAAATCTGTGCCCTTGATTTCGCTCATCAGCGGTGCAGTGCGCGGCTCGGCGACCGTAAAATTTGGCAACCGTAACACGCAAACATCGGTGCTCGGCTGCAAGCCAGAAATGTCGATCATCCGCAACGCGACGCAGATGCTGCAGGGCGGCTGGTTTTCCGAGCTAGATAACGAACTTTTGGAGCGAAAGGCAGTGCTCGGCTACCAGGTTTACGATCAACTTTTTGCTGGTGAGAACGCGATTGGCGCGGCCATTCAGGTTCGCGGTCAGACCTTCGAAGTCATCGGCGTGATTACCTACAAAGGCGGCTCTGGGTTCAATAATCCCGACGACACCGTGTATGTTCCGCTGAAAACTGCGCAAAAGCGATTGTTCGGTCGCACCACGCTCGACTTTATTTCCATTCAAGCGCTCAAAACAGAGCTGATGCCCTACACCCAGTCGCAGATCGAAGAAACACTCGCGGTCAAGCGCAAAAATGCGGCTGGCGAAAACCAATTCCGAGTTTTCAATCAAGGCGAAGCGATCGAGCAAATCGAGACCCAAACGAAACTGCTAAGCCTGCTGTTGGCCGGAATCGCGAGCGTTTCGTTGCTGGTCGGCGGCATCGGAATCATGAACATCATGCTCGTCTCGGTCACCGAGCGGACGCGCGAAATCGGCTTGAGGAAGGCGCTCGGCGCGACACGCCGCAGCATTCTCGTGCAATTCCTTTTGGAGAGCATCGTGATGTGCGTGGTCGGCGGGTGCCTCGGCATTCTCATCGGCTCGCTCACTGTTCGCGTGGTCAGCCAGCAGCTGCAGGTCCCGCCAGTTATCAGCGGCCCGGCTGTCATGGCTGCATTCACTTTTTCTGTCGCTGTCGGGCTGTTCTTTGGCCTCTACCCGGCGATACGGGCGAGCCGACTTCAACCCATTCAGGCACTTAGATATGAGTAACCAACCCGTCATCCAAACCGAGCATCTCGCAAAAACTTACGACCTAGGTCCAGTTAGCGTGCAGGCACTTCGCGATGCGTCGCTCATCGTTGAGCCTGGAGAAATGGTTGCGATTATGGGGCCGTCGGGATCCGGAAAATCGACCTTTATGAACCTGGTTGGTTGCTTGGACCGTCCGACGAGCGGCAGTTACATGCTAAATGGCGAGAACGTTGCCAACATGAATGACAACGCGCTCGCGGTTATTCGAAACCGGCAC
>CAYRAX010000132.1:0-7558 GCA_964422285.1 uncultured Chthonomonas sp.
AGCAACGAATTTTGAGCGGAATGCGGGCAACGTCCAGTCGCCTGCACTTGGGCAACTACGTGGGCGCGTTGGGTCCGTGGGTCAATCTGCAGGATCAATACGACATGTTTTGCATGGTCGCGGATTGGCACGTTCTCACGACTGCGGTCGATAATCCGCAGGACATTCGGGCCAACAGCCGAAGCGTGGCGCGGGACTTTATTGCGGGCGGACTCGACCCCAAAAAATGCGCCATCTTCATCCAAAGCGAAGTACAGGAACACGCCGAATTGCACCTATTGCTAAGTATGGTGGTCGGTGTCGGTAAGTTGGAGCGAACGCCCACCTACAAGGAGCAGGTCGCGGAAATCACCGGCGACCGAATCGTCTCTTACGGCCTTCTGGGCTATCCGGTCCTGCAGTCGGCCGACATCTTGCTCTACAAGCCCTACGGCGTCCCTGTCGGACGAGATCAGGCACCGCATCTGGAGCTTTCACGCGAAATCGCGAGGTCATTTAACGCACTATTTGGACAAGTTTTTCCCGAATTTGTAGACATAATCAACGATGATGAGCTGACGGCGAAACTGCCGGGACTCGACATGCGAAAGATGAGCAAGTCATACGACAACTGCATCTATCTCAATTCGACCCCCGACGAGCTCGCTGCCCAAGTCAAGTCGGCATTTACCACTCCCACGAAAATGAAAATGACCGATCCCGGCATTCCGGAGGGATGCGCGGTTTGCCAATATCTGCGCGTTTTTTCTCCCGATTGGGAGCGCCAATGGAGCGAAGATGTCGCGGGGGAGCGCGGCTGCATGCAAAACAAGAGCGAGTTAATTGAGATTCTCAACGAATTTTTGCGGCCGATGCGCGAACGTCGGGCGGCAATCGACGATGCTACGTTGGACGACATACTCAAAGATGGGGCCGAAAGAGCGCGCGAAGTGGCGGCAAGCACGATGGATGAAGTGCGCCGCGCGATGAGGCTGGTTTGACGAGCGAAGCATCGCAATTTTCGTGCGTTAAGTACATCTTTTTCGACTTAGATGATACATTGTGCGGTTATTGGGACGCTTGTAAACGCGGCCTGCGCGAGACCTTTGCGGCCCACCCGGTAGACGGCTTCACAACTGATCAGATGATCCGGATTTGGGCAGATTCGTTCAAGCAATTTGCGCCAACACTCAAAAAAACCGACTGGTATCCGATCTATCTGAAGACGGGGGGCCCGACACGTCAGGAACTGATGCGACTGGTTTTGGAGCGAGCGGGATGCACCGACGAATCGCGGGCGGCGCTGCTGGCGACCACGTATGCCGACCGGCGAAACAACCATTTGAAGCTCTTTCCGGACGCAATCGGCACACTAGAAGCGTTGATCGAGCGCGGCTACCGATTGGGCCTGATCACCAACGGCCCCGCAGATGTCCAGCGACAGGAGGTCGCGACCGTCGGCGTTGAGAGATTTTTTGACCCGATTTTGATTGAAGGCGAACTCGGGTTCGGCAAGCCATCAAGCAAGGTTTACGAACGCGCCCATGAGCTAACGCTAACAGCGCCAAGCCAGATCGCCATGATCGGTAACAGCTTTGCCCACGATATAGTCGGGGCCCAAAAGGCGGGCTGGAAAACGGTTTGGGTTCGGCGTGCAAGCGATGTTCCGCCCAGCGCCGACGCCGACGCCAAGCCCGAGGAAATGCCCGAATGCGCCGCCGCTCCGGACGCAATAATAGGCGATTTGGCTACGTTGAAAGAATTGTTTACAGCGGCCAGCTACTGATCCATGCCTTGTTGCAAGATTCCATCTGCAACAAAAATGGGTGCCTCGCATCGCAGGGCGATCGCGATTGAGTCGGAAGGCCTCGCATCAATCGCCACCGTTTCTGAGCCGCAATTGACGTGCATTTTCGCGTAAAAAGTGGTGCTCCAAAGGTCGTCAATAACGACTTTTTCGACGCTGCCGCCCAGCCTTTCGATGACCGTTTTCAACAGGTCGTGGGTCATCGGGCGGTCGGGGGTCGCGCCATCCAGCGAATACAAAATCGCAGCCGCTTCGAACTCGCCGATGAGAATCGGAACCTTGCGGTCGCCGTCGCTGAGGAGGACAAATCGCTGGACGTTGCCATTATTCGCGGCGGCGAAAACGCCCTCCACCGAAACTTCGACGGGTTCGCCCAACGATTCTTGCCCTTCGAGCGCGTTTGCGTCTTCGTAGGGGAAGAATGGGGGCGGCTTATCCAAACCCTCTTGGTCGTCGTCGAACTCTTCCGGCATGCCCAGAATTTACCTTGTTTGCGCAACCATCGAGCCCAGCGCGGGGGCCTTTGGACCTTGCAAGTATTCATGCAATGGCTTGCACGAGGCCAACTCCGGCTTTTCGAAATATTCAAGGACCTGCACAAGCGCCGCCGCGGTATCGATGCTGGTAATGCAGGGAATGCCTGCCTCGATGCACGCGCGCCGAATTGTCGCCGCTTCCGATGTCGAGTTTCCACCGACCGAGGGTGTGTTGATCATTAGCGCGACCTTGCCACCAGAAATGAGGTCGAGCAAATTGGGGCTGCCATCCTGGATTTTGTTGACGAGGTCGCATGCAATCCCTGCCGATTGCAGCGCTTGGCCTGTGCCGGGTGTGCACGCGACGCGGAATCCGCGGCTACTCAGCTGCGCGGCGATGTTCACTGCCTCGGGCCGGTCGTCGTGGTTGACGGTCAGCACGATGAACCCTGAGCGGTTGATGTTGATTCCGCTCGCCACAAACGCCTTAAATAGTGCAGCTTCATAAGTCGAATCCACCCCCAAAATCTCGCCTGTGCTTTTCATTTCTGGGCCCAAACTGGGCTCAACGCGTGTGAGTTTCTGGAAGCTGAACACCGGTGCTTTGACCCCATAAAGGATGGCCTTGGGAATAATTGGAGCGCCCGCTTCGAACTCGGATTGAGGAATGACATATCCTCCCTGCTCGCGCTGGGGATCGACCCACCAGAGGCCACCCTCGTAACCCGAATCGGCGAGATTTTTGCTCATCGCGCATTCAGTCGCGAGCCGGATCATCGGCAGCCCCGTGATTTTGCTCAAATACGGGACGGTTCGGCTGGCCCTCGGGTTGACTTCAATCACGTAAGCGCGCTCGTCTTTCACGACAAATTGGATGTTCATCAGGCCGCGGATTTCGAGCGCGCGAGCCAACTTGCATGCGCAGCGAATCATCTCTGCTTGAACCTGATCGGAGAGCCGAACCGGCGGATAAACTGCCATCGAGTCGCCGCTGTGTACGCCCGCGCGCTCGATATGCTCCATGATTCCCGGCACGAGCGTTTGCTCGCCATCGCTAATCACGTCCAATTCCGCCTCGGTGCCCAGAACGTATTCATCCACCAAGACGGGCTGTCCAGGGTTCGCGTCTTCAGCCAGACGATAATAGGAATCCAGTTGATCGGGCGAGTGACACACCATCATCGCTTGGCCACCAAGGACGAAGCTGGGCCGCACGAGGACGGGAAAGCCCACTTTGGCAGCCACCGATCTTGCCTCTTCGATGGACCTGACGGCAGCACCGGCTGGCCGCAAAATTCCCAGTTGGCTCATCAGCGCATCGAACTTCTGGCGGTCTTCGGCGGCGGCGATGCTAGACCAACTTGTACCCACGATCTTCACGCCCGCTTGGTGTAGCGGTTCCGCCAAGTTGATGGCGGTTTGACCGCCGAATTGCACGATGACCCCCTCCGGTTTTTCGTGCTCGATCACTTTCATGACGTCGGCAAAGGTGACCGGCTCAAAATAGAGGCCGTCGCCGGTGTCGAAATCGGTGCTGACGGTTTCGGGATTGTTGTTGATGACAATCGCGCGGTAGCCCATTTTTTGGAGCGCCCACATGCAATGCACGCACGAATAATCGAACTCGATTCCTTGTCCGATTCGAATCGGCCCGCTACCCAAAACCAAGATCGTCGGCTGCATCAGAACCTATTGTGACGCCAAGCGTACGACGATTGCGTCAGGCGTTTGGCCGGGCATTCGGCCCGAAATTCGATGCGTAATAGTTGATCAAGTAATCGCCCGGATCGAGCACCTTGTCGATGGATTCCAGTGCCCGCGCGGGCAACCTGGTCAGACAGGCTTTGATGCTCTCGTCGAGTTGCTTGACCGACCGTGCGCCGATGATTGGCGCGGTCACGCCCGGCTGCCCAGCGACCCACGCCAGAGCTAGTTGAGTCATGCTGACTTCGTACCTTTCGGCGATCTTTTTGTAGCGGCGCACAGCGTCCATGGTTCGCGCATTCACGCGCTTCTGCGGATCGGATTTGCTGTATCGCGCGCCCGATGTCTTACCGAGGTATTTGCCGCTGAGGATTCCGCCCGCGAGAGGCGACCAAGGAATGCACCCGTATTCGTAGGTTCGCAAAAACGGTAACAGTTCGCGCTCAATCCGACGGTCGAGAAGGTTGTAGGGCGGTTGCTCGCAAACAAAACCGGCCAGCCCCAATGCCTTCGCGACATAGTGCGCTTCGCATGCCTGCCAGGCTCCATAGGTCGAGCAACCAGCATAGCGAACCTTCCCTGCCTTGATCAAATCATCATGCGCGCGCAGGGTTTCGTCGATGGGGACCTGAGGTTGGGGCCGATGAATTTGATAAAGATCGATCCAGTCGGTTTTGAGACGCTTGAGCGAAGCTTCGCAGGCCTGAATGATGTTTCGGCGCGAATTTCCGAACATGTTGGGGTCGTTATCGCTCATTTTCCCATGGCACTTGGTGGCGATGACAAGCGAATCTCGCTTCTTCTTAATCGCCTTGCCCAAAATTGTCTCGCTGGCGCCGCGTGCATAAACGTCGGCTGTGTCAAAGAAATTCACGCCTCGGTCGATAGCGGCGTCAACAAGTTGCTCGCATTCATCTTCTGGCGTCCCCCAATCGTCCGGATCCCAGCCGAACGTCATCGTGCCAAAACACGCGACCGAAACCATCATTCCCGTGCGACCCAGCGATCGATATTCCATGGGCTATGGTTTACCCAACTTTCGTTGGCGGCATGCCGTTCCAAAACTCGCTCAAATATCCAAGCAGACTCGCCACGATGTTCGTCCAAACGACAAAAGAAATTGCAACCCAAAATCGCGCGTCGAGTTGGTCGCGGATGACAAATGCGGCGATCGCGAGTGTCGCCAGCCCATCGAGAATCAATATGGCGACGACTTGTAGCGCTTCGGGGCGTGTCTGACCATGCTTACGCAAGCTACGCGAATACGCGGCTGAAACCATAAAAACAAACGCCGCGTAGGCAACCCCCAACCCGAGCGCGGCCAAAAAACCGATGATGCCGAACAAGGCAACCAGCCCATACGAAGTGTTGTTGAGCACCATTTCGGCAGCGATACCGCCAAGCAAAAGCCCGACACCCGCGAATATCGACACCCTGCGCATGCGCTGGCCTTTCAACCGCTCTTTTGCGTAGGAATCTAGTAAGTCGGGTCGTTCTTCAAACTTGGGCATGGTCTAAGACGCTTACCCAATAACATACGCGAAATTTTGCAAAAAAGCAATGGTATCTCAGGCGATTGCGGGAGCTTTAACCAAACCACTTGCTTCGATTCTTCGAATGACCTCGGCGATTAGGTCGCCATCGCCGGCGGAATTCATGGTTAACGACATGCGAACGTAGCCTTCGCCTTCGGTGCCATATCCCGTTCCCGGTACGACCACGACGTGCGCCTTTTGCAGCAGCTCCTTCGCAAATTCCGCGCTGGTCATCGTGGGATGCGGCACCTTTGCCCAGATATAAAAAGAAGCTTTCGGTGCGCTCACTTCCCATCCGATTCTCGCCAATCCTTTGCAAAGGGCATCGCGGCGGCTTTGGTAGATTCTTTGCGATTCGGCGTTGTCCACGTGGTCAAGCGCATAGGCTCCAGCATCGGCGATCGCGGGAAACTGCTTGCTATCCAGGTTGCTTTTGAGTTTCTGCAACGCTTCGACCGCCTCGGAATTACCGCACGCAAACCCCAGCCGCCAGCCGGTCATGTTGTACATTTTGCTGAGCGAATGGAACTCAATCGTCCAATCTTTCGCGCCCTTCACCTGCAGCGCGGTCGCGTTCACGAATCCATCGTACGTGACGGTCGCGTAGGCCATGTCGTTCACGAGCAAAATCTCATGGTCGCGGCAAAACTCAACCGCCTGCTCATAAAATTCGATCGGCGCGACTGCGCCCGTCGGATTGTGCGGATAGCAGACATAAAACAGTGTCGCGCGCTTTGCCACTTCGACCGGAATATCTTCAAACACCGGCAGGAACTCATTTTCCTCGCGCAGCGGTGTTTCGTAAACTTCAGCTCCGGCCATCAGCGCGTTCACTCGGTAAACCGGATATCCGGGATTGGGAACGATGACTGTATCGCCAGATTCCGCGTATGTCCAGGCGAGATGGGCCAAGCCCTCTTTGCTGCCGATCAATTGGCAAAACTCGGTTTCGGCATCAAGCGTCACGCCAAAATTTCGTTGATACCACCGGGCAGCGGCCTGCAAAAACGGTCGCCAGCCGCGCGGTGATTCGTCGTAACGGTGGGTCGCTGGGTTTCGAGCGGCCTTGCTTAGCGCATCGATGATTTCGGGCGGTGTCGGCAAATCGGGATCACCAATTCCGAGGTCAATGATGTTTGCGCCCGATGCAATTGCTTCGGCCTTGACCCGACTTATCTCTGCAAAAAGGTATGGTGGAATAGCGTTGAAGCGACTGGCTGGTTTGATCATAGCGATGCTCTCACCCCGGAACCGATGGCGTGCGGTTGGAGGCAATGGTTGGGACGAACTCGGCGTGCCAAAAGGTGCGTGGGTCGCGTTGCTTGTTGCTTCGATGGCGTCGCCAGCTATGGCTTGGTTCCCCGACGTCGAATCGCGAACGTATCTCAGCCGGACAATCTGGAACCCTGACCCGGGCGATTTTGAAGGCGAAGAGCACGGCATGATGCGCTCGCCACCCATCGTTTTGCCAGATGATTGGGTTCTTGCTGGTCGCACTACTCCGGTCGTTCCGCGCACATGGAATCACCGTCTGGACCAGGTTGAAGGCAAAAGCGCCGAGCAAGAGGCATTGGCGCGCGCTCGGCTGGGTCAATTTGAGCGCGCCTTGCGGGTTGCGCGTGATGGCAACCTTCCCCGTTTCGTCATTGGATCTATTTATTGCTATCGCATCTGGCAATCGGACAACCCGACCCAACAAAAATCGGATGCCGACGAAGCGATTCGCTTGTTCGCCAAGCCCGACTCTGAGCTTCCGCCACTTCCCTACCGAATGGTTTCGATCAAGCGAGATTTTCTGGAGTGGGCGTTCGATGGTCCCGCTGAGGCTCGTGCGGCGGGCTATAAACCTGCCGTCGCTAACGATGCCGAGGCGCTGCTGACCGTTCGCGCCATGGCCGCGGTCGCCTACACCGAGTTGGTGCGCGTGCCAGATTGGTTCGACGGCATGGAAACGCTCTATGTACAGCTAAAAGCACCCTACGAAGCCAGTTTGGCGCGGCAAATGGCCCAAGACCTGCGACTCGACAAGCGGCCCTCGTTCAAATCGTCCGGTGCCT
>CAYRAX010000133.1:0-7518 GCA_964422285.1 uncultured Chthonomonas sp.
GATTGACGAGCGCGTGACGCTGCTGCCAAAGGTGACCGCCGCCCCAACATTTGTTGATGTTCCGATCAACGTTCGCTGGAAAAATCAACCAAAGCTAGGCTTCGAGCTTAAAGACTATGTCGTGACGCCGAATGTAGTGCGATTGACTGGCCGTTCGGCGGAACTTGCCCGCATCAAATCCATCGCCACTAGCCCGGTCGACCTTGCCACCGCCAACCCGGATGAGCCCATGAGCGTCACTCTGGAAATTCCGCGTGGAGTGCAACCAGACCACACCGCCGCGACGATCACAATCAAACTCAACAAAGTCACCATTCCCAATGGCACTACCGCAACCCCGCCCCAACCAAATTGAAATTCGCACCATCCGCGCGGATGAGGCTGGCCAATTTTTGCGGCTCCTGTGCGACGTTTTCGCGCTCGATTTCGACCGCGCAAGCAAGGTGTTCTTTGTCGATCCGACCTTTGACTTGTCGCGAAAATGGGCGCTTTTTGAGGGCGGCCGAATGGTCTCAATCCTCACCACGGCTTCGGTTGAGTTTGGTTGGGGCAAGGGAATCGGCATTGCGGGGGTGGCAACCCTGGAAACCGATCGCGGACGCGGCCTAGCGAGCGAGTTGCTTGACCGAGTTTTGGAATCAGCCGAGCAAGAAAACGAAGCGCCCGCGATGCTGTTCGCTCATGATGTGACGCTGTACGCGCGGCACGGATTCGAAGTCGTCGATGAGGTTATTCGCGGCAAATGCATCACCGACCGCACCGATTGGCGTCCCGCCGCGCCGCTGGATCAAGGCGTGGTTGAAGAGCGTTATGCGCGGTGGTCCAGCGAGGATCCGGCCCGAATGCTACGCAACGAATTGCGCTGGAAAGTTTGGAAAATGGGGTTTCGAATCGCCAACGCCATCGGCGACGGATACGTGACGCATGAAGGGTCGCTCGTGCGCGAAGCGGTCGGCGTCGTTGGCGATGAGTGGAGGCTGCCGCCGGACACCGAGTGGATTGGGTTGAAATCGATGACCGATCTGCTCCAAGTGCCGATCGGCCCGCCCGAGCGCGAGCTAATTGTAATGGCGCGGAATTTTCCCGTCGCGCCGCAAATGTTCATGACCGACCAGTTTTGAGCTTAAAAGTCGTCGCGATAGACGAATTTGGGACAATCGCCCAGCCAGGATGTAACGGAAAACCGACCAAATCGAAACATCTCTACCCAAGATGTAACGGAAAACCGGTCGAATCGAAACATCTCCACCCAAAATGTAACGAATTAGGAACACTTGGCTGGTCCAAACGGGCCCACCAAGACCGCCTATAACGACGCCGAGACAAAGCAAGCCAAGCCCCAACACGTCGCCCGGGCGCGCAATTCGGCAAGAAAAATCGCCTTCCACCGCAGAATTGCGGTGAATGCGCCTGACAAGTGCGATCCATTTGCTTCAAAATGTACGAACTCAATGTATTTCACGAAGATTCCACACATCTCGAACTTTCGATTTGCGGACTCATTTGACGCTAAGTCGGGCAAAGTCAAAATAGGAAACCAGCAATTCGCGCTCAAGCTCGATGAATTCCCCGGCGATGTTTGGCATCTTTCGGTCGCCTCAAGCGAACTGTGGGACGAAAACCACAGCCTCGCCCAGTTGACCCCACCCAAGAAGGGCGTTTCGAGCGCAAAGCTCTCCGTTGATTCCAAGTGCCGGATCACGCTGACCGGCGCGAGCGGCAAGGCGATCTTGAATTGCGCCGCCGAAGGCTCGTTTGGCGTCATGGGCCGAGCCGCCATGTGGGCATTCGAATACCACCATGATCAGCAGTTTTATGGCATGGGAGAAAAAACTTTCGGCACGCTGGAACTCACCCACCGCCGAAGCCGCTTTTGGAATACGGACGCGCTTGGCGATTTCAATCACGCCGCGTGGGACAACCAGCCGCTCGACCCCTACTATGTGTCGATTCCATACCTCATCGTTCGGTTGGGTGACGAGTACGTCGGCATCCTCTACGAAAACCCCTATGCCACGTTCATGGATTGCGGTAGTGACGCTAGCTTCTTTGGCGATCAGGACGAAAACCGGCGCGTGATCATCGGTAGCGAAGATGGATTGCCGTCGCTGTGGGTGATCTACGGCCCATCGCTTGCCGAATTGACGTGCAAATTGCAGAAGCTGGTTGGCCCTCACCAGCGACCGCCACTTTGGGCGCTGGGATATCACCAATGCCAGTGGGGATATAAGGGCGAAGCGGACATTGTTCGTCTCGATGGGCTGATGGTCAAGCACCAAATTCCGAACGATGGCTTGTGGCTGGATATCGACTACATGGACGGGTTCCGCGTGTTCACCTACGCCAAAAAGCACTTCCCCAATGGCGTTGCCTCGGCCGTCAAAAAGGTCGCGAAAAACGACCGCAAAGTCGTCCCGATCATCGACCCAGGCGTCAAGCTCGATCCGGGCTATGAAGTTTATGATTCCGGCAAGGCGGCTGGCGTCTATTGCCAGAACCCTCAGGGTGAAGATTATATCGGCTTCGTCTGGCCTGGGTTGACGGTTTTTCCCGATTTCAGCTTGAAAAAGGCGCGAACCTGGTGGGCCGAGTACGCCAAATCGTTCCGCGAGCAAGGGTTCGCCGGCGCGTGGGTGGATATGAATGACCCCAGCACAGGTGGGATCGACCCGATGGCGATGCGATTCAACAAAGGCAAATGGCCGCACGAAGCGTTCCACAACCAATACGCCCTCGGCATGCAGATGGCCACCCACGAAGGGTTTCAAGCCGCTAACCCCAACGAGCGCGTGTTCATCGTCTCTCGCTCAGGTTCGACGGGAACCGCGCGCTATTCGGCAATTTGGACCGGTGATAACATGTCCACGCGCTGGTATTTGCGCAATGCGATCACCTGCTGCGTTGGTCTAAGCCTTAGCGGAATCCCCTTCAATGGTCCAGATGCGGGCGGCTTCGCGGGCGACACAACCGAGCCACTCATCACGGATTGGGTCCGGGCTGGCTTCTTGTTCCCGTTTTTCCGCATTCACTCGCCGGGCAATCATCGACTGCAAGAGCCTTGGGCCTTCAGCAAAGCGGGCCTTAAAGACATGCGGCACTACATCCGCTTGCGCTACAAGCTCCTGCCGTACCTCTACAACCTGTTCGTCGTCCACAACGAGCAGGGCCATCCGATTTTGCGCCCGAGCCTTTATCATTTCGACGAGGCCAAGGCGTCTGACGACACGTTCATGGTCGGCCCAGATCTGTTCCAAGCCCCATTCTTAGAAGAAGGAAAGGGACGCAGCGCTCGATTGCCGGGCGGCAAATTCTGGTTTGATGCGCGAACCGGCGAATGGGTCAAGGGCAAGATTGCGCTTGAGCGCAATGGCATCGAAAACCCGGTCTTCTTCCGCGATGGCGCGATTATTCCGACCCTTGTTGGCGAGCGCACCGACAACACCAAAAACCTTGGTGAAGTCGAGTTCCACGTGTTCCTTCGTGCTGGTTCCACCGAGAGCGTTTACACCTACGACGATGGAAGCACCCTGGACTACAACAAAGGGAAGCAAAGCCGAGTGCTCGTGACTTGCTCGCGCAAAAACGGCGTCGTATCCATTTCGACAGAGCAACTTGAATCTGGCTTTGGCGCACTAGACGCTGAATTCGTTCTCTACGGCGAAGTCTCCAAGGTCTTGGTCAACGGCGAACGAGCGAAGGTTTCCCGCCGCAAGATCACTTGGTGCGGAAAACCGATCTCGGTTGCAGTTGTAAAAGCCTAGGTTATCGCCCGAACTGTCTCGGTCGCGGCGCGACCTGGGCGGCGCCGCTCAGAATGACCTCACCGACGGCAAAACTGCGGCGGATATCCTGGAGGCAAACCTTCACGCGCTGGCCGACGTGCTGCGTACCGTCCAAAAGCTCGACATAGTAGCCGTGATCGGTCCAGCCAATCACCTTTTGCGGGTTGTCCATCGTGGAAGAACGTACGTTGCACTCCAGAACCTGGGCTCGGCGGAATCCCATCTTATCGCGATCGAATTCCTCAATCGTGCCGTTTGTGATTTCCCATTCGTCAAACTCAAAATCGAAGTTTGCCCGTAGGTAAACCGCGCGGTTAAGGTCGTGCTCAAGCTCTTCGACGCTTTCGCCATCGGCACCAATTAGCGTTTCAACCACCGCGGGATGGCATTCCACCAAGAATGCGCTGCCCGATTCTCCCAGCCGTCGGCGCATCTCACGCTCGATCCAAAGGGAAACCGATTCCTGAGAAGCGATTCGCCCGCGACCTTGGCAAGTTGGGCAAAGCTCGGTGAGGGCTTCGGTAACCGATTCGCCGGTGCGCTTTCGCGTGATTTCCACGAGGCCCAGCGAAGAAATGCGACCGACGCGGGTTCGCGCACGATCGCGTTCCAGCCGAGCCGTGAAGTGCGAAAGAACACGGTTGCGGTCCTCGCTCGACTCCATATCAATAAAGTCGATGACGATGATGCCGCCCATATCGCGCAGGCGTAGTTGTCGGCAGACTTCGTCGGCGGCCTCCAAATTGGCCTTTAAGATGGTTTCGTTGAGCGATGTGGAGCCGACGAGCTTTCCGGTGTTGACGTCGATTGCGGTTAAGGCTTCCATTTCGTCGACGACCAAATAGGCACCCGATTTCAACCAGACCTTGTGTTGGAGCAAGCGGTCGATGTCCTTTTCGATGCCGTATTCGTCGAAAACGGGGGTGTCGCGGTCGTACAGTGCGATCTTTGGTGTCAGCGCCGGTGCGACTACCTTGGCGACAAGGTGGACCTTTTCGTATTCGTCCGGATCGTCAATCACCAACCGGTCGATCTCGTCGCCAAAAATGTCGCGAATCGTGCGATAGAGCAGCGTTTGGTCGCGGTGGACACAGGTCGGCGCGCGTTGGCGTTTTGCCGCCTGCAAAACTTGACCCCAAAGCTGCTGCAAAAACTGGACGTCTGCGGCGAGTTCCTGGGCTGTTCGGCTTTCGCATTCGGTCCTGAGCACCAAGCCGAATCCGGCCGGCACGATGGCATCGCCTACGCGTTTCAGGCGGTCGCGCTCGGATCGATCCGCGATCTTGCGGCTCACTCCGACGTGATTGCCTTCGGGCATCAGAACGACGTATCGGCCCGGTAGAGCAATGCGTGTACTCACGCGTGCGCCCTTGGTCCCGCGCGGCCCTTTGGTTACCTGAACCATGATCTCTTGGCCGGGTTTCAGCAGGTCTTTGATCTTGCGGCGGCGCAGTTCTGACCGCTTGATGCTCGCGGGCGAGTTGTCTTGGGTCTCTTCGGGCAGGATGTCGGCGACGTAAAGAAACGCATTGCGTTCTAGGCCGATATCCACGAATGCCGCGTCCATTCCGGGCAAAACGTTCTGGACGATGCCTTTAAAAATGGATCCGACGACGCGCTCTTCGCGCTCGACACGATATTCTTGTAGCTGCCCATCCTCAAGGAGGGCAATTCGCGTTTCGCGCGAACTACAGTTGACCAATATCTCGGTTTTTGATACGACGTAATTTTGTTTTGGTTGGGCTTTCGACCTTGTTTGTCGACGTCCCGAATTCGAATTCTTCTTCAATAGTGCGCCCCATGTGCAGGAATTTCTCGTTGGCTGGCGCTGACGCGACCCAATAGAATGGGGGTATCAACCGGCGAAAAAACCGGGTCCCACACCCAGACCAGGGCGGTCACGAGTTACCCGCATGATACCTTAATTGACGTTGAACGCCTACGAAAAGAACAGCCGTTGCGCGTTTTCTGTTGTTATTTGTGCGGCTTGTTCCGTGGAAACTCCCCAGACTTTTGCAATCGCCTCGACAACGAATCGTACGTTCGCGGGTTCGTTGGGCTTGCCTCGATGGGGCACTGGCGCGAGGTATGGAGCATCGGTCTCGACCAAAATTCGGTCCCTCGGCGCGCTGCCAATGACAGCGCGAAGCTCGTCCGATTTGGGAAAAGTGATCGGCCCATCCACGCCCAAATAGGCGCCGAGCGCAAGGGCGCGACTGGCTTGCTCTTCATTACCACCGAAACAGTGCACCACGCACGGCCCAACGCTGCGCTTTTCGAGGATCGTGAGAAGATCATCATATGCCTCGCGGCAATGAAAAACGATCGGCTTTTTGATCGTTTCCGCCCATTCCAATTGGTCAAAGAGACACTTTTCTTGTTGCTCGCGCGTAGCGTAGTCCCAGTGGTAGTCCAGGCCCATCTCGCCGATGCCAACGACAGTGGGGCTCTTCGCGAGTTCATCGAGCACCGCGATTTGGTCACTGGAATAATCGGCGGCGCAATTGGGATGCCACCCGACGACCGCGAACACACCGACAAAGCGTTCCGCGAGTTCAACCGCCTTGCGTGACGTTTCCGCATTTGTGCCCACCACGATCATTTTGTCGATATCATGCCGGTTGGCTTCCTCGATAGCGTAAGCCGGATTCGGAAAAGCCTCGGCATCGTACAGGTGGCAATGGGTGTCGATGATTCGCATGTAGCCCGCAATTTACTCAAATTGGACGCGCATTATTCCATGTTTCCGGGTGATTCGCGGGGAAAGTTGAAGTGGATTGCCAAGGAGATTGCCTAGGCAGACCCACCCGCCAGCCGATACATAGATGGGATGAACCGTGGAATTTATGGTGCAGCAGCCGCGATGGCATCGAACCAGGAATGGTTGGATGTCATCACCCATAACTTGGCGAATGTAAACACGAACGGCTACAAGCGAGACTCGATCCAATTCAGCGACTGGATGGATCGGACGTTGAATGCGAATGGCGGAACGGGAGCATTTGTAGGGAATTTGGGCAGCGGTCCAGAGGCTAAGTCGGTGCAGACAGTCTTTCAAAAAGGCAGCTTGCAGCCGACGGAAAATCCATTTGACATGGCAATAACCACCGACCGCGGGCTATTTGCGATCGCGGTGCCGGGGGCAAACGGACAGTCGGCAGTGAAGTTCACTCGCGATGGCTCGTTCACCTTAAACGAGCAAGGCCAACTGGTCACCCGCGACGGAAACGCCGTCTTGGACGACCGCTTGCGGCCGATATTCCTGGAGGCCAACGCCAAACCCGTTGTGGACGGCATGGGCACAATCGGCCCCATCGCCGCGCGTCCCGATCAAGACCAATCTAACGTGAAGATCGGCGTTTTCGATGGAACGTTCAAAAAGCAGGGCGACAACCTTTGGGTCAGCAGCGATGCAAAACCCCTTCAAGGCGTCGTGATGCAGCAGGGATTTTTGGAATCCAGCAACGTTAATCCCGTCGAATCGATGGTGCAGATGATTGAAGTTCAGCGCATGTTTGAACTTTCCAACAAGATGATTCAGACCCAAGACGAGAGCTCGGCGAAGTTGATTGACGCCTTGAGACAGAGCTAGACATAACCGGCCACGGTGTAGCCAAGCTTCAGCACTGGCCACGAAAAACTAGAAAGGAGAACAGAGGACTAAGTATGTTTCGATCGTTGACCAGCGCGGGAGCCGGAATGGTGGCCCAGCAACAGAATTTGGACGTTATCGCCA
>CAYRAX010000134.1:0-7452 GCA_964422285.1 uncultured Chthonomonas sp.
CAGACCCAATCGGGTCGCCATTCGCAGAGCTTGAACGCGATTGTTCACTTGCAGCTTGTCATATATGTTCGCTAGGTGAAAATCGACCGTTCGTTTGGAAACGACCAATTTTTCAGCGGCTTCTTTGCTGCTGTGTCCTTGAGCGATTAAGCTCAAAACTTTGACTTCTGTCGGAGTTAACCGTACTCCGCGAGGAGCTAAATCAGATCTACTTGTACTAGGCATTGCCATGAACCCACCCCTGTTTTTCTTTGCTTGCCGCCAGTACTCTGATTCCACATCGAATCAATGCTTTGAGATGGATCGCTGACTTTTTTTGGTTTTCAGTCTGAATCTTCATTGTCCATCGTTCTCGCTTCTCTTCAAACTTCTCAGATTCCTTGAGAGAAGCACGCATATTTGTCGGTAAAACTACTTCCTGTGTTCCTAGTTTAAGCCAGTTTCTCTTGAAAGTGTTAACAATTCTCGAAATTTAGCCTATGAGTGGGGCCTTTGCCCCACAAACCAGGGCTCGTGTGCTGTTCAGCCTGACAATTTTATGGGCAATTCGTCCCGGTCCTTGGGGAATTCGAACCCGATCAGGTTCGCCTGCGCCCATCCACGCAAACTATTCAACACGATCAACCCACGCGCCCGCCGAAGATCCGAAACGTGAATGGAACGCTCCTCCATGGCGCCAGCTTCTAGGAGCGTTGCCCTGCAGATTCCTGGTAGCAAGCCATCCTGAAGCGGAGGCGTGCACCATCTTCCATCCAACGAGACGGCAACATTGGCTCTGGTTGTCTCTGTAATATTACCGTGAATATTCGCCAGAAGTGCATCATTTGCGGTCGTAAGTTGAGCTTTCGCGCGCTCATAAAAGCCGCGTTCGGTGGTTTTGTGATACGGCCACCATTCTGCGGGATCGACCTTATCATCTGACAGAGCCAAGGTCAACTCGGTTGGCCACGGTTCAAACGGGGTTGCCTCCGCACTTAGGTCGCCATTTCGACGAAGCGTAAACTTCAGGCGAGCGTCGCCGTTGAATCCAGTAAGCGCATTCGTTGCTGTACGCCGAAATTCCTCCACATCTGGAATCTTGAACCCAAAAACGCCCGCCGAAAACGACATCCGGTTGTGGTGCTTTTCGATTGCCACGGGGCTGCCGCCGCTGCATCGCAGAGTTTCGAAGAGGTCAAATTCGGGCCATTCGCGCGTGACAACCTCAGCCTTGACCCAGCATTCGGCCCATTCTTCCCTACTATTTGAGTCCGCAACGATGCCGCTTCCTACACCGTAAATCGTGCGTTCGGCGCCTGGTTTGTAAACAGCGGTCCGGATCGCGACATTAAACAGCGCCCGGCCGCCCGGTTCGATGGTGCCGACTGCACCACAATAAACGCCGCGTGGCTCCGGCTCGAACTGACAAATTTGTTGCATTGCCTTGATCTTTGGCGCCCCCGTGATCGACGCGGCCGGAAAGGTCGCGGCGAAAACTTGGCTGAGCGTCGCGTTCGAGGCCGCTTCAATCTTGCTGACCATTTGCCACATCGCCGGATATGGTCGTACCTTGAAGAGCTCGGTCACCTGCACGCTACCCGGCTCGGCGATTCGTCCCAGGTCGTTGCGTACCATGTCCGTTATCATCAAATTCTCGGCGCGATCCTTGTCCGAATTCATCAGTTCGCGCTTTTGCGATTCGTCCTCGGCGAACCATCGACCACGTCGCCGAGTTCCTTTCATGGGTTCGCATGTGATCTTGCCGCGCTCGCGCCGAAAAAACAGTTCAGGCGAAACGCTGATCACGACCCTCTCGCCGAAATCCAGATAGGCTCCATAGGCCGCGCCTTGGGCGCGCACCATGCTCAAAAACGTGCACCATGGGTCCAACTTCCCTTCCCGAATAAGCCGAAGAGTCTGGTTGACTTGGTAAAAATCACCGCGCGCAATCGCGCGCAAGTGCGCATCAATGCATCGCTCGTACTCTCGCTGGTTGGTTCGAGCGTGCCAAGTGCTTACGAATGAAGTCTCACCGCTTGGCAACTCGGCGACAGCCGCGCGCTCGAACTGGGCAAATTCGGCATAAGGACCTTGCCCAGCGTGCACCGATTGAGCCGCGTCAAAACCAACGCCAGCCTCGTAGCCGACATAGCCGACCGAGATGCCGTTGCCTGCTTCCAATTCATCCAAAAGGCTCGGCACATCTTCGGCGCGATCGGCGCAGTACCAGCGCTTAAAGCCGCTCATCTTGCGCCAGCCGATCAGCGGATCGTGAACCCAACATTCGCCAGGCGCGGGTCGGCCCGTCATTGTTGCCCTGGGTCTTGCCATAGGCAAAGTATGTTCGTGAGTTTTCGGCCCGGTGCGGTCACAACTTGACCGCGAAACGCCATCGCCAGCGACGCGCCCGCGTCGAGGTTCATCGCTTCATGGCAGCCCAATTTGAAAAACACGGTAGCCATGGTATCAAAGTCGCAGCCGCTCAGGCACTGCACAAAAATCAATTTGCCCGACTTCGTGTAGCCAACCCCCATGCGCCGAATCCGGCCAAAAATGGATGGGTCGCGAAAGCCTTCGGAGTTCGGATCGACGTCGATTTTGCCATCCAGCACCAGCGCCGGACCGCACGCAACTACCGATTGATATGCGCCCCAAGCATACGATCGATGCCGAACCACGCGGAAGATGTCGAACTTGCGTTCGGCGGTCATGGTGAGTGCTGTCCCCATCCGGCCTTCGTGAACAGTTTTGCCGTTGATGACGATGTCACCGATAGGGCGCCTCGTCCCCTTGTCGAAGTAAGTACCGTTCACCGCGGCAACCGATCCGCTCGCGCGAAACATGCTCCCAAAGTCCTCGTGGCCACCCGGCATGCCCTTTGCCACCACCACACCATAGCGAACACGCTTATCGTTCAAATCCGCAATAATTGCCCGTGTTTTTATGCCGTTTACCGTGGGCGTGACCATTTGGATAGGCTCGGTAGCCGCCACCAAAAGTAATGTCGCGAAGATCATGCAGACTATTTTAGCTTTGCCGGGCGGGCACCCATGCCGAGGTGCGGCCGCCGATTGACTCGCGCACCACATCTTCGCCGTACCACTTTCCGCTTCCCTTCTTGCCGCCCCATCGCGCGTGGAACAGCCATTCGGGCGGGAATTTCTCGGATTCGGCGTTTACAGCTACCGCTTGTTGAACGATACTCGAGATCGCGGTGGCGAGCCGGGCGGTTTCATTTGCATCGAGCGAATGGCCAGTTCGGTGTGGTGCAATGCCCGCGTGATACAGCACCTCATCGGCGACCCAATTACCGATTCCGGCGAACAAAACTTGATCCAGAAGCAAGGACTTGATCGGACCCTTGCGATTGCTCAGCGCGGCAGCCAATTCGGCCGCTGAATAGGGCTCAAGCAGGACATCGCGACCAACGTTAGGCCCGAGTTGCAAGGCGCCTGATTGCAACTTTAAGCGCGCCAGGCGGCGCCCATCGGTAAATGCGACTTGGCGTCCATTTGACGCAGTCAGCATCAGCTTCAAAAATCGCGGCCGCCCATCGGAATCGTCTAGCGAGGTTTTTCCATGATTGAGTAACCGATGCTCCGGCGCACCGATTTCCCGCACCCAACCGGACATGCCGAGATGCCCCACCAACCACCGCTTGCCGTCGAGCTCAAGCCAAAAAACCTTGCCGCGCCGACCGACCGAGGCGACTGTTGAACCCCGCAACGCCTGCTCGATGGCCCCCTCATCTTGCCCACCAAAAACGATTTCGTCGGGCACCGCCTCGGCCAGCGTAATAACCTGACCGACCAGCACACGTTCCAAGACTCGCCGCACACTCTCGACCTCAGGCAATTCGGGCATATCCCATTTTGCACCAGGGCCAGGATTCGTGGTCGCGGGGTCCATTCCGGTAAAATGTGTCGGTGAACGAGATCATTCTGGCTGCTCCGCGCGGTTTTTGTGCGGGCGTTGCATTCGCCATCGAAGTGGTGGATTTGGCGCTGAAAATCCATGGCGCGCCGCTGTATGTCCGTCACGCTATCGTCCACAACGAGTGGGTGGTGCGTAGCTTCGAGGCGCAGGGTGTGATCTTTGTCGAAGACGTCAACGAAATACCCGCTGGATCGCCCGTCGTATTCAGCGCGCACGGGGTATCGCCGGCCGTACGAGATCAGGCTAAAGCGCGCAATTTGCAGGTGATCGACGCCACGTGCCCGCTGGTGACCAAGGTCCATAACGAGGCCAAACGATTCGCCGCCAAGGACTACTTTTTCATCTACATCGGGCACAAGGGCCACGTCGAGGCAGAAGGCACGATGGGCGAGGCACCCGACCGCATGGTGCTGGTAGAAACGCCAGCCGATGCCGAAGCGCTGCAAATTCCCCACTATGAGAATCTTGCCGTGCTGACCCAGACTACTCTGAGCGTGGACGAAGTTCAGGCGACGATGGAAGTGCTCAAGCGCCGATTTCCGCACCTGCACACTCCCGCGAAAGAGGATATTTGCTACGCGACCACTAATCGGCAGGGGGCCGTTCGCGAGTTGGCGGGTGTCTGTGACCTCGTTCTGGTGGTTGGCTCGGCGACCTCATCCAATTCCAATCGACTGCGCGAAGTCGCCGAATCGCTGGGTTGCGAGGCGCACCTGATCCTTTCCGCCGATGAAGTCCAGCCGGAATGGGCCACTGATCACAAAACGGTCGGCATCACCAGCGGCGCCTCTACACCGGAAACCCTGGTCGAGGCGATCATCGGAAAGCTACTCGAAACGAATCCGTCGGCACCGGTAAAAGTTCTGGAAACCGTTCGCGAGGACGTGAAGTTCATGCCGCCGCGCGACATGATCCAACTCGCTATGGCCCGCAACTAACCCGTTTGTTGCGTCGATTGTTAGCTTTTTGCAGTTCATTTCGGGCAAAACTGGCGTACAATTCCTTCGTGAAGCGTGGTCTGGCCCTTTTCCTTTTGGCGGCGTGCGTGGCGAGTGCCCATGCGCGCAACGTGCGTATTTTGTGCCTGGGCGATTCGATCACGGTGGGTCAAACCACGAATGGCACGGGCGGCCTGATTTACAATCCGCTGGGCTCTTATCGCTACATGCTGGAGCAAATGTTAAATACGACCGGCGTCGGCTACGAATACGTTGGCGTTTTCACAGAGAACGCGGCACCCGGGCAACACAACGTTTTTCATACAGGCATCAGCGGCATGGCGATCGGGCCGACTTACAACAACAACGACCTCTCCGCCAAGCTCTATTGGGTTCTGCCGACCTATGGCGGCGACTGGCCGGATATCATTCTATTTTTGCTGGGGATCAACGACACCATTCGCGGCGTCAGCGGCAACCAGCTCAACACGAATTTTCAGAACGTGATGAACCAAATCATGGTTCGAAGGCCCAAGGCGAAGATTTTCGTTTCTACGCTCATCGGTTGCACAGGAAACTCGGAATGGCAGGTCTTTAACAGCATCTTGCGGGGGCCGCTCAGCCCGATTTTGGCGTGGCAATCGGCAGGAAAATCGATTTCTCTTGTCGATATCAACGCGCAAAACATCTATCCCAATCTGATGTGGGATACCGTTCACCCCAATTCGGCGGGCCAACAGGTCATTGCCCAGCAGTTTTTCAACGCGATCAAGCCGACCGTAATGTCGTTCTATAAGCCGCGCACCACGGACCCGGGTGCCATCGCGCAATTCGGAAAAGACTAAGGCAAATTCGGCTCGAAGGGGTCGCTCAAGTCCACGTATGTTTGCGTGTCGGTCATCGCACCGTTCCAATCGAACGCGTAATGTTTGCGGCCTTTTTGGGTCAGAACTTTTCTTACCAACGAGGCGCGGGCCGCGGCCCTCGTGTTTGTTGGTGGGTCGGTCATTGCGTCGATGATGTCGACATTCGAAACCATTCTCTCGGTCTCACCCATGCCTTGTAGCGCATGGAAAAGCGATTGCCCGGGATTGATGTTGTGATATTCCAAGTCGATGGAGTGCATCGAATCATCACTCCAATCCAGGCCCTCGGATTCCATGTATTCCACCAAAATCTTGTACTTTGCAACCCAATCCAGACGCGACGCCAACGACATGGGATCCCGCGAAAGACCATCGAGCACTGCCGCCCATTCATCCAAAATCCAGTCCACTTGTTCTGATTCGCCGCGATATCCTTCCGCAAGCTCGAGGTACCGCCGCTGCACTTCCACCGCATTCGACTGGCTGCCATCGGCCATCGTGACCGGCCATTGATGGGTCCGATCCCGGCTGATATCACGTAGCGCCAACAGAGGATGTTGTAATTCAAGGTCCTCGCCCAGCACGCCATCTTCGGCCAAGCGCAAAACCAGCGATGTTGTCCCGACCTTCAGCGCGTAGGCGTATTCATTTTGGTTGGATTCACCGAAGAGTAAGTGCAGCCGTTGCAGCAGGTCATGGCTGTAAAAATGCTCCCATTTTGGGTTGATCAGGGCCCGGTTAAATCGAACCCGCGAGGCCACCGTTTTCAGGATGTGATCAGCCCGCTGGCTCAGCTGAAAATCGACCGATTCATCGGGAAAAACGCCGTAGACTTGGCTCACCCAAATGAAATCGACCGGGTTGGCGAGCACCTCTTGGTAGGTTGGGCGTTGTTCGGTCGCGCTCAAAATGTGCCCGCCGACGCGACCGACTCCGGCGAAAATCTGCCGCGTAATCAGAAAGGCATAAATCTGGTTGACCGTGTGGGTGAAAAATCCTTCCTCGATCAGGCAAAGATAGTTTTCGTGGCAGCCGAAGGTGTGCCCGCCAAAGTGGTCGACCGAATTGTTGAAGACCTTGACCGAGTCTTCCCATCCGAGGTCGCGAATGGCCCGAGTGAT
This sequence comes from uncultured Chthonomonas sp., assembly GCA_964422285.1. Classification (GTDB taxonomy): domain Bacteria; phylum Armatimonadota; class Fimbriimonadia; order Fimbriimonadales; family Fimbriimonadaceae; genus UBA2391. Next base: position 6,841 of record CAYRAX010000134.1, read on the forward strand.
GATCGCTTGCCCGGCCCGATCGTTAGCAATGAGGTCGCGCAGATTTCGGCATTCGGCGGTTGCGTATTCCAGATGCGAGCCGACCGCGTCGATGTATAGCCGCCCGCCATTGATGAGGAACCCACCCGATTGCGCGGGCTCGAAAACCTCGTCGCGCGTGTGAAGATCAATCACGCCAAGCTTGAGTTCAAAGAAAATGTGGTCTTTGATCTGGTTGACCACCGCCTCCGGCGTGCCGAGCGCCTCGTCCAAAACAAGGCAGCCAAATTCGGTTTCGAGTCCCATAATTCGGTCACCGGGTGCAGGCAGCATGGTTCCCCTATTCTACGCCCGGTTCGGCCCGAGGTGCAGCAGTTTTTGCCCCGGCGGGTAACATGCTAGCTTATGCGGCTCGGAACCAAGACCCGACCCCAAACCACGGCTTTTTGGCAGTGTCCGGGATGCAAAAAGACGCTTTTTCGCAGAGAATTTGAGCAAAATTTGCACGTTTGCCCGGCCTGCGGGCGTCATGAACGGCTGACTGCCGATCAGCGTATCAACCTCACTTTTGATGAAGGTTCCTTCTTGGAACTCGACACGGATCTGCACTCGATCGACCCCTTGGAATTTCCC
>CAYRAX010000135.1:0-7391 GCA_964422285.1 uncultured Chthonomonas sp.
GTTTCGCTGGCGGCGCGGTTTTCTTCTTGAATTTGGTCGTAGATTTCTTTGCGGTGCACGGGCACATCCTTGGGTGCTTTGATGCCGATGCGAACTTGCTCACCACGCACTTCCAAAACCACCACTTCGATGGTTCCGTCTATGACTATGCTTTGGTTGAGTTTACGAGTTAAGACCAGCATCAGTATTGCCCTCCATGGCAAGCCGGCGGAACAACTTGTGCGCGTTTTTTAGGCGGCTCTAGTTGCCTCCGGTTGGGTCGCCTGAGCATTAGGCGAATACTTTATCGAATACGCCGAATCTTCGAGCACGATTTGCTTTGCAGATCGTGTTTCCGCGTTGATAACGATGGGTCCGGCCAAATTCAGAGTCAATTCTTCAGGTTTTCCTTGTGGAATCGTTACGATAGTATAGACCAGTCTGGGGGTGTCTTCTGCAAGTTTCAGGTCCTGGGCGTGCCGAATTTCCATCACGGGTGCGTAATCGGGCACAAAGTTGCAGGGGTCGACCACTAAAAACGAAAGCCGCGGCTCATCCACGGATTGCAGCCACCGGAATGGCGAGCCCTCTTTGTGCTGCAGAATCAAATATTGACGAAATTCGGGAAAGCCGAGCACGCCATCGAGCATGGTCACGACGTCTTCGGCCGAATATTCAATCTGGCCAAATCGGCCCGTAGTCAATTGCTGGGTGCTCATTAGCTTATGAAGTCCATTAGGCTCAATTTGTTGGTCAGCGCGGTGGTTTGCAAGGCGGCTTGGTAGGCGGTTTCGGCGAGTTGATAGTTGGCGATCGCCTCGGCCATGTCGACTTCCTCGACGTCCGAGATTCGCGAGGTCAGGTCGTCGATCCGTCGCTTATTTTGGCTACTCAAGTCGGCGACAGTCTGCAGCCGGGTGCCGACGTTTCCGCGCTCCAGCCGAACGCTGTCTAACCGGGTCGAAATGTTCTGAATATCTTGGCCGCTGAGCAGCGGAATATTGCCGCTCGTGAGGTCGTTTTTCAAGGTTTCCAGGTCAGCATAGGCGGAAACAAAGATGCTGCTACTCTTGCTGTTCACGGCCATGGTTTGGCCCCGACCGGTCTCGATATTGATCGAATTGGCGTCGCCATTGTAAACCAGCGTGGAGCCCGAAATCGTGTAGGGCACCTGGTTGTTCTTTTGTCCGGCAAAAATGTATTGGCCGCTGTTGCCCTGGGTGTTTGCCAGGTCAACGATGCGCTTTTGAAGCTGGGTGACCTGCGTGACCATCGCGACACGCGCTTGTTGATCGACGGCATCGCTAGCGGCTTGGGTTGCCAGCAGCTTAGCGCTGGTCATCAAGTCGTGCAATTCAGAGAGCGCGGCTTCGCTGTTCTTCAGGTAGTCGTCGCCGGTGCGCAAGTTCTTGTCGTATTGCTCGGTCGCGGTCTTTAGGGCCGAAGATCGAATGACGTAGCTCGCGCCGGTGGGATCATTCTTGAGCAAATTGCTTCGCTTGCCGGTCGCAACCTCTTGCGAAAGTTCGTACAGCCTCGATTGAGCTTGGCGAATTTGCGCTTGGTTGTTGTTGTATTGATACCGGGTGCTGATTCGGTTCATGCGGCACGCTCCACAGATTCCAGCTCATTGGCAATCGCGGCCAGCATTGGCAGCAGGCAAGATCGATAGGGGTTTGCCCCATAGACGACAAAAGGAGTAAGCCGATCGCTCGAACGAGCGTCGGTCACCACAAATCGGGGTTTCCTCTGGCGCGAATGGCTCGGCCAGGTTCCCTGATTCGAATCCCAATGCATCCTCTTCTTCATTTTGCTAACTTACTGCTCATGTGTTAACGGCGCAGCATCCCAATGAGATCTTCGGTAACTTGGTCAAAAATCGTGAGTGCCTTCGCGGCGGCTTGATAGCTTCGCTGGTAGCGGAGCATGTTAGCCATCTCTTCATCCAGGTTGACGCCGCTGATCGCCTCCTGCTGGGCGTCCGTCTGGTCCAGCATCGCTTGCTGGGTCGAAAGCGCGTTTTCGAAGTAGCTTTGCGAGCTACCCAAAGCGTTGATATTGTCCGATTGGAATTGGCTGAATGAGCGATTTCCGAGTCCGACGACGCTGGCATCGCGCAGCTGGCTCATGGCGAGGGCCAAGCTAGAGTCGCCCGCAACGAAGGGGTTGCTCGCGCCGGCCACGATGTTCTTGTAGTCCGTGGCGACCGCGTTGTCGAGGTCAAAATCAATTGCGCCCGTTTGCGGCACCGCGTCGTTGAAGAACCGAATGTTCGTGGTGCCGTTCGGGTTGGTTCCCGAAGTGTGAATCGTGTTGACTTGGGTTCGCAGGTTATTCGCCAGCGTGTCCAGCTGAGTTTTCGCGGCGGTGACGTTTTTCACGCTCTGGATGAGTCCAGCCAGTCTTCCGCTGCGCAGGCTGACATCGACTTGGCCACCAGTAATTTTGCCGGCTACAGGGTCAATCGTCATGGAAAGCGGCAAGAACCCGGCCTGGTCGACCACTGCCTGCTCGCTCACGTTAACGCTCATGGTGCCATCGGTGTTAAGGCGCGTTTGAACGTTGACCAATGTGCTGAGCTGGCGGACCAAGGCGTCGCGCTGATCTAGCAAGTCGCTTGGTTGGCCACCAGTCGAAGTTTGAACCCGAATCTGCTCGTTTAGCTGCGAAATAGAAGCGGCGATCTCGTTGACTTGAGTGATCGTCTCAGTGATGACTTTGTTCGCTTCGGTCGCTTGCGCATCCAGATTGGCCCAAGAATCGCGAATTTTGCCCGCTAGATTTTTGCCCGCTGTTTGAACCTGAAGGCGGTTCGCTGCTTCGTTCGGATTGCTGGATAGCGCAGACCAAGCATCAAAAAATTTGCCCAGGCTGGCAGAGATTCCGTCCTTACCGGGTTCTTGCATCGCGCCGAGAATGTCTTTGACTGAAGTCGCCAGGGTTTCGTATTGCGATGCATCGGCCGCTGTGCCTTGCCTCCGCGATTCCAAAAAGAGGTCGCGGATGCGGTTGATCGAGCTCATCGTGACGCCTTGCCCGATTGAACGGATGCCATTGCTCCAAAATTCGATCGGATAGGCTTGCGCGAGGTCGAGGGTTTGGCGCGAATAGCCGGGCGTGTTCACGTTGGCAATGTTGTGCCCCGTGACATCTAGGCCCCGCTGGAACGCTCGCAACGCGCTGCTGGCCAGGTTTATTCCGTGAAAGACGCTTGGCATTGGCTATGTCCTCGTTCTTCCTATTCCATGTTTCGCCATCTGGTCCTAGGCAACTTGGTCCACAAGCACGGCACCTTGCTCGGGTCCCGAGCCATATTGGCTTTGTTGCTCTTGGGCTGCCTTGGCGATGAGGGCGAGTGTGCCGCCGACATAAAGTAGCTCATTGTCGATGAGTTTGCGGTTTTTATCCAGCGAAGCCGCGACATTGGCGGCCGCCGCCTTGACTCGGTTCGAAATCGACGTTACTTGCTGCGCTTCGGCCTGGGGAAGCACGGCAACCAAGCCTCGAAGGTTGGGTTCTGCGCCCAAGTCTTCGGCCAGCTTTTTGGCTACCGTCGCCGCATCGTTGTCGATCGATTGCATGTGTTCGAGCATGGCGTCCAGCTCGGGTTGTAAGCGCTCGATGAGTGCTACGTCGCGTTGGATCAGGGCCTGGGTTTGCTCGTTGAGCGAACGCTGTAGGCGTTCGGCTGTGCTGAGCCAGTCCCACCAATGCTGTTGTAATTTCCTGGTTTTCATGGTTTTGTTTCGCTTGTTTGGGTTTGTTGGGCTGCGCCTTTGCCTTTGCTGGCGGCGATGTCGCCCATGAGAATTTGTTCGGCGAACTGCTTGAACATCGAGTCAGCGAGTCCACCCTTTTGGCTCTTGGTCAGGTCTTGCGAGAGCGCATCAGTAAGCATGTCTTTGCCGAGGTCGCCCATCGGGCCATCGAACTCGCTTTTCGGGATCGACTTCTGCATGACGCTGAGCATCTGCTTCATCAGGAGTGCCTCGACCTTTTCGCTCGCATCCCGCAGCCGGCCCAGTTCATTCAAAGTCGATGGCTTGAGGTCGTTGAGGTGCAATTCCAGCTTTTGGTCGCCTAACTGTTTGCGGAAAATGACTGGATTTTCTGCTTGAGCCATGGCAGCATTAAATGCGTTGGCCAGAGCCTTGATCGCGCGCTGCTGGGTCGGAGTCGCCTTGGTCGCCGATGAAATCGCGCTTACGATGTTCATTGAATCTTGATCCTCGCTTTTAGGGCACCCTGCTCCTTCAGCGCCTGCAAGATCGAAATCACGTCTTGCGCGCTGACTTTGAGCGTGTCAAAGAGCTTTGCCAGGTCAGACAGCGTGGCGTAAGAAGGAATTTGGCCAGTTTTGGCGTGGTCTTCTTGGGTCTCGATCTTGGTTTCCTGGTCAACAACCGTGGAGCCGTTGCTGAATGGCGCGGGCTGGCTAATGACTGGATACCGCTCGATGCTCACCCGAATGTTGCCGCGCGTGATGAGCGCGGGCCCGATCTTGACGTTGCCGCCGATGACGATGGTGCCGGTCCGCTCGTCAACCACGACCAGCGCGGGGATGTCTGCATACACCGCAGTGGATTCAACCTGGCTCATGAGCAGAACCGGACTGATGCCGTTCGGGACACGTACCGAGATCGTGCCACCGTCCATCGCGTATGCATTGATATCGGGAAATTTGTCGTTCAGCTTGGTCGCCAGGCGCTGGGCGGTCGTCAGGTCGGCGTCGTCCAATTCCAGGTAGAGCATGCCATCAAAGACCATTTGGTAGGGTACGGCTCGCTCGACAATTCCGCCACCAGGAATGCGGCCAACGTTTACGTGGTTCTTTTGCTGGCTGCTTCCGCCCGATGAGGCACCAAAGCCGCCGACGCTGATCGGTCCTTGGGCGACGGCAATTGCCTTGGTGTCGTCGTTGTGACCGTAAAGGGGTGCTTGCAGCAGGGTTCCACCCTTGAGGCTGGTGGCATCGCCGATGCTTTGCACAGTGACATCGAGGCGGTTGCCCGGCGTGGCGAATGGCTGCAGTTCAGCGGTAATGGCGACGGCCGCGATGTTCTTCGCCTGCATCTGGCTGGGATCAACCAACGTGCCGAATTTCTTCAATGCGTTGGCCAGTAGCGTGGCGGTGAACGGCGTTTTCTTGGTGTCGCCCGTCCCTTCGAGGCCGACGATCAAGCCGTAGCCGAGTAGCTGGTTGCCTCGGACGCCGCGAAATCGTGCGATGTCCTTGATTCGGACTTCAATTCCCTCGCGCTCGGCCTGAATCGGGCTCACCTGCATGGCGGGAGGAGCCTTTGTCTCTGGCTTCGGGGCCGTGTTTTGGGCGGCGGCGGTGCACATGGCCATCGCCATAGAAATGGCGGTCCATTTGCGGATCGTTTTGAGGTTTCGGCGGTGTTTCACGATGCGTTTCTCCGAGCGTTCAATTCGTATTCTTTTTGCTTTTTGGCTTCATCGGCGGCCGACTTTGGCTGCGATTGCGGCGCAGGGCGTAGCGGCTTTTGCGACAACTTGATGATCTTGGTTCGGCTGGTCATTCGTTTACACCATCAAAAGAGCCAGTCGAGAATTTGGGTCAACAATCCGCGCCGGGTGCGGTTGTGGATCGTCCCCTTGCCTTCCAGGCGGATGTCGGCGTTGGCGGTGGGCTCGCTGAGCTCGGTGTTGTCGCTGCGCACGTCATCGCGCCGAATAACCCCGCTGAGCACGAACGTTTGAACCTCTTTGTTGACGGTGACCGACCGGCTACCGGTGATCATCATCGAGCCGTTCGGCAGTACCTTTTGTACGACGGCGGTGAGCCGAGCGGTCAGCTTCGAGTTTTGCGTCGCGGTTCCGCCGCCCTTTTGGGATGACGTGTCGCTCGAAGTCCAAGGGCGAATGAGCCGGCTGATGACATTGTTGAACAGGTTCAAATCGATGGCGTTCGAATCCTGTTTGTCGGCGGTGGTTTGGGCCTGGTATGACGCAACCGCGCTTTCGCTGATGAGGATGGTGATCAGGTCACCTTCGCGACGCGCAGTCCGGTCTAGGATCGGATTTGCGTTCGAATCATCCCACAGTGAGCCGGTGTTTGGGCCGGAATTCTTGTCCACGACCTGCGCCGCGCTGAGCACGGTAAGGCCAAGCAGGCATGCCGCAAAAATGGTGCGGAAGAATGGATTCATGCGTTCACCTCCAAGGTGCCGTTTGCGTTGACTTTTCCAGTCAATCGGGTTCCGCCTTCAACGGTGACTTCGACGGGTTCTCCTGGCTTTCCAACGCGCGAAACTCGCCCGCTGGTCTCGATCGTCGCGCCGCCGGATCGAACGATGACTTTCACCACTTGGCCGACGCTCACCGCGGGGGTGATCGTGTCCGTCTCCAGTGCCATCAATCGGCGATTGACCCGCTGATCGTCCACATAGACGGATATGCCTAGCCGGTAGCCGGTCCGGAGAACCTCGATTTGATCCACGACCAATCGGCGGTTTCCAAGCGGCAGCATCATGTCGGGCTGAGATTGCTTGATGTAGAGCTTGCCGATTTGACCGAATCGCTCGGTCAGGGCTTCGGTTGCGGCCTGCAGAAAATCGGCATCGGTTGCCCGTTGGCCGCGCCGGTAGACGCGCACGACATCCGGAATGTTGATCCTTACTTTTTCAAGGTCGATTCCCGCCCCGCGCAGCTTCACGCGAATTCGGGTCAGGTCAAAGCGAACTTCAACGCCGATGGCTGGCACGTCGCCCAATACGATGGCGGCAAGCGCCGATTTGAGGCTTGGTGAGCCGTTGATCTTGCAGATGTCGCCTAGTCGAATTCGTTGTCCTTCGACCTCGACCGAAGAGCCAAACCCAATACCGCAACCACCTTCCGGCGGAGTCGGCACCACGACATCAGCAAGCGTGTCGCGAGGTTCAGCCTTGATGGGCGGCTTGTTGGTCGCGGTGGACGGCGCCTTTGGCGTGGGCTTGTCCGCCAACGGCATCGACCCGCCATTGAGCCTCAATACTCCCAATAAACCATCGCCTGGCTGGCCCAGACTCGGGCGATCGGCGGCGATGTAAAAATCGTTTTCCTTTTGCGGTGCGGCACCGGTGAACGTCGCGATGACCAAGTGGCCAATCGGCAAGCCTTGGTAGCTGACTTCGCCTTGCAACGAAATCTTGATTTGTGCCACGTCGCCGCTGAACGGGATCGAAGGCAGAAACGTTGGCCCCTGATCGCTTCCCAGCTTTCCGCCAACGCAGCCAAGATGCACCGTTCGCGCGTAGATGGCACGACCATCGCGAACGAGCCGCATGTAGCCTTCGCCATCGACGGATAGAACCGGGCCGCCGCCACCCATCACCAATATCGCTAAGCTAGCTAGTGTCATTTTGCAGTTACCTCAGCCTTCCTTCCCTTCTCCAACCGGGGCTTGGAGA
>CAYRAX010000136.1:0-5244 GCA_964422285.1 uncultured Chthonomonas sp.
AGGGACCAAGTTGGGGGAGCGATCAAGCCAGCCAGTTGGTTATTGTCCATAGTACTAATGATCCTCTGGGGCTGGGGCCTTTTGCTTGGCCCCAGCCCACTTAGAGGCTACTCTTCGGGATAGGCGAGTTCCGCCTTCATTGCCCGCTTCTTGTCTCCTTCAATGATCGCGAGGTTTTCCTGAGTCGAAAGCCTCGACTTGCTGGCTGCTGCAACTCCCAAGCTAGTGAGGTTGCTATTAGCCACCGTCAACAGATGCTTGGCATACGGCGCGTTGTGAACGCCATAGTCTCCGGATCTGATGATGAAGTAGTAGTTGTGTCGAGCTCGCTTGACCTCGATCGGCACCTGAGTTTGTGCTGGTGGCGTGCCACCGTCGGCAGTGATAATGCTGGTGTAATCCCAGTAATCAACGTTGCCGAACTTGCCCTTTGCCCACGATTCCATACGGGTTCGGAGGGCCACGAGGTCGCTCAGCGTTTGCGTCTTGATCGACGATGCTCGCGCGGCGGCGTCAGCTGCCGTGTGGCAAGGTGCGCAACCCGTGTCGAAGCTCACCGTAAAGGTGTGGCGTGAATCAGGCATGTGGCACTTCGAGCATTGGCCTGGAGCTTGGGCGTGAGCGGTGTTTCGCTCTACTGCGCCCGTGCCTTCGACGCCGCCGAAGCCCATCAGCATTTGCATCTGATTGCTATCGTGCATGCTGGGCCGCGCTGTGCTAGAGTTCAGCTTGGTATCCGATGGATCGGTGCCGCGACCATTGTGGCATTGCGCACAAATATGGTCGTAACTTGTGAACGTCGCCGCTGCTTTGCCCGGTCCGATGTCGGTCGTGTCAGCATTAAACGTCTTGTGGCGCAGCTGAACTTCCTCACCGTCGGCGTTGAGGTTGCCGGTTTGTCGGTGCGGGCTGTGGCAAGTCGCACACGTTGCGGTGTGCGGCACCTTTTGCAGGGTGTTCTCAGCAACTTCGCGAATCTGGTCGTCTGTAAACGTTCCCAAATCCTCGCCGTTTTCCAATACTTCCGCGCGCACCAAGCCGCTGTGACAGGCGATACATCGCGAGTTGCGACCGTATTGCGCCGGGTTCACAATGGCTTCGTCCACCGGATCGGCGATCAGTTTGCTATGTTGCGAGAAGTTGTATTGCTCAACCGTTGGTCCATGGCATTGCGCGCAGACTACCGGCGAAGTAATGTTCGGGTAGGTCAGCATGTTGGACTTGGTTGGGTTTGCCTTGTGGGCGCTTCCCGGGCCATGGCAGCTTTCGCAGGTTACACCCTTTGCAAAGTGCTTAGTGTCTTTCCAGTGTGCATAAATCGGGTCATCCGGGTTACGGCCACCGTGGCAATCAGCGCATTCTTCGGGGGTAATCGACGTCGCCGCGCGCTGCTCATCGCTGAGCAACGCCAAGAACGATGCGTTTACCGATCCCTGGCCACCATTATCCGTGGTCGGTCCGCCTACGCCACCACAACTCTGGATTGCCAGAACCGCGGCTATAACTGGGATGGACGCGATTAATGAAACGAACCAAAGTTTTTTCATATTCGTCCTCCGCTCAATGTTGTTTCTCTCCAAATGCTTTGAAGCCATCAGAATTTCACCGTGTACCGCGCCGACAGCATAGTCGTTCGGTATCCCGTCAGGCCGAATTGGCGATCGGTTTGCCGCCAAGGAGCGACCATGAGTTCGACCTCATGATCAGAACCTAGCTGCTTACGAAGCGTTAGCGTGAGTTGACTCCCGCGCACGTCACCAGATTCGTACAAGTTAAGGCTCGCCGATCCCGAAAGTTGAGCGGCGTTTGCCCAGTTGAAACCAAAAGCCGCGGTGCGACTATTGGGAAAGAAGAAGTCTAGGTCCGTGGGGCTATCGCTGCGCGCACGGATATTGTCTTGCGAAAGTTCGGCGTAGGCATTGACCCACGGGCTGAACACGTAGCTACCGCCGAGGACCAAGTTGTTCCACTTGATATCGACTGCCCGTTGCTTGTTCTGCTGGAATCGATAAGTGTAAACACCGTACGCCATGAAGTTTTCGTTGCCGCCGTCGACCTTGGCTTGGAAGGTTGCTCGGTCGTCCCAAAGCATCTGCCGCTTGTCTTGTGTGATCATCGTGGCAGTTGCTCGCAGGTCTTCCCATGAACCCTTTAGCGTAACCTTGGCGGTGCCGACCCGACCGCTGATTCGTGCGTCAAAGTTGTTGACCTTGGGCACGTCTACGAACGTTCGGTCGCCGCGAATGCGTTCGGTCTCGCGGTGAAGGTATCCAAATTGGTATGACCATTTGTTCGCATAGTGGACCAGTCGCAGACCGGTGTACGTTTTCTTTCGAATTGCCGCGCTTTGCACCGTGTTCAGATCGTAATCTGTGCGGCCGAGCTGGAATTGCAACGACGTTGCTTCACCCAGGTCAAGCGCGCCATTGAATCCGTAGCTCTTGACATTGCTTGCTGCGAGCCCAGCTTGTTCGATGCGGGCAAAACCAACGGTGCCGCCCAGATTGAACGTGTCGCTCAAATCCTTGGAGTAGCTTGCGTCGAATCGGCGCTGCATGGTCGCTGGTTGGTTGCCATTTGTGTCGCGAGTGCGGCGGCTAGCCAGCGTCATGTCTAGGTAGCCCTTGAGCACTTTTCCGCCGACTCCGACTGCCAAAACTTCGTTTCGGGTGTGATCTTCGGGTCGCGGCGAAGGATAGCGCGATGCTTGGTCGAACGAGCGATAGCTGAGGTACATGCCGAGGCTCGGCGTGATCGATTGGTCCAGCGTGTACTCGACTTCCTTGCGATCGCTCACTGGCTTGGATCGCCAGTCGAAGACATAGCGTCCAGATTCGGTTCGCTTTCCGCGCAATGCAGTGCGGCCGCCGTTAAGGATCAATGTTCCTTCGATAGTGTTATCACGCTCGGGCATGCCAGTGATGACCAACTTGGCGTAGGGCGTGGTTTCGCGAAGTGGCGAGAACAATCGCAACTTATGCAAGGTCAGACCCAGCTGCGGGCGTCCGTATCGCCGCAGAGCGTCGCTTCCTCGTGGCGAATCGATGCCAATTGTAAGTTCTTGGTGTCGCGCTGGCGGTTCCGGCGCTTCGGCCTTGGTTGTTTCGTCAGCAGGAGGTGTGGGCGGCTCGGTCTTCGTGTCTTCGGTGGCCTGGCCAAATGCGGCGGAGGCAGCGAGTAGGAAGAGTGCCGTAGTTCCTGTCGAAAGCCATCTTTGTAGTTTCATCGTGATTGCCTCCGTCATGGTTTCAAGAAGCGGCGATCCGTGTTGCTTCCGTGCGATGCAACGTGGCATCCCGCTGTCCAGCAGGTCTGGCCTGGGTAGTGCTGCGCCAGCTTGTCGGTGTGGCATTGGGCGCAAAGGCCGCGTGTCACTGAATTCAAGAGTTTTGGATTGTTGGTGCCGTGCGGCTTGTGACAATCCTGGCACGCGTCGCCGCTGAACCCTGCGGCAGGATCGTGCTCAAAGATGAATGGCCCCGCTTTCTCGGTATGGCAGCTCACGCATTTGCCTTTGAGGGCGTCGTTGTTCACCTTCGAATTCTTGGATGCGTGCGGCGTGTGGCAGTCGCTACATGCAAGCTTGCCTTCGGGTACCGGGTGGTGCGCTGCTCCGCGGAATTCAGCGAGAACTGGTGCGTGGCAAGAACCACACAGAGTGGATTCGTCCGCCTTCAGCATCGCCTTGGGTTCGGTGCGCGCGACGAATACGGCCGCTCGCGGATCCTTCTTGTTCGCCGCGTGACCTAATCCATTGTCGGTGTCGGTGTGGATTTGGTGGCACGACACGCAACCGACGTCGGCTCGGCCGTGCGCCGTTCGCTTCCAGTGGCTTGGCGACATCGTCTTTTCGTGGCATCGCAGACAAGCGGCCGAAGATTCCTTAGCACTCAGCTTTGTATAGGAAATAACCTCGGGGTTTTCTTCCGCTTGGTGGATGCGGCCCGGGCCGTGGCAACCTTGGCATCCCTGTCGATCCACGGGCGCCTTGCTATCTGCAACAAGAGCGGCATGGGGAGAGGAGGGATAGTTTTTGACAATCTGAGCGTGGCATTCGCCGCACGCCTCCTCGTTCATATAGTCGTCCGGCGTGGCCCGCGCAAAAAGCTTTTCGGCTTTTGAGTTACCTCGCGGTTGCTGTACACTTGTAAAACCCAAAGTGAGCATTACTGCGCCCGCTACGAGAATCAAGATTTGGTATCTCACCGATTTTTCCTTTTTTCCTTGGCTCTATTGCTGAAGTCATTTCTGTGCTCGAGCCTGGTTTCATTATAGCCACGGCATCGTGGCCCATATTCTCAATTTCGGCACTTTTTTTGTACTTTTTTTGTTTGAGTTCAGAAAAAGTTAAGTTCAATGTCGTCAGATGGGGTAAGGAATCGTTATGAGAGGTATCCATACTTTTGGGTAAGGATATCGGGCCCGTTTTTCGCCCATTTTTGGGCTTTAATTTGGGGTCCGAACGGTGCCTTTCAGGTGCCCAAAATTGGCCTGGCCACAACAAAGTTCAGCAACTTTGGCGACGCACCGTGGCTTTTTTGGTCCTGGCTTCTAGGGTTCTAAAGACGTGTGTAGGTGACTGGAAAGCAGGCAGTAGCCAGCTTAATGCTAGAGCAGGCTGCACGCGCTGCAGGCGCAAGCGCACAAACACACTACAAGTAAGGCGAAATTGCCCGAGCAAAGATCAATGGAACTGGCGAACTTCGACCGGGGCTCGGCAGGCGATCACGGCTTTCCTGCCCCATTCCGTGGCTTCATCCATGCTTGCGCACTCAAGAATCCAAAATCCGGCCACGTGCTCCTCGCCGGGTAAGTACGGCCCTGCAGTCATGGTGACGCTTCCGTCATCCAAACTTCGTAGCGACCTTGCGGTGTGTGCGCGGTGCAGTCCACCCGCGAACTGTCGAACGCCCGCGGCGATCATCTCGTCGTTGAGGTCATCGATGTCGCGGACAACGGCGGCGTCTTCGTGCGCGGCGGCGTCATAGTCGTCTCGATGGTGGATGCTTACCAGGAATTTCATATCGAAAACCATTATGCCGCCGAATTTAGCGCCACGAATAGAGTTCGGTCTTATATTCGCTGGTGGTTGTTTTGTGATATCGCTTGACGCCCATGCCCTGGTCGTCGTACCACCAAATTGTGTAAACGCCGTCCGGTGCGCTGAGCGGCTTTTCTCGTACTCGATGCAGGGTGACTTTGCGACCTTTCAGACTCATCGTCTCATCGGCCTCATAGGTAAAG
>CAYRAX010000136.1:5254-7373 GCA_964422285.1 uncultured Chthonomonas sp.
TGGAATCGCCGATCTTGGGATGGGTTTTCCAAAACCAAAGGACTTGAGGATTTCGTAGCGCGCTCGCTTCCATCTTGGTTGTCGTGCACTCGCCGTTGATGTTTTGCGTTGCCGAATGCGCGCTGTACGTCGTTTCAAAGATGTTCCAGCGATCGTTCCACTGGCCCTCTTGCCGCGTCTTGAGCGGTGTTCCATCAAGCGTGAAATCCAATTGAGCAAATGAAACATCGTCTCCGGGCACAATTGTTTTTGTAATAAGCGAGATCCCCTTGGCGGAAACGATGCGCTCGAAAAGCTGATATTCAGCGGGCTTGCCAGGTTCATTTTCATAAATCAAGGTGCGCGTCTCTACGTTTATGTGCGAAACTCCGACAATAAGCGAAATAAGCATTGTACTCATATGGATACTGTACCCATTAGAAACGACCAATTGTTCCGTTCGGTGAAAAAATGAGCGAAAGCGATCTTCTCAAGCTGGAGCATCGAGCTTCCGAGTTGCTGACGAACCTGCCGAAAACTGTCGTCGGTGCGCGAATCAAAAGGGAGCGGCTCGCGCAAGGACTGTCGATTCGTGCGCTCGCCAAAGCGGCGAATCTGGGAGCGAATTCTGTGGTGCGGCTGGAGTCTGGCGCTGAGTTCAGGCACGTAACATTACTAAAGGTTTGCGAGGCTCTAGGAATTCACATCGACCGTTTGGCAGCAGCTGGTCCCGGCACGGTTGCGATCCATCGGCGCGCGGATGATCGGTGGCATGAACTGAATTCCTATGGTTCGGGATACTTGGACGGCGACGGCCAGATCGGAGACGCTGACCGGCAGCGGGCGGCTCGAGAAAAGGGTTTGAACCCGCTGATGCTTTTGCAGAGCCGTTTGGAGACCGGAAAGCTCCTGCCTACGCTGATCGAAGTGCATCACCCGACGCGGCCACGCTCGCACCCCGGCGAGGAGTTCATATATGTGCTCAAAGGCACCGCGCGAGTCACCGTTTCTGACGTTGCTTATGACCTGCTCGAAGGCGAGAGCATGGAATTTTGGGGAACGGAGACGCACTCTTACGCCAGCCTCAGTGACTCACCCGCGTTGCTACTGTCTGTACGCGTTAATCCCTGACGGGCTCCGGTCAAAGTCCACCTCACGAACATGAGGTGGACTTAGGGGAGACAATCCGAACCGCGCGCCGATCAAGCCTTCTTGCGTTTCTTGGGTTTTCTGTCCACCAGCATGTGCTCCCGAACAAATTGACCCGCAAGCAGAAACCATTCGAGAAGTGCCTCCGCGGTACTCCATTCTCCTTCATTGACAAACGCGTAATTGCGTAGCGGTTTGCCGGTCAAGTCCATCGGCGTAACGCGATTTTCGGCGATTGCCGCCGCATATTGGGCATCGTCAAGCCTAATGATCAGGCGTGACTTTTCAAGACCGCCGAGCATTTTGCCGTTCAAAGTGAAGCAGAGTCCACCAAACATTTTGGTCTCTCCAAGTGTCTCTCCGGGCTGGAGCGGCAACTTCACAAGGGCACCGCGAATTTGGTCAGCACAAGTTTCGTCGTAAGGCATGGCAACTTCAATAATAACGCTTTTCGCGAAAAATCCATAGACGACTGACCGCCGAGCGCAACGCAAGACCGGTAAAGTCAAGCTACGATGATTTTCCTCGCGAATCAAATCGTAGCAACGTGTTGCCTAGCCGCTTCGGGACTCGCGCAGCAAAAAACCTATTGCAATCCCATGAATTTGGATTACGGTTTTTGCCCGATCCCCAACTTTGTGACTCAGGGCAAGCACCGCGCAACCGCCGACCCAGTGATCTTGGTTTTCAAGGGCAATTACTACCTATTTTCAACCAATCAATGGGGATATTGGTGGAGCCCAAACATGCTCAACTGGAACTTTGTGCCGCGGAAATTCCTGCGTCCAGAGCACAAGGTTTACGACGAACTCTGCGCGCCGGCAGTATTCGTAATGGGCGAAGAAATGTACGTCATTGGCTCGGCGATGACCAAAGATTTTCCGATCTGGAAATCCAGCGACCCGCGAACGGATAACTGGACCGAAGCCGTGCACGAGTTCAAAGTGGGAGCCTGGGATCCCGCGTTTTTGCTCGATGATGATGGTCGGCT